>NZ_JAHZMK010000024.1:381283-381453 GCF_020387775.1 Photorhabdus antumapuensis
CACCAGATTGCCGTGCCCATCCTTTACTGTCGCCGTGAAGGTATAACTGTCACTGCCGTTGTTGTAGTGCGCCTTGTCTTTATCCACCTCCACCGTCACGCTGGCGACATAATAGCTGGCGCTGTACTCCGTAAAACTGACTTTCCCGTTCGCGTTCACCGCCGTCTGCT
>NZ_JAHZMK010000025.1:0-70447 GCF_020387775.1 Photorhabdus antumapuensis
CAGGAATCCTGACGGTACCCCAAACTGGTTGGCCGATTATGGCTATCGCCCGCGTTCTGGATGACAGGCCGAACCGGTTTGGCAGCACTGGCTTCCCGATGTATGGTTTTCATGTCAAGCTCATCAATGAACTGACTGGCGAGGCGTGTGGCGATAACGAAAAAGGTTTGCTCGTTGTTGAAGGGCCTTTACCTCCAGGTTGCATTCAAACCATCTATGGTGATGATACACGTTTCATCAATACCTATTGGCGTCATTTCGACCAGCCTGTTTATTCCACATTCGATTGGGGTATCCGTGACAGTGATGGCTATTATTTTATTTTGGGACGTTCGGATGATGTGATTAATGTTGCGGGACACCGATTGGGAACGCGGGAGATAGAAGAGTGTATTGCTGGTCATGAAGACGTTGCCGAAGTAGCCGTTATTGGCATCAAGGATGCCATCAAGGGACAAGCCGCAGTTGCTTTTGCCGTTCTCAAGGATGGGAAGGAAATTCAGAATGCTGAGCATTATTCCTCTCTGGAAAAAGCCCTGATGGGCTTGGTGAACAAACAAATTGGCAGTGTGGGCCGCCCGGCACGGGTCTATTTCGTATCCCAGCTTCCCAAGACTCGTTCAGGGAAAATGTTGCGTCGAACTATGCAGGCGATATGTGAAGGGCGTGAGCCGGGTGATCTTGCCTTGATTGAAAATCCTACTGCACTGGAGATCATTCGAGAGGCTGTTTTTACTAAAGAATAATAACTTCTTATGATTATAGTAGTTTGATAAATTAATCAGAGTACCTACTGTTGCCAGGCGCATAATAGACTCTGTTGAGGTCGGCGTGTATAGATATCTATATTTAGTGGATGTATTACCACGAACAGTGAGTATAGAGCTAACCACCCGGGAGCAGTGAGGGATAATGACATTTGATTACCTGAACGGTTTTGTTTGTTGAGTATAACTATAACGTCTGTTAATTAGTTCAAGGGTAAAATAATAGCAATGTTAGTGGTAAGATTTCTTTCTGACATATTAAATTTTTTAGTTGTTTGATTAGTGTTTGGCTTTTATTAGTGTTTTGTTTGTGTTAATGTTCAGCCTGTGTTAACGTTCCTTTCGTTATCTAAATATAAACAACTGTCCCAAGATGTATTTTATTTTTGCCTTCATATGAGTTGGCTAGCTATTATTTTCCAATAGTATATCGAAGTAGAGAATTAAATAGTACGACGTTAATTGCCTGTAATCTGCTCAAATGTATAACCGTAGCAGATTTAGCGATGGTGCTATTGAGGAAAATAGATATTAGGAATATGCGGAGTTATGTGGTTACAGAATCATTATGTCAATACAAATCCATTTCTACCTATTATAAAGGAAAAATTACTGGTGGCAATTAAAAATTATAATTAATAATTTCAGGTAATAATTACGGGTGGTAGAGATGAATGTTTTTTAGAAAAATAGATGGGTGAATTTAAAACTCTTAATAATTATACCTAATAGATTTCGAGTTGCAGCGTGGCGGCAAGTGAATGAATCCCCAGGAGCATAGATACGATGTGACTGGGGTGAGTGAAAGCAGCCAACAAAGCGGCAGCTTGAAAGATGAAGGGTATATGTGATGATTTGCGCTTCAAACCTGTATGCATTAGGGAGAGTTTATGGTTATATGGGATAGTGAAAGAATAGGGAAATATCCGATCACTTTGATAATCCGATAGGTTTTAATCTAAAGATTATAATGATAAAGTTGCAACCAAAATAAATTTTCTGGTTATTATGTTATGGTTAATTTGATATAAAAGGATTGGTGTTAACTTAAATCAATCTGGGCCTTTGTCTGGATTACTGTGGAGTTATTATGGAAATAGAAGAAATATTCAGTAATTATGAGTCTAAAGTTCGCTCATATTGCCGTAGATTTCCCGTAATATTTAGAAATGGTATAGGTTCTACCTTAATCGATATAGATGGTAGGAGTTACATTGATTTTTTATGTGGCGCTGGTGCTTTAAACTATGGACATAATAATACAATCATAAAACAACAGATTTTTAAGTATATTCAAGATGATGGTATTATTATGGGGCTTGATTTGTACTCGGAAGCAAAAATGGAGTTTATATCGACATTTGTTGATAAGATTTTGAAACCGAGACAACTTGAATATCGTTTGCAATTTACCAGTCCTACAGGTACGAGCGTCATTGAATCTGCGGTAAAATTAGCAAGAAAGTATACAAAAAGAGAAAACATTGTTTGTTTTACCAATGCCTTTCACGGTATGACGGGTGTGTCGCTCGGTTTAACAGGTAGTCAACATCATCGCCAACCTGGACTATATTCTCAAATTACGCGTTTACCATTTGATGGTTATATCAATGGAGCATTTGATTATATAGGATATTTTAGAAAGTTACTTGCCGATCCCAGTTCAGGGGTTGATCTTCCCGCTGCGGTAATTCTCGAGACTGTACAAGGAGAAGGCGGATTAAATGTTGCTTCTGTTGAATGGTTGAGGGCGTTGAGAAAACTCACCGAAGAGTTCAACATTCTATTCATCGTTGATGACATTCAATCTGGTTGTGGTCGTACCGGAACATTCTTTAGTTTTGAGCGCGCAAATATTAAACCTGACCTAGTTTGTCTTTCCAAATCTATTGGCGGTATTGGGCTACCTATGTCATTACTGCTTATTTCTCCCGATATTGATGTGTGGAAACCGGCAGAAGACAACGGCACATTCCGAGGTAATAACTTAGCATTTGTCGCTTCAAAAGCGATGTTAAATGAATATTGGGGTGATAGCTCTTTTCAGAAGATAATTCAGCATAAGGCTGAATTAATTCGAACGTACTTGGACTCTTTGGCTGAAAAGTATCATGAATTTGTACTGCGAGTTAAGGGAATTGGATTCATGCAAGGTATAGAAATGGTTGATTCCTCATTAACACAGTATTTGGTGAAGCATTGCTTTGAAAATGGTTTGATTGTGGAGTTGTGTGGTCCTAATGATGAAGTATTGAAATTGATGCCTGCTTTGACCATTGATGAAGACACACTGGTAAAAGGATTGAAGATTATAGAACAGGCTCTCGCCAGTTTAAAATCAAGGAATAGTAATAACTTCGAAAGTGAAGTCCAGAGGTTATCGGTTAGCAGCAATTAGGAATAAAGTTTTAGCTAGGAGTGTAGAATTATGAGCCGTGTAGTAGAACTTACTAAGTTTAATCAACTTGAATTTGATCACACACTTGCTCGGGGATACGCGATAGTTTACCGAGGATTACTGCAAGACTGGCCTGCGATAAAACAATGGAATTCTGAATACTTTCAAGATAAGTGTCCTCAAATTGACGTTGTGATCAAATTTTTTGATGCAAATGGTGTGCGTTCTGAGCAAGCCAAAATGTATCGTTATTTAGAAACTCTGAATGCATATAAAAAAGGAGAGATGGGTAACGATATTCCCTATTGTCATGACATTCCTATCTTTTTACAAGCTCAACAGTTACTTGATGACGTAGGTGATTTTCCCCTAACTATTTTGCCAAAGCTTTACCGAAATGAATGGTGGAAGTTTGTTCAATTTTTTATGTCTCCAGTCGGAGCTATAACGCCACTGCACTTTGATACTTTAAGAACGAACAATCTATTTTTTCAGATAAAGGGAAGCAAGAGATTCTCTTTTATTCCTTGGGAGGAAAGAGATGCCTGTTCTCGTCGAGGATGGCGCTGGTTTGAGTATAATCCAGAAATTCAGAATGTTAGTGAGATAGCTAATATAAACAAGTCCACGATTGAGGTACATCAAGGTGATATATTAATCATGCCAGCGGGTATGCTTCATCATGTAAGAACGTTGACTGATAGCATTTCTTTTAATATCGATTTTCATACTCGAGCTTCAGCCCTTGTAAGTTTTAAGAGCATTAAAGAAAAAATGCCGCGTGAAAATCTGTATTACAATTGGCTAAGTTTATGTGGACTTTTGGGATTAATGAAGCGTGAAAGTTTTTTCGAGAAGTACCGTCCGTATCTTAATTATATTTCTTAAAAAGCAAGTAGGTTAATGATGAAAGTATCTTTGATTGATGTCGATAAAGACAATTATGAGGATGTCATGTCTCTTGAAGTTGGACCTGGACAAGAAGTTTTCGTCGCGCCAAACTCAGAGTCAATTGTCGAATCACATTTTAATGAATATTGCAGAGCAAGAGTGATCTGTTACGGCGAGGAGGTAGTTGGTTTTGCAATGTATGAGCGTTGCGTTAATGAAGGCAAACCCAACGAATATAATCTGTATCGAATGATGGTTGATCAATCTTACCAAAATCAAGGGATTGGAAGTGAGGCGATGCAGTTATTACTGGATGAAATGAAACAGCAGCTTGATTGTCACAGGATTACTGTTTGTTATGACGAAACGAGCGAACGCCATAAATCATTTTATCAACGTTTTGGTTTTGTAGAAGTCGGTTATTATGAAGAGTATGAGGAAATGCTAGCTGAAATTATTGTGAGGAAATAATTTTAAGGAGCTTATAAATAATAAAAACCAAAAATAATATCTTTCAAAGGGATTATAGTATGTTTCTAGATCAAGTTGAACAGCTTGTTATTCCACTAAATCAACAGCAAAAAGAAATTTATCTTGATCATATAAGTAGAGAGGATACAGCAGCGTTCAATATAGGTGGTTATGTTGAGATTAAACAATCTATTAATATAAAGAATCTCGAATGCGCCATAAAACACACTATCCAAGAACACGCTGTACTTCGATGTTCAATAGTAGATAAGTACTCAATGCCGCATCATGTTGGTTTGGATGCGCTAAAAGATACAGTTGAATTTGCTCATATTGTTCAAGACCATCACTTTGAACTGTCTCATTTAGATCTTTCGAGTGAAGAAGAGGCGGAATCTAAAGCTTTGGCTATTATTGAACGGATATTCTCTGAGCCATTTAGATTAGCACAGGATGTGCTTTATCGAGTCGGCTTAATTCAGTTGGCTACAAATCGTTTCTGGCTATACTTTATTTCTCATCACATCATCATTGATGGTGTCGGTTATGCTAACTGGTTTCGAAGTATTTTCGACACCTACCAGCAATTGGAGCTGGGAAATAAGCTTAAAGAAAACACGGGAGAGCGGTTTCTTGATCTTGCTGCGCAACCGTTACCGGAGAATTATAGTCAGCAATTAGCAAAGGCAGCTAAGTATTGGAAAGAGTTATTCCACCACTTGCCAGATGTGCCTTTCCAATATAGGAAAGAAGGCTTTGTAACTGCCGATTTAAGGAAAAATAGCAGGCTTGTATACTTTATCAAACCTGATAGATATAAGTTATTTTTAACCAAGGCGAGTCAATGCAATTTACCAATATCGCCACTTTTTATCACCGCTATTGCTTCTCTAGTAAACCGTATCAACCAAAGTGATGGCGTCCTCATCGGGACGCCTTTACATAATCGTACTACATCAGCTCAACGCAATATGGTTGGTTCGTTTATGTCAATGCTACCGGTAATGTGCATGCAAAATGAGCAGATGTCGGTGGCTGAATCAGTAGCAATGACAGCACGTACTATAAAAAGTGGCTATCGTTATCGCTCTTATCCTTCGAGTGCTTTATATAAGGATTTATCTTTACGTGCTCAAGGTCGCGAACGTCTTTTTGATATTGTTTTTAACTATCAACAGATTGATTTTGATTTCAGTGCTAGTGGCTTGGATACGGAAACTAATTACCTTAGTCATGGGCGTGAAGATATTCCTCTCACCGTTATATTATGTAATTACGGTGATAAGCAAAACACCCAGCTCCAACTAGACTATCGTCATGATTATTTCTCGTCACATCAGGCTGAACATTTATTGCAAAGCATTATGACTTTGGTTGAACAAATGGTTGCACAGCCTGAAGCGTTATTAACTTCACTTGATCTGGTGAGTAAAGGCGTTGAACAGGCGTTATGGAATCTAAGTCAATCTGCTGTGGCAGGAGAAAAACTTGTTTGTCCGACCATCACATTAGTGCATGAGCAAATTGAGCAATATGCTGAACGGCATCCTGATGCTATTGCCATCGTGGATGGCGAACGACAAATGTCTTACGCCACATTGAGCAATAAAGCCAATCAGTTAGCTAACTATTTAATTGAGCAGGGAGTTCGGCCTGATAGCCGTGTTGCTATTTGCTTGCCGCGTTCGAGTGAGATGGTCGTGGCGATGTTGGCAACGCTGAAAGCTGGAGCTGCTTATGTTCCTATGGATCACGATTATCCCGATGGTCGTTTGCAGTTTATGCTGACCGATGCTGAACCTGTTGTTTGTATAACAATGTCTTCCATTGCACATCGATTCGCAGCATGCAAGATCGCAACACTATTGCTTGATGATGCTCAGTTTAATGAACATTTGGCCCAGCGTTCTGTGGCAAACATATCCGCAAGTAATATTGGTTTACAGTTGGAGCATCTGGCTTATGTGATTTATACCTCCGGTACAACGGGACAGCCCAAAGGGGTGATGGTTGAACATAAGCAGTTGAGTCATTTTGTTGCACACATTACAGAGTCTTATAGACTGACTGAACATGATAAGTTTTTGCAGTTTTCTTCGGTCAGCTTCGATATTTCTGTGGAAGAATGTTTCGGCTCCTTATGTAACGGTGGCACTCTGGTGTTACGAGCTGATGATATTCATTACGATTTTGATGCATTTTGGGCATTTTGCCGACACCATAAAATTTCGGTGACCAGTTTACCTACCGCTTTTTGGCATCAACTGGTGAATTACAGTCGTCAACCTATTGATTCTTCACTACGTTTAGTGATCTTGGGTGGCGAAATGGTTAAATCCGTTAGTGCTCGCGAATGGTTCGAACATGGTCCTGCTATCGAACTTATCAACACATACGGCCCGACTGAAACAACAGTAACCGCGTCTGCTTACTGCATGGCATCCTTGGCTGATGTAACGGCGATGATTCCCATTGGTAAAGCTAATTATGGCACCCAACTTTATATATTAGATACGAATTTAAAAAGTGTCCCCTCAGGGTTTCAAGGGGAATTATATATTGGTGGAACAGGTGTAACACGTGGCTATCTTAATCGTGAACAAGATAGCGAGAAGTATTTTGTGGCTAATCCTTTTGGTCCGGGGCGACTTTACCGCACAGGAGATATCGTACGTCAGTTACCCGATGGTAATTTAGAGTTTATTGGGCGCAATGATAACCAAGTAAAAATAAACGGTTTTCGTATTGAGCCAGAAGAAATCAGTAATCAATTAATGGATTATCCCGGCATTCATGAAGCGGTTGTCTATCCTCGACAACTTGGCTCCGATGATCGACTGCAATTAATTGCTTATGTTGTTGCTGAAGGAACCATCAATATTGATGCTATTCGTCTGGCGATGAAGAGCAAACTGGCTGACTACATGTTGCCTGTTGCCGTTGTGCAGTTAGAGAAATTGCCACTGACACAAAACGGCAAGTTAGATTTTAAGCAATTGCCACTACCACAAAAACAAGATTATAGTCAGCAGGAATTTGTTGCCCCTGAGGGCGAAGCCGAGCTGGTATTAGCGCAACTGTGGCAGTCGCTATTAGCCTTGAGTAAAGTCAGCCGCCATGACAACTTTTTTGCTCTGGGTGGTCACTCTTTATCGATTATGTCATTGCGAGCAGAGTTGGCACAATGTGGTTATGAACTGCCTATCCGCGCGATTTATCGAACTAACACACTGGCAGAATTGGCATTACATTTATCTTGTGTCCGTAAGGATGAGGAAACGTTAACCCATCAAGAGGTGGCTGTTAACAAGCTTGCAGAGCATGTTGAACATATCACGCCTGATATGTTGGATATGGTGACTTTGAGTGAAAAAGAAATCGCAGTTATTTGCCAGCAAGTTGAAGGTGGTGCCAGTAACATACAAGATATTTATCCATTATCACCGTTGCAGGAAGGCATTTTCTTTCACCATCGAATGAATGAAGAGCGTGATACTTATATCATCCCCATTCTGATAAAGTTTGCTAATGAGCAAAAGCTGACAGCATTTTTACATACGCTTGATAAGATAGTGGCACGCCATGATATTTTCCGCACCTCTATTCATTGGCATGATTTAACCACATCAGTTCAGGTTGTTCATCGAACAGCCTCTGTTCCTTTACAATGGCAAGCTGTTGCTCCAGGTTTCTCAGCATTGGAAACTTTGGCAGAATTATCTGCAATTGAACACCACCATATGAAGCTGGATCGTGCGCCTATGATGCAAGCGATTGCAGCTAAAGATACGAAGACTGATGAGTGTTTTCTACTATTAAAGCAACATCATTTATTAAGTGATCATATTTCTGTCTTATTGCAAATTGCAGAAATGCACGCTTTGCTTGAAGATCCAAATGTGTTGTTGCCTACTCCGGTTCAATATCGTGAGTTTGTTGCTTATTCATTAAGAGCTAACCAATCCAATAGTGGCGTTGATTACTTTAAAGCTAAACTGTCTGATGTTGTTGAAACCACCGCGCCTTTCGGGTTATTAGATGTTTATAACGACGGGTTGAAAATAGATACTGCCAGAGAATTGGTTGGTCCGCGTTTAGCGCAACAAATTATTGGCTTGGCGACTCAGCAATGTATTAGTGCTGCAAATATTTTTCACTTGGCTTGGGCATTGGTCGTTGCTAAATGTAGTGGTAAAGACGATGTTGTATTTGGTTCCATGATGTCAGGGCGAATGCAGCCTATTCGTGGAAATGATCGTATTTTGGGTATGTTGATTAATTTGCTGCCTATACGCATAAATCTGACAAATCTGTCGGTAAGCGAAGCATTAACCCAAATTAGTGATGAACTCATTGAATTGTCCGACTACGAGCATTTTCCGCTTTCCGAGGCATTACGTTATAGCTCCTTGCCAGGTGGCACACCTTTGTTTACCAGCCTGTTGAATTTACGTCACAAAAATAAATTGGAGATTGCCAACCAAAGTCATCATTTTGAAATCATAGAAGCCAAAGAATATACCAACTATCCGTTAGAAATGGGGATTGATCAGCTTGATAATGATTTCATGATGCAGGTTCATGTTGAGTCACAAGTAGGAACGGCTAATGTTCTGACTTATATGAGAACAGCATTGATGGCCATTATTCATGCGCTTAATCAGGCTCCACAAACACCATTGCTGACATTATCAATTATTCCTATTAACGAACAACGGCGGCTTATTAACGAGTTTAATAGCCCTGTGGTTGTTTATGATAAAACAGCTACTGTCCATCAACGTTTTGAACATCAGGCAGCAAAAACACCAGCGGCTATTGCTGCTGTATGTGGCGTACACCGTATCACTTATACTGAACTTAATCAGCGTGCTAATGAATTGGCGCACTATCTGATAGAACAAGGAATAAAGCGAAATCATATTGTTGCTATCTATGCCGAACGCTCCATCGAGTTTGTCATTGCCATACTTGGCATTATGAAAGCCGGCGCTGCTTATGTTCCTTTGGACCCGACTAATCCACCTGAGCGTTTGTCGTATATGTTGGCTGACTCTGGGGTTAATGTGGTTTTAACTCAAAGCCATTTAAATGGGTTAGCCTTCAATGGTCAGAAATGTTTTCGGTTGGATGTGGTCTGGCCCTCATTGGGTCATTACGCAAATACTAACCCGGAGGTTGAGTGTTATCCTGATGATCTGGCTTATATGATTTATACTTCCGGTTCTACTGGCAAACCTAAAGGTGCATTGGTGCACCATGCCGGGGCTTTGAATCATATTGATGCTGAATTTGATGTTCTCGGTTTCATGGGGCGTCATAATCAACTGTTATCACGTAACTTTCTACAAAGTGCAGCTTCTTCTTCCGATGTCTCTGTGTGGCAATTTCTGGCGCCTTTGTTAAGTGGGGGCAAAACAGTCATTCTGCCTGATGCTATGGATTTGCCTGAATATGTTCGTGTGTTGCAAGACGAACATATTCATCTGATTCAAACTGCTCCGTCAGTGTTGAAAATATTGTTAGAACATTTGCTTAGTCAGGGTGAGGTAGCAACGCCATTACCGAATCTGAAATGGTTAATGATTATTGCTGAACCTTGTCCTGTGCCTTTGGTTAATCGTTGGTTGCAATATTATCCTCATATTCCGGTGATGAATGGTTACGGACCTAGCGAAGCATCGGACGATATTACCTATTTTATTATTGACAAGCCGCTAGAAGAACACGTTCAAAATATTCCTGTAGGCAAGCCGTTACCAAACCTAACCATGTATGTTCTGGATCAACATATGCAAATTCTGCCTACTAATGTTATTGGCGAATTATGCGTGTCTGGTGTTGGTGTGGGCAAAGGTTATTGGAATAACCCTGAAAAAACGGCAGAAAGTTTTAAAGATAACCCCTTCCACACAATGAACGGGCATGGGACCCGACTTTATCGCACTGGCGATTTAGGTTATTGGGACGCCAATGGCAATCTGGAACTTGTTGGGCGTATTGATAATCAGGTAAAAATTCGTGGTTTTCGTGTTGAACTGGGGGAAATTGAGTCGGCTTTGGTGAAGTTACCCCAAGTGGCGGAAGCAGTAGTACTCGTTCATAAAGACAGAACGGGTGAAAATTGCCTGGTTGCTTATCTCGTATTAACTGCAAATGTTGCTCAGATCGAGCAGATTGCTAATGACATTAAGCAGGGATTAAGTCATCACTTACCGGATTATATGATCCCCGGCTACTATGAGATTCTGGATAAGATGCCATTAAATGCGGCGGATAAAATTAATCGCCATGCATTGCCGAAGCCTTGTTTAGTGAATCATCACGTTGAGTGGGTTGAACCTGCTAACAAGATCGAGCAAGCATTAGCCGGTATTTGGCAATCAGTACTCAATATTAACCGGGTTGGTCGAAACGACAACTTTTTCCACCTCGGCGGCCACTCTTTATTGGTCATTCGGGTAATTTCTAAAATACGCGCGGAACTTGGACGGGAAATTGCTGTTAGAGCTATTTTTGATCATCCAACGTTTGCCGAGCTTGCGGTTATGCTTGAACAGCGGACGGTGACGACAGTTGATTCGATCCCCAAACAGCCACGAACAGGTGAATTATTGCCTCTGTCATTTGCTCAAGAGCGTTTGTGGATACTTAGCCAAATTGACCAAAGTAGTGCGGAATACAATATGCCCATTGCATTTGCTGTTGAGGGCGAATTTGATGTTGGCGTGGCTGAACTAGCGCTCAATCAAATCATTGAGCGTCATGAAATATTACGTACGGTCTACATTAAGAAAGACGGCAAGCCGTTCCAGAAAATTTTATCTGGAAGAAATCTGACGCTTAATTATATTGATTTAACCTGTATGCCTAAGGAGCAACAAAGTCAGCATGTAGCTGAATTAATGGAAGAAGACGCTAGACAAATTTTTGATCTAAGCCGCGATTTAATGATTCGTGCCACCTTTATTCAGCGTCAAGTCAATAATGGCGTATTGCTATTTAATGCTCATCATATTGCGTCTGACGGCTGGTCTGAGGATATTCTTACCCATGAGTTTGTTGTTCGTTATGATGCTTTACGCAATGGGAACAATGTCGAAATAAAGGAACTTGACATTCAATATGCTGATTTTGCAGTTTGGCAACGTGACAGGTTGCAAAGTGAGTATTTAGCATCGCAGATCAGCTATTGGAAGCGGCAGTTGGATGAGATACCACCAGTACACGGTTTGCCGCTGGACAGACCGAGGCCGAAGGTAAGGCAACATCAAGGTGCCGTGGTGACAGGCTCATTGCAGGAGGACACTACGCAAGCACTGGTCAGTTTGGCCAGACAACATCAACTGACTCCGTTCATGCTGTTCCACGCTGCGTTGGCATTATTATTATCTCGTCACAGCAACAGCTATGACATTGTGATAGGCACGCCAGTGGCGAACCGTTTGCAGGCAGAGCTGGAAACGCTTATTGGCTTCTTTGTCAACACCTTGATACTACGAGTAGATACTAGGCACGCTATGCTTAGTGATTACCTTTCTCATGTCAAACAGGTGCATCTGGATGCTCAGGCCAATCAAGATGTGCCGTTTGAACAATTGGTTGAACAGTTACAAGTAACGAGGAGTACAGCATATACGCCATTGTTCCAAATCATGTTAACGACCGATACAGATTATGGACTGAATAGTGACGTTGGCGAGGTTACCTTCAACCTGCCGGGAATGAAGCTGAATTCAATAGCTCCGGACCATATCCAAACCAAGTTTGATCTCAATATTGACCTGAGTATTAGTGAACATAGATTGCATTTGCATTGGGTCTATGACACCAGTTTGTTCAGCCATGAACATATTGAGCAGCTCAATGATCACCTGTCACGTTTACTGATAGGGCTGGCCGAAGAGACGAAGGCAAATGACTATACACTGGGTTCACTTGCCAGTCTGCCGATGTTGTCAAATGTGGAGATCGCGTACCTGCGGCATACGCTCAATGATACCTATGTAGAATATCCAAAGGACAAGTGTATCCACGAGCTGTTTGAACTACAGGCCGAAGAAAACCCCGATAACGTTGCGCTGGAGTGTGGTGATAGCCAATTGACTTACAGGCAGCTCAATGAAAAATCCAACCAGTTGGCGCACTATCTGTTGGAACGCCATGCTATTGGGCCGGATACGCTAGTGGGTTTATGTGTGGAGCGTTCACTGGAGATGGTAATCGGCATTTTGGCGATCCTCAAGGCGGGCGGAGCTTATGTGCCGCTGGACCCAAGATATCCTCAAGAACGGTTGGGTTACATGTTGGAAGATGCACAGCTTGAGGTAGTGCTGATCCAGTCACACCTGGAGCAGGTACTGTCAGATTTCAACGGTCATCGGGTGATATTAGATAATCTTGGCGGTACGAATAGTCAAATCAACACGGCATACAGCCACTATCCTATTACTAATCTGGATAAGCATTCATTGGCGTTGACTGCCAGTCATCTGGCCTATGTGATTTACACCTCAGGATCAACGGGTAAACCTAAAGGGGTGATGATTGAGCATAGTAATACAATTGCCATGCTCAGTTGGGCTCGGTCGCAATATACAAAGGAGGACATTGCTTGTGTTCTCATGTCAACGTCTCTGAACTTTGATTTATCAATATTTGAACTATTTTTACCCTTAGTTTCGGGTACGCGGACGTGTGTTGTTGAGGACATTCTGGTTCTACATCAAGGTATTGACTGCCAGGTGACTCTGATAAATACAGTACCTTCAGCAATGAACTCTTTGGTTGAACGAAATGCGATACCGGGGGGTACTCGAGTTATTAATTTGGCCGGCGAGGCTTTATCTGCAAATTTGGTCAATGCAATATATGAGAAAAATGAAGGTGTAACAGTTTATAACTTATATGGGCCGTCAGAGGATACGACATATTCTACTTGGGCGAAATTGGATTCTCCCGTGCACACCACACCGACTATTGGCAGGATTATTAGCAATAGTCAGGCTTATATTTTGGATAAAGAGCAGCAACTTGTGCCTTACGGCTCTACAGGGGAGCTTTATGTCGGCGGCGCGGGCTTAGCCCGTGGTTATATTAATCGTCCTGAACTAACGAAGGAACGCTTTGTTGCCAACCCGTTTCATGATCCGGCCAATACCGATAGTAGTGAGCGTTTGTACAAAACCGGCGATTTGGTGTGCTACCGGTCAGACGGTAATCTGGAGTTCGTTGGTCGTATTGATGATCAGGTGAAAATCCGTGGTTTCAGAATAGAACTGGGTGAGATTGAATATCAACTCAATCAGCAGGCAGGGGTGAACTCGTCTCTGGTGCTGGTCAAGACAACCTTGGCAGGTGACAAACAACTGGTTGCCTACATCAAACTGGTGTCGGATAAGCTGACGAATGAGAGGGAGAGTGCAGAATGGCAGCAGGCTCAAACTCGGTTTATTCAGGGTATCAAATCTGCATTAGCTAAATCCTTGCCAGACTACATGATACCGTCAGTTATGGTTGTGGTTGAAGAATGGCCGTTGACGCCTAATGGCAAGATTGACCGTAAGATGCTGCCTGAACCTAATACAGAGCATGATAAAAGCGATAATTTTATTGAACCGGTTGGTGAAACGGAAATCTTTTTGGCAGCAATTTGGCAAAAGGTACTGAATGTCAGACAAATATCGCGCGGCGATAACTTTTTTGCACTAGGCGGTCACTCATTGTTGGCAATCAAATTAATAACGGAAATCAATGCTGCATTTGTCATTGAGCTTAGTGCTATGCAGGTTTTCCAGACACCTCTCTTGCATGAACTTGCAGAATTAATCTGCAACCAGCAATTACAAGGGCAAATCCAAAGTGAGCTTGAAACAGCAGGTGAAGAGGGGTGGTTATGATGGACATGTTTAAATTAGTTAAAGACGCTTATGAGCAGGGTGTATTGCTATTCAGTAAAGAGGGTAAGTTAGGGTTTAAGTTAAAGGGGGCTCACTTTCCAGATGAACTAAAAGCCAAGATTAAAACACACAAGGCTGAACTGATCGATTTTCTCGATAAAGGCAGAGTGGATATCCCTGGCAATGAAATGGTGATTGAACCGGCTCTTCGAACCCAGAAATTGCCTCTAAGTTCTTCACAGCAACGGATCTGGTTTATCGAGCAGTTTGGCGGTGGGAGTACTGCCTACAACATGGTGTCAGCCTATACGGTAAGCGGTAAATTTGAACTGGCGGCAGCGAATCTGGCCCTGCAAACCATCATAGATCGACATGAAGTGCTGCGTACGGTTTACCACAGCGATGAAAATGGAACCTGGCAGGTTATCAAGCCGGAGTGGTCATTCGAGATAGCCCAATCAGATATCCATGGTATAGGCGAAGCCGAGCAAGAGGCGTGGGTTGAGCAGGCCATTCAAGATGAAATGACCTACCGATTTGATTTGGCATGGGATGTGATGGTGCGTTGTCGCTATATCAGCACCTCAATGGAGCAGGGCGTGCTGTTATTTAACATGCATCATATTGCTTCCGATGGTTGGTCGATAGGGATATTGGTTAAAGAGTTTGTGAACTTGTATCAGGCTTATCGTCAAGGTCGGGTTAACCCGTTACCGGCTCTGGAGATTCAGTATGCCGATTATGCGGTCTGGCAGCGCAGCCCAGAGAGAGAAGCTCAGTTAGCGGCAGGGTTAGAATATTGGCAGCAACAATTGTCGGATTTACCCCCAGTACATGGGGTGCCTTTGGATTACGGGCGCCCAACCAATCAAACCAGTCATGGTAGCAGTTATGAATTTAGCCTGGACAATGAGGTTAGCAAAGGGTTGCAGCAACTGGCACTGACACAGGGTTGCACTCTTTTTATGGTGTTGCATGCAGCGTTTACAGTACTGCTCGGTCGGCACGGTGGGCAACGGGATATTGTGGTGGGAACCCCGGTAGCTAATCGTTTGCAGACATCATTAACGCCGTTGATAGGCTGTTTTATGAATACGCTGGTGTTGCGCAGCGAGTGTGAGCTGGAACAATCGTTCATTGATTATCTAGGCTCGGTCCGGGAGATAAACCTGACTGCCCAGCGGCATCAAAATGTCCCATTTGAGTTGTTGGTGGAGCGGTTGCAGCCGGAACGCAGCACCAGTTATTCACCGTTATTCCAAATCATGTTTTCTATGAATACGAATGACAATGTGGAATTGCAACTGGAAGGGGTAAGTTTGCGGCCAAGGCCGGAACAGACCCGCAATGCGATGTATGAATTGATGTTAGAGGCCCAGCAAACAGAGGAAAGTCTGACTTTTAGTTTAGAGTACAACACGGATTTGTTTGCAGAGGAGACAATAAAGCGGCTGGCAGCGCGTTTTACGACTTTGCTAATAGGCATAGTGGTTTCTCCGTCCGAAAAGCTTGGCGATTTGGCTCTGTTGCCACCGGAAGAGCAGGATTACCTGCTGCACAGTTTGAACCAAACAGCGGTAGAGTATGACCGTAGCCAATGTATCCATGAGCGGCTAGAAGCATTTGCTGAACAAACGCCGGATGCCGTTGCGTTGATCTTTGGTGACCAGCAGTTGACTTATGTGCAACTTAATGCCAGAGCTAATCAGCTAGCACATCAATTAAGAGCGCAGGGCGTTTCAACGGGTGGGCGAGTTGCTGTGTTGTTGCAGAGAGGCATCGACATGGTTACAGCACTATTGGCAGTGATGAAAGCAGGGGCAGCGTATGTTCCGATTGATCCCAGCTTTCCTGCCGATAGAGTGCGGTATATGCTGAACGATGCGGAGCCACAATGCATTATAAGTAACCGTATTATAAGTAACCGTGAATGTGCATCACGATTAGTCGGTTTTGCGGAATTAACCTGTTTACTGGATCACATTGACCTTAGCCAATCACCCACCACCAATATTCCTAAACAGTTGATCGGTTTAGCCGCATCAGCTCTGGCCTATGTGATTTACACTTCGGGTTCTACGGGCAAGCCCAAAGGTGTTATGGTCAGTCACTCTGCGGTTAATAACTTCTTGATCTCAATGCAAGATAACTTGCAGTGTATGGCACAGGACAATGTTTTAGCCATCACGACTATTTCCTTTGATATTGCCGTGTTAGAGCTCTATCTGCCTTGGTTGTCTGGCGCCACTTGTGTAGTGGCGGCGCAGCAGGACGTGATTGATCCCGCTAGACTGGTTGTACTACTCGAACAACATAACATTTCGCTGTTACAAGCTACGCCAACGACTTGGAATATGTTGCTTGAATCAGGCTGGCAGGGGCGCTCATCGTTAAAAATGATCAGTGGTGGTGAGGCATTGCCATTAGCGACAGCAACGGCATTATTGAGCAAAGGTAATGCTCTCTGGAATATGTACGGGCCGACGGAAACCACGGTTTGGTCAACCATTGCGAAACTAGACGCACAACTGCTTGAACAGCAACTTGTTACTATCGGGTTACCGTTAAATAACACCACAATTTATTTACTTGATGAACAATTAAAACTGGTGCCTTTCGGGGCAGTGGGAGAGTTATACATCGGCGGCGATGGGCTTGCTGAGGGCTATTTTAAACGTGAAGATCTGACTGTCGAGCGATTCATCAACCTGACATTTTCTGACGGTTTAACCGCCAGGGTTTATAAAACGGGTGATCTTGCCCGTTACACTACAGAAGGTTCACTTGTGTATTTGGGCAGAAATGATTACCAAGTGAAATTACGGGGCCACCGAATTGAACTTGGCGAAATTGAACAGGTTATCAACCTGTTTCCACAAATAACCCGTTCTGTTGTGGTTGCGCTAAACGATCAGCAAACACAACAGTATCTAGCGGGTTATTTGGTCGCCGAGCAACAAATTGATATTGATGCTCTACGTCAACACCTTGAGCAGAAGTTGCCTGCCTATATGTTACCACGAGCAATTATTCAGCTCGAAACATTGCCACTTACGCTAAACAACAAGATTGATCGCAAAGCGCTTCCTACACCGCAAAACAGTGATATTGCTGTTAAAGCCAGTACGCCACCCATCAACGAAAAAGAAGAAGTACTGGCAGCTATTTGGTGCGAAATGCTGGGTATTGGGCAAATAGGCCGGGATGACAACTTTTTTATGGTTGGAGGCCACTCATTAATTGCGACTAAGGTGATCACAAAGATTAATGAGCAGTTTCAATGCAGTTTACAGGTAAGAGATATCTTTGAAGTTGCAACAGTGGCTTTACTTGCAGAGAGAGTGCCTTATGCGGCGTCGGATAAGCGTTATCAAACAATTCCTATTCTTGAACGCAAGACAAATTTATTACCGCAATCTTATGCTCAACAACGGATCTGGTTTATCGAGCAGTTTGGCGGTGATAGCACCGCCTACAACATGGTGTCAGCTTATGCGGTAAGCGGTAAATTTGAACTGGCGGCAGCGAATCTGGCCTTGCAAACCATCATAGATCGACATGAAGTGCTGCGTACTGTTTACCACAGCGATGAAAATGGAACCTGGCAGGTTATCAAGCCGGAGTGGTCGTTTGAGATAGCTCAATCGGATATCAGTGACATAGGCAAAGCCGGGCAAGAGGAGTGGATTGAACGGGCTATTCAGCATGAAATGACCTACCGATTTGATCTAACACAGGATGTGATGGTGCGTTGTCACTACATCATCACTTCAACGGAGCAGGGCGTGTTGTTATTTAACATGCATCATATTGCTTCTGATGGCTGGTCAATGGGGGTACTGGTTAAGGAACTTGTGAGTTTGTACCAGGCTTATCGTCAAGGTCGGACTAACCCGTTACCGGCTCTGGAGATTCAATATGCCGATTATGCGGTCTGGCAACACAGTGAAGAAGGAGAATCTCAGTTAGCGGCAGGGTTAGAATATTGGCAGCAACAGTTGTCGGATTTACCCCCAGTGCACGGGTTGCCTCTGGATTACGGGCGGCCAGCCAACCAGACCAGCCATGGTCGCAGTTATGAATTTAGCCTGGACAATGAGGTTAGCAAAGGGTTGCAGCAACTGGCGCTGACACAAAGGTGCACTCTTTTTATGGTGTTGCATGCGGCGTTTACGGTACTGCTCAGTCGCCACGGCGGGCAACGGGATATTGTGGTGGGAACCCCGATAGCTAACCGTTTGCAGACATCATTAACGCCGTTGATAGGCTGTTTTGTGAATACGCTGGTATTGCGCAGCGAGTGTGAGCTGGAGCAATCGTTTATCGATTACCTGAGATCGGTCCGGGAGGTAAACCTGGCTGCCCAGCGGCATCAAAATGTCCCGTTTGAGTTATTAGTGGAGCGGTTGCAACCGGAACGTAGCACCAGTTATTCACCGTTGTTCCAAATCATGTTTTCTATGAATACGAATGACAGTGTGGCGCTGCAATTGGAAGGGGTAAGTTTGTGGCCGAAGCCGGAACAGACCCGCAATGCGATGTATGAATTGACACTGGATGCCAGCCAAACAGAGGAAGGACTGACTTTTAATTTCGAGTACAACACGGATTTGTTTGCAGAGGAGACGATAAAGCGGCTGGTGGTACGTTTTACGACCTTGTTGATGAGCATTGTGGCCTGTCCGTCCGAAAAGCTTGGCGATTTGGCCTTGTTACCGCCGGAAGAGCAGGATTACCTGCTGCACAGTTTGAACCAGACAGCGGTAGAGTATGACCGTAGCCAATGTATCCATGAGCGGATAGAAGCGTTTGCTGAACAAACGCCGGATGCTATTGCGTTGGCCTTTGGTGACCAACAATTGACTTATGCCCAACTTAATGCCAGAGCTAATCAGTTGGCACATTATTTGGTTGTTCAGGGTGCCAAACCGGATTCAATGATTGCGATATGTATTGAGCGAAGTATTGACATGATTGTGTCGGTACTGGCCATCTTGAAATCGGGTAGTGCCTATTTGCCTCTCGATCCTGCGTACCCGCAAGAAAGGCTTGCTTATATTATTGATGATGCACAGCCTTTGATGGTGATAACCAACAGCCATAACAAGAAGTTATTACCTGAAAATAGTCCATTGAGTATTGATGTGACTACAACCTCGGTTGCAGGATTCTCAACCGATAATATTGCCGCCCCTGAATTGGGTTTGTGTTCTACTCACTTGGCCTATGTTCTCTATACCTCGGGTTCTACGGGCATGCCGAAAGGTGTGATGATTGAACATCAGGCATTGGTGAATCTGGTGGTGGGTCTTGCAGATGCCTATCTTTATTCAAAGCAGGATCGGGTACTGCAATTTGCCGCCCTCAGTTTTGATATGTCTATTGAAGAAATATTTGGCGCCCTTGGCAATGGCAGTACTTTGGTCTTACGTGGCGAAGATTGGTTGATAGATGTTGCCACTTTCTGGCAAAGGTGCCGGGAATACCAGATCAGTGCGGTGAATTTGCCAACTACGTTCTGGCACGAAGTGGTAAGTGAAGATACGGTTTTGGTACCTGAACATATTCGCCAAATCAGTGTCGGAGGCGAGCAGATTAAGCCAGATAAAGTGGTTGCATGGTATCAGCGACCAGGGCATTTACCCCGTTTAGTCAATGCCTATGGGCCAACCGAATACACGGTCAATACTTGCATTGCCTACGATTTTCAGGGAGACACCCTCAGTATTGGGCGCCCAATTCAAAATACGGCAATTTTCTTGTTGGACAAAAACCAACAGCTTGTGCCTTTTGGTGCTGTTGGTGAAATTTGTGTCGCGGGTGACGGTGTCGCACGGGGCTATATCAACAAAGAGCAATTAACCCGTGAACGATTTATTGATAATCCTTTTGTAAGCCGCTATCCAAAGCTCTATCGAACTGGCGACTTGGGGCGTTACTCACTGGCAGGGGATATTCAATATTACGGGCGTGATGACCATCAGGTTAAGATCCGTGGATTCCGTATTGAGTTAGGGGAGATAGAAACAAGGTTGCGTAGCCTGCCTACCATTCGCGATGCGGTTGTCATTGCTCGAGAGGATGAATCGGCTCACAAGTATCTGGCAGCATATATCACCCTTGATGGTCAGCAGAAAATTGCTGAGATCCGACACCTATTAAGTCAGCAGTTACCGAGCTATATGGTCCCCTCGGCTTTTGTGGTGCTAGAGGAAATACCGCTTACTGCCAACCGTAAAGTGGATCGTAAAGCGCTCCCTAAACCAGATTTTGTTGCTCAGGGGGAAATTGAATATATCGCGCCAGCCACTGAACAGGAGACACTGCTAGCTGAAATTTGGCGAACACTGTTTGGATTGGCACAAGTCAGTGCTGTGGCCAACTTCTTTGAGTTGGGTGGACACTCGTTGTTGAGCATGAAGATGCTATCCCATATTAAAAAGCATGGTTATCGATTGGATATTCGGGCCTTGTTTGAGTACCCGAAATTACGGGATATGGCGAAACAACTTTACGATCCACTACAGGCAACCGAGCAGGAATCACTGCTGTTAACAGCCCATGAAGCATTGGAAAGTATGGTTTCCCTGTCGGAAACTGAGCGGGCCTTGATCGTATCTCAGTCGCCGGGCGGTGAGCAAAATATTGTTGGCATTTATCCTTTGGCGCCATTACAGGAAGGGATCTTATTCCATCACATGATGTGTGGGCAATCTGACCTTTATGTTACTCCGATGCTGTATTCATTTCCGTCAAACACCGAGATGGAAAGCTTTATTGCAGCATTGGATAAAATAGTACAGAGGCATGATGCGCTGCGAACTGGAATTTTTTGGAAAGGTATTGATGAACCGGTGCAGGTTATCTACAAAGAGCTGCCATTACCGGTGGTTGACATCGATTTGCGGGATGATGTTGATATCCAGCAGCAGTTAGCGCAGTTTATGGAACCATCACAACAATGGATGGATGTTACTCAGGCACCGTTGGTCAGAGTAACCCGGTTTATCGACCGCCAGCAAAAGCAGCTCTATGTTATGGTGCAGGAGCATCACCTGATAAGTGATCATGTGTCATTGGAGATTATTCAAGAAGAGTTGCTGGCTATCTTGACAGGTGATGAAAAGTCGCTGCCAGAAGCTTTCAGTTATCGGGAGTTTGTCTTAAACGCCATCAGCCAAACCGATACGAAAGCGGCGCAGCAGTTTTTTACCGAGCAATTGGCCGGGGTTGATGAAATCACGGCGCCCTTTGGGATCACAAGTGGAATGGTTGACAATAACTTATTCACTGAAATCCAAATTGGGTTGCCTGCGGATTTATCCGCAGAGATTCGTCGCTCTTCTTCTGCATGGCAGATAAGTCCAGCGCTTATTTTTCACATGGCATGGGCATTGGTTCTGGCAAAAACCAGCGGCACTAAAGATGTAATATTCGGTACTGTATTATCTGGTCGCTTGCAGGGTGTTGATAATGTTGAGCGAGTAGTTGGTTTATTCATCAATACCTTGCCACTGCGTGTTGATTTGAGTCAGTTGAGCGTGGCTCAGTTAGTGCAGGAAATGCAACAGAAACTGGTTAGCTTGCTGCAATTCGAGCAAGTACCGACTGCAATTGCTGAACAGTGTAGCAAATTGGCGGGTTCTAGCAGTTTATTCGACAGTATTTTGAATTACCGTCACTCCGAAGTGAGTGGCGAGACAAGTGAACTTAACCAGCTTTGGCAAAAAACCGGCATTGAGCTGGTCGATATAAGAGAACGTACCAATTACCCGATTACCCTATCCATTGACGATTTCGGTGATGATTTTTCTGTTGCAGCCCAAATTGACAGTCGATTTGATGCTGAACGCTTGGTGGAGTATCTCATCAATGCTAGCAGGCAACTTGTTGCTGCGTTGCAAAGTCAGGTACAGGTTGCCGCACTGTCACTCGACATCCTTGATTCTGAGGAACGGGCGTTCCTGCTGCATTCGTTAAATCAAACGGTATTACCGTATGACAGCTCACAAACTCTGATTGAGAGATTCGAAGCCCAAGTTAAGGCTACTCCCGATGAGATTGCGTTGAATTTTGCTGGCGAGACGATGACGTACCGTGAGTTAAATCAGCGATCCAATCAACTTGCTCAGTATCTCCTGAACAAGGGAGCGAAAGTGAATACCCCCGTCGTGATGTTCATTGAACGTTCCTTTGAGATGGTCATCACTGTTATCGCTATCTTAAAAACGGGTGCTGGTTATGTGCCACTGGATACCTCATTACCGACAGAACGCTTAAACATAATTCTTAGTGATCTGTCTGATGAGATCTTAGTAACGATGTGCTCCTTGAAGGATAGGTTTGCGGTAAAACGCCAGAAAATGGTGTTATTGGACGACCCTTGTACAGCAGAGATACTGGACAAACAGCCAGCGAGTAATTTGGCTATCGAATATTCCCTGGATGATCTCGGTTACGTGCTCTATACCTCAGGTTCAACGGGTAAGCCTAAGGCGATTGAAATGCCACAGCGGGCGCTGAGCAATTTATTACGAGGTATTAGCCAGCTTGAGCCAGCGCTTACGGGGCCGAACCGTTGGTTACAATTCTCATCAATTGGTTTTGATCTCAGTTTTGAAGACATATTCATGCCGTTGTTGTCCGGGGGTTCAGTACAGCTTATTGATAAATCGACTCAGTTGGATATTCGGCTGTTAGCGAAGCAAATCCAGCAGGCGCAACTTCAAATCCTGAACTTACCTTATGCCGTATTGCAGAACTTGGCTGAGTATAGCGGTGTCAATAGGCTACAGTTCCCCGAATTAAGGGGTATTGTTTCGAGTGCTGAAAGGCTCAAAATCACAGCGGCCATCAGACAGTTCTTCACGACACATAGTCAATGTAAGTTAGTGAACCACTATGGCCCGGCAGAGACCCATGTTGTAACGTCCAAGACATTACAGGGAGAACCTGCCTCATGGCCTGATTTGCCGACGATTGGCCGACCATTGCCCAACGTGGCCTGTTATATTTTGGATGAGTATTTGCAGCCTGTCCCGATGGGAGCCATCGGCGAGCTGTATTTAGCCGGGAACTGTTTATCAAGAGGCTATTATCAACAGCCCCAACTTACCGCAGAGCGTTATCTTGATTGCGATTGGGTTCTTGGGAAACGAGTGTATCGAACCGGTGACTTAGCCAGCTTTTATCGAAACGGTGAAATCAACTACTTTGGCCGCAACGACCATCTGGTCAAGATCCGTGGGTTCAGAATTGAACTCGGTGATATCGAAGCCCAATTGGGTAAGTTCGATGGCATAACCGGAGCCGTAGTCATTGCTATTGATACAGAAGCAGGTGATAAGCAGCTTATCGCTTATTTTATCGCGGCTAACCCATTGGATTTATCTGAAATTA
Organism: Photorhabdus antumapuensis; assembly: GCF_020387775.1. Taxonomy (NCBI): domain Bacteria; kingdom Pseudomonadati; phylum Pseudomonadota; class Gammaproteobacteria; order Enterobacterales; family Morganellaceae; genus Photorhabdus; species Photorhabdus antumapuensis. The sequence goes on from NZ_JAHZMK010000025.1 coordinate 23,826, forward strand.
AAGCCTATTTATCGACTAGCTTACCTGATTACATGTTGCCATCTGCGTATGTGCAGATGGCGGCTTTTCCGCTGAATACCAATGGCAAAGTGGATCGCAGCCGACTTCCACAACCTAGAGCAGATGACTTTGTCAAAGCCAAATACATCGCGCCAGTGACTGAACTGGAACAAAGCGTTGCGAAAATTTGGCAGGGGTTGTTGCAACAAGACAGGGTAAGCATGGCCGACAACTTTTTTGATTTAGGTGGTCATTCCTTATTAGCTATGAAGCTAATTTCTCGAATTGAACAGGCATTTTCCGTTGGTGTGCCAATTGCGATTGTGTTTGAAAGATCAAGATTAGAGCAGTTATGTGATTGGCTTGAAAAAGAAATTGTTATTCAACGTAACAAGTCAGTTGGGGCTGTAGTGGAAGAATATGAGGTAACTGAGTGGTGATTATGAACCTAAAAGGCTTTATTGATAGATTGTCCGAGCAGGAAGTTCGTCTTTTTGTTGAAAATGGGGCGCTAAAATCTCAGTCTGCTCCCGGTGCCATTACGCCTGAACAGGGAAAATTTATTAAACAAAACAAACAAGCAATTATTGATTTTCTCTCTTATGCAGAGGTAGGGGGGCAACAGAAACTTTCGTTATTACAACGTCGGCACCTTACCAAGGCACCGTTATCCTTTGCGCAGCGCCGTTTTTGGCTGGTCGAACAGGTTTCTACTGTTGAACGTCAGTATAAGATTTCAACCGCGTTCAATTTATATGGTCAATTTTCCTTGGAAGCCGCAAGCCAGGCGATGGATGCCATTCTTAAGCGACATGAAATTTTACGAACTGTTTATCAGGAATCACAGGGCATGCCCGAACAAGTCGTGTTGGACGACTATGTTTTCCAGATTGACAAAGACACTCTTGCCGATGAAGTTGACCAACAGCAACACATAGAGGATTGGCTGGCGGGGCAGAGACAGAGACGATTTGATTTAAGTAGGGATTTACCGCTAAGAGTGGCTTATTTGGCATCTGATCTAAAATCAGATACATCTGATAAGCCGTTGGCTGGCGTATTGTTTTTTGATTTGCACCATATTGCTGCTGATGGCTGGTCTCTGGCGATATTAGTTGATGAATTTACCCTTATTTATCAGCAAATTGTTCATGGTAAACCCGCCTTGTTGACTGAGCTTGAACTGCAATACTCGGACTATGCCTGCTGGCAGAATCAAGCTGAAACTCAGCAAATGTTTGACGAGCAGTTGCAATATTGGCAACAACAGTTGGCTAACCTGCCGTTGGTTCATGAATTGCCTTTGGATTATGCACGCCCTCAAAAATTGGATATGCGCAGCACAACGCACACGCAAAAGATACCAATGGAGACGATTAGTAAACTTAAGCGATTAGCTGTGGATTCAAATGCCACTTTATTCATGCTCTTGCATACCGCTTTTGCTGTGATGCTAGGTCGCTACAGCGATAACCCGGATGTGATTATTGGGACACCTATTACAAGTCGACCGGTACAGAAACTGGAATCGCTAATTGGTTGTTTCCTCAATACTCTTGTGTTGCGTTTGGATTGTACACCGACGCTGACATTCAATGAGTTGTTGAAGAGTGCAAGGCAGGTGCACCTTGATGCACAGAGCAATCAGGCCATTCCATTCGAATTATTAGTCGAGAAGTTGCTAGCTGAGCAAAGCACTGTGTTTACTCCCTTATTCCAAGTGCTTTTCTCAATGCAAAATTATGAATCTCAACAGTTGGAACTTGCTGATGTTGAATTTGAAGAGGTTATTGCACAAGGGGGACAAACGCAGTTTGATTTAACCCTAACCGCTACAGAAGATAAGGACGGATTGTCACTGATTTTTGAGTTTAATCAAGGGCTCTTTCATCCGGGCACAATCGCCCGTTTTGCTGAAAATATGCAGTTGTTGTTGGCACATATTGCGGTCAACGGTGATAGACCAATTAATCAATTGGCGATCGTCAGTGAGCAGGAACAAGCTGTGTTGGACAAGTCTCATCAATCAGCTTGGCAACTGCCTGAGGAACAACCTTTTGTGCATCAGCTTATTCAACAGAGGGCGGCTGAATATCCGGAGCGAGTGGCAATTCGCTACCAGGAGCAAAGCCTCAGTTTTGCTGAACTTGATGCAAGGGCTAATCAGATCGCTCAATTCTTATTGACTAAAGGTGCTGACAACAACCCGTTGGTTGCTATTTTGATGGAACCTGGCATTGACTTTGTTGTCAGCATGTTAGCGATATTGAAAGCAGGGTGTGCTTATTTACCATTGGACCCTACTTATTCTGTAGCACGGCTAAGTTTTATCTTGGCTGACAGCCATGTTGGTTTGGTTATCGTCGATAACAAGAGTATCGATAAGGTCGATTTACCAATGGGTAGCATTGGCACTATCTTGCTCAATGACACTGAAATTGCTGCCCAGGCCCGTACTGAACCAATGTTGACCTCAAGTGTGACAGCAGATTCCCTTGCCTATGTCATTTATACCTCGGGTTCGACAGGTAATCCTAAAGGGGTGATGATCTCGCATGGGGCTTTGAGCGCATCAACTGTTGGGCGGTTTAATTCATACTCGATAGTACCGGAGAAATTTTTACTGGTTTCATCATTTGCTTTCGATTCATCGGTTCCGGCGATATATTGGGGGCTTGGCAGCGGTGCAACGTTGCATTTAATGGCCCCCCAGGATGCGAAAGATGCATCGTATGTGGCAAAGATTATAGACAGTCAACAAATTAGCCACGTTCTTTTTATTCCCAGTTTCTACGATGCCGTCCTTGATTCCCTTACAGGACATTCACTACGTAAGGTGATTTGTGCCGGCGAAAATTTGTCGGACAAAGTTAAGACAAAACATTTCCAATGTCAGCCTCAGGCAACTCTGGTCAACGAATATGGGCCAACGGAAACCACGGTATGGTCTTCGTTGAAAATCTTTGAAAAGGCGACTGAGTCAGTCACGATTGGTCGTCCTGCTCCCCATGTGTCACTTTATGTGTTGGCAAAAGATCGCTCCCAATGTCCGGTTGGTGTAGTTGGAGAACTGTATGTTGGTGGTGTCGGATTAGCAAAAGGGTACTTGAACCGACCAGAACTGACGGCTGAACGTTTTATTGATCATGTGGACTCTAAAGGTAACAGCGAACGACTATATCGCACCGGTGATTTAGTGAAGGTGTTGCCATCAGGCGAAATTGCTTACATTGGCCGAAACGATTTCCAAGTGAAATTGCGTGGTTTTCGTCTTGAATTGGGTGAAATTGAGAACTGTATCCGCGCTAATTTTGATGTAGCGGATGTTGTGGTTTGTGTGAGGCTGGATGACAAGCAGAGGCAATCCTTGGTGGCTTATTTGGTAGCACCGTCGATGCTCGACATACGTGAACAGCGCGATAAAGTCGAGCGCATCTTACCGGAGTTTATGTGGCCTAGCTTCTATGTGTTATTGCCGGAAATGCCACTGACTGAGAATGGTAAAGTTAATCGTAAAGCCCTGCCTGCTCCAAGTATGGAAAATATCGCTGAGGAGCCTTTTACGCCACCAGAAACGACAACTGAAAAGCAGTTGGCTGAATTGTTCCATAGAGAGCTTGGGTTGGAGCGAATCAATATTGTGGCCCGGTTTGTACAGCTCGGTATTCACTCACTGCAATTTGTCAAACTCGGCAGTGTCATCAGAGAAGAATTGAAGATAGAACTGTCCGTGAAGGATTTTTACGTCTATGACACTCTGTTTGCTTTAGCACAGTATGTTGAGCATCAGCTTACTGAACAACAGAAACAGATTGGGGAAGAAAGGGAGGTCGTTGAACTGTGAATATCGCTGCATTTTTAGCTGACTTAAAACAGCAAGACATTATGGTATACCTTGAATCTGACTCGCTTAAGCTGAACGCGCCTAAAGGCGCAGTATCGCAAGATATGCTTACTGAGTTGAGAGCGCATAAGGTAGAGATTATTGCGTATCTGCAAGGGCAACAATCAAATCCATTACCGATCAAGACTGTCGACAGAGGGCTAACTCGGTTACCTCTTTCTTTTGCGCAACAACGCCTGTGGTTCATCGACCAGCTCTTTGGCAGCAGCGAACATTACAATATGGCGACGGTGTTGGAAGTGAGTGGCGCGTTCGATTTAACGATTGCTGAAAAAGTCATGCAACGAATTGTCGAACGCCATGAAGTGTTGCGCTCAGTTTACCGAGAAGAACAGGGAGAAGTATGGCAGGAGATTCAGCCAGATGTAGATGTTAAGGAAAAAATCAATGTTCGGCACTTGACATGTGATCCTGCTGAGCTGAAAGCGATATTTTATCAGTATGTTTCTGCTCCGTTTGACTTACAGAAAGATCTAATGGTCCGGATTGACTTTTTTACAACTGATACTCAGCGGCAATTTCTTATCATCAATTTGCACCATATTGCTGGAGACGGATTGTCTTTCTCTCTATTGATGGAAGAATTTGTCACCCATTATCAAGCGATTAAGCAGAGTCTGCCGGAATCCTTGCCTGCATTGCCGGTGCAATATGCAGATTATGCTTATACTCAGCAGTCATGGATTGCTGACGGGGTATTTGATGCGCAACTTGATTATTGGCAACAAAAATTAGCTGATATACCGCAAGTTCACCAATTTCCATTGGATTTTCAGCGGCCTGTGAAACAGACCAACTATGGTGTCAAGGTGCGATTCCGATTGGATCGGCAATCTTCGGCGATGTTGCGTAAACATGCAGGCAATGCCGGTGCGACCTTGTTTATGTTATTGCACGCTGCATTTTCAGTGTTTATCGCTCGCTACAGCCAGCAAACGGATATTGTTATTGGTACACCGGCCACGAACCGTAAACAAAAAGAGTTACAGTCACTGATCGGGTTGTTTGTCAATACGCTGGTGTTGAGAACCGAATATCAGGGCCAGGCTGATTTCATGCAGTTTGTGCAGCATGTAAAGCAAGTCAACATTGAAGCACAAATGAATCAGGATTTGCCGTTTGATGTTCTCGTGGAGAAATTGGCGGTGAGTCGGAACATTGCTTACTCACCGATATTCCAATTCATGTTCGCAATGGATACGACTGAGGCCAGCGAATCGAGACTGGATGACGTGGTATTTACCCCGGTATCTTCGGGTGAAGCATTCTCTAAATTTGATTTGGAACTCGATGCGATTGATGACAGTGACACTATTCTGTTTGAAGTGGTGTACAACAGTAGCTTATTCCATGAACACACTATTGCAAGGTTACTCAAATCGTTTGAAATCTTGTTGATTGATATCGCCAAAAATCCTTATAAAACATTAGACTCTTTAGCGTTGTTGGGTGAAGACGAAAAGCGCCGTTTAGGACAACAACTGGCGATACCATCTTCTATTGCAACAACGACAGAATCTGTGCAATACCAGTTCGAACGTCAGGCAGAACAAAGATCCGATGCCACCGCTTTGGTATGGCAGGTTGCAGGAGAAAATCAAACCCTGACATATCGCGAGTTAAACCAGCGGGCTAACCGATTGGCGCATCACCTCATCGAAAAGGGGGTTAAGCCGGGCAATATTGTCGCGTTATGTTTACCTCGTTCCCCTGAGATGATTGTCAGTATATTGGCTGTACTGAAAGCAAGCGCTGCTTACACCCCCATTGACGTTGACAACCCTCAGTCCCGAATCCATCACATTATTGCGGATTGCCAGCCGGCGGTTGTGTTGACGAACAACGCATATGCAGACAAGTTTGCTGAACTGAATGTCATTGTTGAGCTGTTAACCTCGGAAATGGAGCCATTTTTAGGGATTGCCTCTGATAATCCGAATATCAACCATAGCTTGGATGAACTTGCTTATGTCATGTATACCTCTGGATCGACGGGCAAACCTAAAGGGGTCATGGTAGAGCATACGCAGTTGAGCCATTTTGTTGCGGCAGCATTGGCAATGTATTCCGTTAAACCTGACGACAACGTATTACAGTTCTCCTCATTTGCATTTGATATTTCCATTGAAGAGTGTTTTGTCACCCTATGTGCAGGTGCCACTTTAGTATTGAGGAACGATGATTGGCTCAACAGCGCTGACCTATTTTGGCAACAGTGTTGTCAACACAACATCACCTTAATGAGCTTACCCACCGCATTTTGGCATCAGGTAAGTAGTGGCGACGCCTTGGTGCCTGACACACTACGGTTGGTTATCGTTGGCGGTGAAGCAATTAATGCTGAAATTGTCAGGCATTGGTTTGCATCAGCAAATCATCCTCCGGTGATGAATACCTACGGGCCGACCGAAACGACAGTCTTGGCGAGTCACCACTTGATGGAATCCGCGTTGCAGATTGATCAGTCGGTTCCCATTGGCAGGGTATGTGGTCATGTTAAAGCCTATATTGTTGATGAGTATTTGAATTTGGTGCCACAAGGTGTCATTGGTGAATTAGTTGTTGGTGGTAAAGGCGTTTCCCGAGGTTACTTAAACAGACCTGAGGAGCAGCAGAGGAGTTTTATCCAGGTTGCTTTTTTCGGCGGTGAGGTTGAGCGGCTTTACCGGACCGGCGATCTGGTGAGGTTTAATGTTCATGGTGAAATTGAATATATCGGGCGGAAGGATAACCAGATAAAAATTCGGGGTTTCCGTATTGAGCTAGGTGAGATTGAGAACCAACTTATTGCGATTGATGGGGTGAGGCAAGCGGTTGTCACTGCTGATGAGCTTAATGGCAATAAACAACTGGTTGCATACTACGTTGCGGATGCGCCGCTGGAGCCAGTAGCGTTGAGGGAACAAATAAGCCAAACCTTGCCGGAATATATGGTCCCGAATGTCTTTATTTCGCTAATCAGTATTCCAATGACGGTAAACGGTAAAGTCGACTATAAAGCGTTACTGAGTGTAGAGACACCAGAGCCGTTACCAGAAAACTACCATTTCCCGCAGGGGGAACTGGAGGAGCAACTGGCTGATATGTGGCAGCAGTTGTTAGGCCATCCTAAAGTGGGCCGTACCGATAACTTTTTCAAGCTAGGGGGACATTCCCTGTTGGCGATTAAATTGGTATCGGAAATCCAGCAAACCTTGGCCGTACAGATCTCGGTTCGGGCAGTCTTTGAAAGCCAAACCTTGGCTGAATTTGCACAATTGATCGCTGAACAACAGACAGCAACTAACGGCAATGCAGCGATAGCGCCAATTACGCCTGTAGTTGAAGTGATGGGAGCTGAGATGGCGCGGCTTCCATTGTCGTTTGCCCAGCAACGGCTTTGGTTTATTGACCAGTTAGATGGGCAAACGCCTCAATATAATATGCCGTTGTCATTAACCGTCAAAGGGGACTTCAATCTCGCTATCGCTGAACGTGCGATAAACATTATTGTTCAACGCCACCAGGTGCTCCGAACTGTCTATCGGCATGATACTAGCGGTGCATGGCAGGAAGTGCTGGACAAGGTAACTGTGAAGATTGACCGTATTGACTATCAAAGCCTTGGGGAAAAAAGCTGCCAACAGCAGGTGCAAGCATTTATTCAGCAGCACGCGGAGCAGACATTTGATTTGGCTAACGATGTCATGCTGCGAGCGGCCTATCTAAAGATAACGGAAGATCAGTGTGTTATGGTATTCAATATGCACCATATCGCATCAGATGGTTGGTCAATCAAAGTGCTTGCTGATGAGTTTGTCAACATATACAGCCAATTGCTTGAAGGCCGTCAGCAACCGGCTTTGCCATCTCTACCCATTCAATATAAAGATTATGCTGTCTGGCAACGGCAACAACTACAGGGTGAAACGTTACAAGCGGATCTTAACTACTGGTTAACTCAGCTTAATGAGTTGCCTCCTGTACACGATTTACCGTTGGATTACCCGCGTCCATTACAACTTGGTAGCAGTGGTGGGTTATTTGAATTTAGTGCTGACAAGTCTCTTTTGATTGGACTCAAATCGCTTGCCAGTCAGCATAATACCAGTCTGTTTGTGGTATTACATGCTGCATTTACCCTGTTACTTGCCCGTCATGGTCAAAGCAAAGATATTGTCATAGGAACGCCGGTTGCGAATCGTTTGCAGCCAGAAGTTGAGCCGCTTATCGGCTTTTTCGTCAATATGCTAGTGCTGCGCACCAAATACCAAGCAGATCTCACTTTTGCTGAATATCTGTCACATATTCGCCAGGTTAATATTGATGCTCAAGCGCATCAGTTACTGCCGTTTGAATTGTTGGTTGAGAAAATGCAGCCGGAGCGGAGTGCAAGTTATTCGCCACTATTCCAAATCGTATTCTCAATGGATACCAATGAATCCAAGGTATTGCAATTGAGTAACGTTGAATTTGAGTACCTTGATAGCGAGCATGTTACCGCCCAGTTTGATTTGACCTTAGATGCCAGTGAAAGTGAGGACAGTCTTGATTTTAGTTTTGAATACAACTGTGAACTATTCGAACGGTCGACAATAACCCGATTTAGCCAACGGTTTCTGACTTTATTGTCTGCATTAGTGAGTGACCAATATCAAACGGCTCCTTTGACTAAACTGCCAGTGTTAACTGAGCAGGAAAGGCAATATCTGTTGAGCGATATCAATGACAATTGGCAGCCTTATCCTGCTGATAAGTGTATTCATCAGTTGTTTGAAGAACAAATGGAACGGAGTCCGGAACAAATAGCGGTTATTGACGGCGAGCTTCATCTCACTTACTGGCAAGTGAATGCTCAAGCTAATCAGGTAGCCCACTTTTTGTTGGACAAAGGTTATACATCGGATTCCTTTATTGCGGTTTGTATGGAGCGTACTGCGGCCTCAGTGATTACCGTACTTGGCATCTTGAAGGCGGGTTTAGCCTATGTGCCATTTGATGCTGATCAGCCATTGCAGCGGATTGAATACATTCTTCAAGAGAGCGGTACACCATTGGTTGTGGTTGATGATATTCAGCGTTTGCCCATTGAGGTGGCTTCGGCGTACAACGTCTGGCGATTGGATGAAATATTAAGCCAGTCACGGATTGATACCAATATTGCGGCGACGCAGAGTCATTCAACTGCGACCAATTTGGCTTACATGACTTACACTTCAGGAACAACTGGCCATCCCAAGGGAGTGATGGTTGAGCACACGGCGATGATAGCGCGTTTGTATGGCTGGGATGCGGTATTTGGCTTATTCCAGAAGCCGCCAACAGTATTGCAAATGGCGGGTTTGGCGGTGGATATTTTTCTGGGTGATATCGTTAAGAGCTTGACCACCGGTGGTCGCTTGGTGATTTGCCGCAAGTCGGATTTGATTACCACAGAGGCTTTGTATCAGCTTATCGAACAACAACAAGTGACGTTTGGTGACTTTGTGCCGGTCATTCTGAGAAATTTACTCGATTATGCTGAACAAAACAGGGTTCAATTGAATTCACTGCGCCATATATTAGTGGGTTCCGAAGCCTGGTATGGCCGTGATTTGAACCGTTTACAAAAGCTGATGCATACCGATGCCCGTTGTTTCAATATTTATGGACAAACAGAATCGGTGATTGATGCCAGTTACGGTGATGTGACGCATCTCTCTTTACCTGATGATGCCTATGTTCCCATCGGTACGCCGTTTGCCAATACCCACATTTATATCCTTGATGCTTATGGCGAGCCTGTGCCTATGGGGGTGGTTGGTGAAATTGCGGTAGGTGGCCCGGGTTTGGCAAGAGGTTACAACCGCAATAGCGAATTAACGCAACAAAAATTTGTTAAAGACAACCTTTCTGGCCGTTGTGGTTATATTTATCACACGGGTGATCAAGCTAGATTAAAATCTGATGGGACTCTGGAGTTTTTAGGGCGTAATGATGATCAAATAAAACTGCGTGGGTTCCGTATTGAACTGGCTGAAATCGATGCCAAGCTGCGTGCATTGCCTGATGTGCAGAATGCTATTGCTGTGGTACGGGAAATTGAGCCGGGCAATAAACAAATTATTGCTTATCTTCAAACGCCACAATCGTTATTGGTTGAACAGATCAGAGAACAGCTACGGCATCAATTACCTCATTACATGATCCCCAGTGCATTTGTATGTCTGGATGCTTTCCCGGTGAGTATTACCGGAAAAGTGGATAAAGAAAAACTACCTGCACCAGAAGCCAGAGCTTTTACCAGTACTGAATATGTTGCGCCACAAAATGAGGTTGAAAGAACATTAGCGTCTATTTTTGCCGTTGTTTTGAAGCAGGAGAAAGTGAGTCGTTACGATAATTTCTTTGCGTTGGGTGGTGACTCAATATTAATTGTGCGTGTTGTTGCGATGGCTAAACAGGTGGGTTTAGCACTCAGTGTAAAAGATATTTTGGCCTATCAAAGTATTCATGAAATAACGCAGCAGTTACCTGATTTGAACGACAAAAGCGTCTCTGCTAAAGATGCTTATCGTGCTTTTTCATTACTCACAAATGACGAACGGGCGGTATTGACTGAGCCATCCACATTGGATGATGCATATTCATTGTCGAGTTTGCAAATGGGGTCTATTTATCATCAGCTAAAAGATGAAAGTTACCACATTGTAGAACATTACTCGATTAATGCAGTGTGGAGTGAACAAGCGTTTCGTCAAGCATTTAATGCCATAGTACAACGCCATGAGTTATTGCGTGCAACATACAACTTCGAATTAGGGAGAGCGTTGCAATATATTCATAAAACGATTGCTTTGCCGGTTACGCTTAATGATGGTCGCCACCTTTCCGTGCAGGAATTCGAGCATCAATTAGACCGCTGTTTGGCGCAGGAAAATAGCAACTTTTTCGTTGAAAATGAATTGATGTGGCGAGTTCATGTATTTGTTGATGCTAATAATACATTTGCTCTGGTTTTGTCCCATCAACATGCCATTCTTGATGGTTGGAGTGTTGCCAACCTAAAAGTTGAGTTTATGGAAAACTATTTATCGGTGTTGTCTGGCGGTTCCATTCCACCAAGAGCTGACTTACCGCATTACGGTGAATACATTGCTGAAGAACTGGCTGCTATTGATGATCCTGAACACAAAGCGTATTGGCAGCATATTGCCAACGCTGCTGTACTTCCTGACTGGACTGGAAAAGGGTCAACACAACATTATTCTGCTCGCCTTGAGCTATCTTATTTACATGACGATTTGCAACAACTTGCGATGCGCTTAAAAGTACCGTTGCGCACATTGCTGTTGGCGGTACATGTTTATGTATTGGCGAAAATCAATGGCACTGATTCCATCACCAGTTCGGTAGTAAGCCACGGGAGACTTGAAGTGGAGGGGGCTGAATCTTGTCTTGGATTATTCTTGAATACGCCGCCGGTTAATGCAGATATTCATCAACAAACTTGGGCGTCGTTGATTCAGCAATTAACCGAATATAGCACTGCAAGCTGGCCTTATCGACATTATCCGGTTGCTGTGATGCAAGAGGAATTCAAGTGTGATTACTCTGGTGCTTTGTTTAACTATGTCGATTTTCATGTGTCTGATGAGTTACAGACAACTCAAGATGCTGAGCCTGAGCAGGCTTATGATCATGAATATGAACGAGTTGATTATGGTTATGATTTTGTTTGCCATCATAGTTCAGCTAATAGTTTTCTGGTTCTGCAATTAGCGTTGACCCAATCGGTGTTTGGGAAACATCAGGCGGGGCAAATATTAGCCTGTTATGAAACGGCAATAAAATCGATGTTAGCTTCACAACATCATCATTTGGGGCATGCGGATTATTTAGCATCAGGTCAAATCCAACACTTGCATCAATTAGCCCATAATGCCTCATCTATTGCTAATGATTGCCCATCTGTGACGCAATTATTTGCCCGAATTGCGCGTCAGATACCTGATGAAGTGGCCTTGTCAGGGCCTTGGGGCAGCATGAATTATGCTCGGTTGGCGTTAGCGGCTGACAAGCTGGCGACACTCCTTATTGCGCGGGGTATCGGGGTAAATGATACGGTGGGTATTTATTTATCCCGTAGTCCTGAGGTAGTGATTAGCGTCTTGGCTATTTTGAAGGCGAACGCGACATTTGTACCATTGGCAACCGATTATCCAACAGAACGCATTGCCCATATTATTAATGATGCGGATATTCAGCTTATTGTTTCACAACGTTCTGAAAGTCACACTTTGCCTGTTGATGAACAACGTATTGTTATGGTTGATGAGATTGACTCGGTTGATACTGCGGTTGTGGCACAAGAAGTGGCATTATCAGCGCAAGAGCGTGTTGCTTACATCATGTATACCTCGGGTTCAACGGGTACGCCGAAGGGCATTAAGATCAGCCATCACAATTTACTGAGCTATTATCAGGCGGTTCAACGCTGTTATCCGGCAAATTCTGTCCACGCGGTATTGCAAATTGCCAACATTGGTTTTGATATTTTTATCGAAGAATTAATGTTGTCGGTATTTTCCGGTGGTCGTTTGGTTCTGGATAATCATAAAACAGCGTATAGCGTTAAACAGTTATGTCAGATCATTGATGCACAAAAAGTCACACTGATTTCAGTACCCACAGCCTTATGGCATGAGTGGACGTATCAGTTAACTGCCGACGATGTTGAACAACTCGTTAATCATTTGGAGGTATGTATCGTCGGGGGTGAAGCCATGCGAATGGAGTTATTGGCGCTATGGCAACAAAAAACACAAGGAAAGATCCGTTTATTCAACACTTATGGACCGACGGAAACAACCATCGTGGCAACCGCTATCGATGTCACACAGTTAGACACCTTAGCAGACTCAGTGGTGCCTATAGGTCGTCCTTTGGCACATTGTCAGACCTATGTTTTGGATTCTCAGGGGGGATTGGTACCGCCAGGTGTTATTGGTGAACTCTACATTGCTGGTGATGCCTTAAGTTTAGGTTATGTGAATAACCCAGAGCAAAATGCGGCCCAGTTTGTTGAAATGGCTATCTTGCCGGAACAAACAGTACGCTTATATAAAACCGGTGATCGTGTTTATTGGAATAACGATGGTGAACTGGTTTATGTCGGTCGTCTTGATAATCAGGTCAAAATCAGAGGTTTTCGTATCGAAACTCGCGAAATAGAGTCAGCACTGTCAGCTATTGATGGCGTGGCGACAAGTATTGTGCGAGTGATTGTCGATGCGACTGGCGAAAAACAACTGTGTGCTTGGCTGGTTATGCCAGAGGGTACCGAAACGGATGCTGTCATCCCCTCGATAAGGGAGCAACTGAAAACCCGATTACCAGAGTATATGGTGCCAACCCTATATGCTGTGATAGCCACTATACCAACCACGGCTAATGGTAAAGTGAATTTTGCTGCCCTACCTGAGCCAAAACCTTGCATTACGCGAGGGTTGGATCGTATTGCGGAAACTGAAATTGAAAAACAATTGGTACAACTGTGTGCCGACGCACTGAAATTACCGTTAAGCATGGTGAGCTTAACCGCGTCTTTTATCGAGTTGGGCGGGAATTCGTTAACCTTGTTGAGGTTTTTACATCAGATACAACAGACTTTTGCTGTCGTGGTCAGCGTTGCCGATGTCATGACGGCCAGTGATCTAGCAATACTGGCACTGATAATTGAGCGTAAGCAGTTGCAACAAGCTGAACCAGTCAATCAGGGGCATAACTCGGTGGCAGAAGAAGGCTGGTTATGATGATAAAAATAGACGCTGATAAATCAGGTGGAATAATGCGAATCGTTGATATTATTCGGCAAACTTCGGCTGCGGGGGTGCAGTTATTTGTTGAGCACGGCAAATTGGGTTTTAAGGTCATGTCAGGTTGTGTTTTTACTCCTGAACTAAAAAACCTGGTGATTGCTAATAAAGCTGACATTATTGCTTTTTTAGCGCCAGATGACGCCATTAAATTGGTGTCATTGGGGGCTGACCAAACGCCATTATTTTTGGTTCCTGGCGCAGGTGCTCCAGTATCATCTTTTATTGATTTAGCCCGAGAAATAAAAAACGATTTCTGCCTCAAAGTATTTGATGCAACTTCTCTGTTCTTGGAAGGGAAAACAGTTACTGTTAAAACATTGGCTGAACGTTATGCGGCATTACTTTTGCAAGACTATCCACAAGAGCATTATCGACTGGTGGGGGATTGTGTAGGGGCATGTGTTGCTTTCGAGGTCGCTTTGGCGTTGGAAAATGAAGGGAAAACGGTTGACTTGATAGCGATTGATAGTTTTCTTACCGCCTATGATCGACAGCCTTATACCCGCGAGGAGATCGATGAAGTCAGTGCAGAGCTAGCTCAAGGCATTGAAGGTGAAGCTCTGGAAAGGTTTATTGAAGTTTATAAAAGCTACTCTATGATGGCTTGCAATTATGTACCATCGGCCAGGTTAAAGGGCACGATGACATTCATTTATTGCGAAACTTCTATACAACTACGGGCAGAAAAAAAGAAAATTATTGCATCCTTACAAGATCATGTCACACAAACGATTACTTGTGGCATGGTAGGTGGTGATCATTATTCAGTATTAAAACCGGGTGCCGTTGAAGGTCTGGCTGAGGCTATATTGCTACAACGCTACCGGCCAGAGCCTTCATTCAAAAAATCGAACTTAACCTATCAGGAGTTGCTCGACATTGTGCAATATCGGGCCGATATTTACCGGCCTATAAATAATATCAATCATTGTCACCGAGTGAGGATACCACAGATCGGATGTTGGTTTATTGAGATAGCGGATGGCCGTGTACATATTGATTTCAACGCTGATGATGCAATGTGCACGCAATATGATTTTTATAGTGAGATTGAAATCAGTATAGATTCATTAATAGCGTGCGTAACCAGCGAGGAACCATCAGCCGCTATTGCTAAGGCGATATTGAATAATAAAATTCAGGTACAACGAGGAGAAGCGTTGTATCACTTATTATGGATTGTTTTTGGCATAACGGAACCTGATGAGATTTTTTGCTGGATTGATCAACGAGACAGCCAAGATGAGCATTTAGGTGTGCAAACTCATGGAATTACTTTTGACGATAAATGGCATGCCAATTCTCACATTTGTACTCGCTATATGCCTGCTTATTACAGTGTGATTCACAAGGCATTAATGTCTCTGCCGATCGAGTACAGTGACTTTCAATTTATCGATTTGGGGTGTGGGAAAGGGCGATCTATTATATGTGCATCCAGCTACAACTTTAGCCAGATTACCGGAGTAGAAATTGTTGAATCGTTGGCATTAATTGCGCAGAAAAATGTTAATGCTATAAAGCAAAAAAATCATATTGAGGTAATACAAGCTGATGCAAATGACTATCGATTTAATGAAAACCATGTGGTTATTTATAACTTTGATAGTTTTTTTAATGATCAGCTTAAGCAAATTCTACGGCGGTTGAAAACAGATGTTTATGACAAAGGCTATAAAGTGTTGATTTTACAAATTAATGGTGATGATGCTATTTATCAACAGTGTTTTTGGTTAACGCCAAAAACAGTTAGCCGAGGTTTTATGGGAGGATGGAATATCACTTTGTGGCAAAGTAAAGGTTATTAAAGTTTGGCAATAATAAAATTTTATTTAGGAGTTAATCTCGATGATCTCTGATTTGGTGAAAGCTAATCGGTTAAAAATTATTTTTAATAGTATTGTTGGTGCTTTTAGTGCTTTCTTTAGTATTTGGTTAATTTCCTTGATTACCGATGATGCATTGGAGCAGATTAGTGCTGACTTAGTATCATGGACAGTTAAGTTTTTCATCGGGCTCGCTTGTTTATTTATTGTGAGTTCTTTTGCTAATTACTTAATGACAAAGTTAAGTGTCAAAATTATTTTTGAAGTTCGTAGTACCTTAGTGAAACGTATCTTGAATACCCCTTATGCTATTTTGGATAGGATTGGTGGGCATAAAGTTCAGGCTAGCTTAACATCTGATGTAAGCGATATTTCCAGGGCTATTTCTACCATGCCGCAGTTTATTTATCATGTGATTACAGTGATTGCATGTTTAGGTTTTCTGGCATTCAAATCGATTGATCTGTTTATGGTCACGCTGGTAATTCTCCCGTTAGGGATTTGTGTTTCGCGTTATTTCATCAGTAAAGCCGAAGCTTATGATGAAATATATCGCGATGATTATGATAACCTTCATGAACAGTTTAAGAGTCTAGTAGATGGAGTTAAAGAGCTTAATAACAATGAAAAACGCAAACATTCGTTTTTTAATCGAGGTGTTTTACCCTCATTAGAAAAGATTAATGACTCTGATCTTAAATCAGAAATTTTCTGGAAGCTGAATGAAAATTGGGGACAAATATTATTATTTCTGGTGCTTGGAACTATTTTATTTTCTCATGTTATGTGGGGTATAGGGGAAAGTAACGATATTCTTACCTTTATCTTTATAATGACCTTTTTACTGGGCCCTGTTGATTTTATTTTGTCCTCACAGGAAACCATAGTAAAAGCGCTCATATCTCTGCGCAAGATTGATCGCTTGAGGTTTTCTGAAAACTTATCAATGGAGCCAACTGTAACCAATACAGAAGAGTATAAAGAATGGTCTCGAATTTCCCTGCATTCTATAAGCTTTAAGTATACTGGTGAAGGGAACTGTTTTTCTGTTGGGCCGATTAATCTGGATATTCAGCGCGGCGAAATTATCATTATTAAAGGCGGTAATGGCAGTGGTAAGTCAACTTTTGGCAAATTGTTGATTGGCCTGTTGAATAAATATGAAGGTGATATTTTCATAGATGATAAGGTGGTTAATAAAGATAACCGAGAGAATTATCTGAATATGTACAGTGTTATTCATTCGGATTTTTATCTGTTTGATACGGTAATTAATCGAAAAGGTGAACTTGCCGATGATGAATTAACTCGTCAATATCTGAAAAAATTGGATTTAGCAGGAAAAGTCACGGTTAAAGATGGCAGATTGTCCACAACTAAGCTTTCTCATGGTCAACGTAAACGCTTAGCTCTGGTTATCTCTTATATGGAAGATGCACCTATTTATTTATTTGATGAATGGGCAGCCGATCAGGACCCTAATTATAGAGGGTTTTTCTATAATGAATTACTCCCTGAAATGAAGCGCAATGGAAAAACTATCATCGTTATTAGTCATGACGATAAATATTTTCATATTGCGGACAGAGTTATCACTATGGATAATGGTTTAGTGGATAATATTGAAACTAACGTACATCCTGATAAAGTAGAAAATGCCGCTTTGGCGTCCGCTATTTCTACTGTGTAATTATAACAGGAAAGTGTAATTATAATAGGAAAATGTAATCATAATAGAAAATAGATATCAGGGAGATTATTAATGTTGGAACTATTTGAAGATCAATTAGCTGGAATCAAAGAAAGATATGGGAATGACTGTTTAAAAAGAGTAGAGGATATGTTTTATCCTTTATTACAACAAAGAGCACCATTACAAGCAGATGCCAAGTATATCATGCCTGGGCTTTCTACCACGCCTTGGTTGGATACGAATTCTTTTCCGCAGTTGCAGCCGTTAGTAACCTCATTGATGAATAATGCGGGTAAAATAAAACAGGAAATTAACGCGGTCATCAGCGGTGAATCCCAACATATAACCGATTATGAGCACTATTTGGGAACTCAAAAAGATTGGAAAGCGTTATATTTGTTCAAAAATGGTCAGCCTAATAACGTAGTTGCCAATATTTTGCCCGCTACATGGCATATTTTTAATAATGAGTTACGGGATTGGCATTGTCCTCTATTGGAAGTTCACTTTTCGGTATTGCAACCGGGTACGGTGATTAAACCGCATTGTGATTTGTGGAATTTTACCCTTAATTTACATTTTGCGGTCGATATTCCTGCTAGCAATTGTGAGATCATCGTTGCTAATGAAGCCAGATGTTGGAAGGAAGGAGAATGTTTACTTTTTGATTATTCTTATCAGCATGAAGCTTATAACCGTTCAGATAAACATAGAATTTGTTTATTAATGGATATCTGGCATCCCAGCTTATCGTTTGCGGAACGGGAAGCACTGGTTTTGATCATTACCGGTATTCGTAAACTTTTCGGTTAGTTTATTTTTCTGGATATGTGTTGCTAGGTATTGGCAACACAGTTTAAAAGGATAGCCTATTATGAATAGAAAGGGGCAATGCATGGTGTCTGATATTCAGGCGTTTGATGACTTCGTTTTTGAGCTTGATTCAACAGAACAGACATATTTAAAACAGGAATTTTTAGAGTCTACTCTAAAATATGATATTGATAATTTCGAGGAATTTTACTGGAAATGTTTTTATCAATCGTTTCATTTGCCTGTGAGTTTACAGAAAAAGTTATTTGATTTTCGTGCGTTAGAAAATGAAAATTATTTGCTGATAAAGGGATTACCTATCCCTGATGAGCTTGGTTTAACACCTTTATCTTATGAGCAAACAAATGGTTCTGAGGTGGCGGGTATTCGCACTTTAATATCAACGATTTTATCTCGAATTGGATATATTTATTCGTTTGTTAATAAAAAGAATTTTAATTTTATCGATGATATTTTTCCAATGGAAAAATATAGAAATATGCAGTTAGGGGCAAACAAGGAATTTTTGGAATGGCATGTTGAAGATGGTTTCCACGATGCGAAAGCTGACTGGGTTGCTTTATATTGCCTACGTGGCGATAAAAATGCGGAAACCTACTTGTTTCAAACAAAGAATATTCGTTTGGATGCTGAAACTATTGCTGAATTGCAAAAACCAAACTTTGAGATCGATGTCGATCCGACATTTGTGTCGAATACTGGTGGCCGCCGTTGTGTTGCCATATTAAGTCAACATGAAGAGCCAGAAATGATATTTGATCCAGCTTATATGCGTTGTTTAACACCAAATGCAGAAGCAGCGTTGGAAAAGTTGAATCAGTGTATTAATGAAAATAGAGAGACCTTTATATTATCTCCTGGAGACATGTTGCTATTTGATAACCGTAAAGTTGCTCATGCACGCAGCGAGTATGAACCTCGATACGATGGTTATGATCGTTGGTTACTCAGAGCATTAATATTGGAATCAAAATTCAAAGCCAGAGATTGCTTTTATACAGGTACTTTAAGGGCAAAATAAAAATGACATCATTTAAAACAATATTATTTAAAACAATATCATTTAAATCAATCACATTACTGTTGATTACCTTATTAACAATAAGTTGTAGCGGATTTAAAAGTTATTCAGAAAAGACGAAGACAGCATTTGAAGCGAAAATTGTTCGTACTCATTATGGTGTCCCTCATATTTATGCACACGACTTGGGAAGCTTGAGTTTTGGCAATGCCTATGCTCAGGCACAAGATAATATATGCATTATGGCGGATGATTATGTGCGCATTAGAGGGGAGCGTGCTCGTTTCTTTGGTGCTGATAGAGATAAGCAGGGGGACTCACTGAATTTAATTCAGGACTTCGGTTATAAAACGTTAGCTTTGGTGGAACAGGCGCGTGAAAAATGGCCGCAATTAAGTGCTGATTCACAGGTAATTATTGATGGATTTGTTGCAGGTTATAATACCTACCTGTCCCATGTTAAGGAAGGGCGTTATACCTTACCAAAAGCTTGTCGAGATCAAGAATGGGTAGCACCTATTCAACGTGAGGATGTGCTGGCATATGTGTTTTCTATTGCGGTATTTCCTGGTTCTGCCCAATTTCTTGCTGATTATTATACAGCTGATCCCAATAATGATGATCAAAAACAATTGGCTTCCCATACATCAAGGCATAATGATTATTCCATTGGTTCGAATGGTTGGGCGTTAGGCCGTGATAAAGTTGAAGGGGTCAATAGCATGTTATTGGCGAACCCCCATTTTCCTTATGAAGGCGATCTTCGTTTTTGGCAAGTGCATCATGTCATGAACGGAAAGATTGATGTTATGGGAGCGTCTTTAATTGGTTTTCCGGGTATTATTAATATTGGATTTAATCACAACATTGCCTGGACTCACACTTATTCATCGGCTGAACATGTCATTGTTTATAAAATGCAAACTGCTGCTAACAATCCGCTCAATTATGTGATTGATGGTGTTATTAAACCGGTAATGTCGAAGCCAATTCATATTGAAGTCAAAACCGATAGCGGTATTAAAACGGTCACCAAAGATCATTTTTATACTGATATTGGGCCCATTATTGAAAATGAAGACTTTGCTTGGTCCGAGTCTGAATTTTATGTCGTGAAAGATGTCAATCTTTACAATCTTGATATGCTTGATCATTGGTTGGCGTTGAATCGAGCGGATAGTCTTGCTGATGCAAAACAATCTTATAAAGATTTTAATGGCTTGGCTTTTAATAACACTTTGTTAACTGGTAAAGAAGGCGTTGGTATTTTTATTGGTGATAAAGCTGTACCGGCATTGTCTCTTGAAGCTATTCAATTATTGAATGATAACGAAACCCTAGCGGCAGCACGTGAGAAGTATGACGTGACTATTTTACCGGGTAACTCATCATCCATGATTTTTACCGAAGCCTTGGGTTATGATCAGATCCCGCAGCTTGTGGAAACATCCTATGTACAAAATTCCAATGATTCTCACTGGGCAACGAACTTGGAACATTTACTCGAAGGTTTTTCCCCACTTCTGGGTAATGAACGAAAACCCCTGTCGTTCAGAACTCGTATGGGATTGCAACTAATACAGGATGCGGCGGGTGATAATAAGCGATTTTCTCTCATGGAGTTAGAACGGGCGTTATTCTCTGAGCGTTCATATTTAGCCGAACTGATATTAAAAGATGTGGTTGCCCTATGTGATAAAACACCGAATCGATTAATTAGATTGGTGAATGGCATGAAGGTCGATATTACTCAGGCATGTCAATTGCTATCACAATGGAACGGTGAATTTAATGCTGATAGTCGGGGCGCGATTATATTCCGTGAATTAGCTTTTTTAATTGATCAGCAAAAACACTTTGCTGTACCGTTTGACATAGCCCATCCGGCAACAACGCCACGCCAATTAAAACAAAGTGAAGAGTTTGTCACCTTGTTAGCACGAGCGGTTGCTAATGTGAATAATGCGGGGCTGGCTTTAGATACTCCGGTGAGTCAGTTTCAATTTATTGAAAGTACCGCACCTGACGGTAAACCGGCAGATAATCGCATGAGTTGGCCGGGGTTGTTTGGAAAAGAAGGCGGCTTTAATATGATCGCTCCGCGGGATGAGGATGAAACCCTGTTTCCTAAACATCATTATACTGTGGGTAATGATGTGGTGACTGGTGAGGCATTGGAATCGGAGCTAACTGATCAAGGATATCATATTCGTTATGGTTCTAGTTGGATAATGCTGGTGGCATTTGATCAACAAGGACCTAATGCGCGTGGGTTACTCACTTATTCGCAATCTTCTGATATTGATTCGCCTCATTTTGCGGATCAGAGCCGGTTTTATTCTCATTATAAACAGCTATTGCCGCTGCCTTATCGGCCAGAAGACGTTAAGCAATCAACTATTTCGGAATTGGTTATCCAACATTAGGCAATAAGATTATTTGGGGCTTGGCTGGATAAAATTATTAACTGGCGACTTAGTTCCGTCAGTTATAGAGAAGACTATTTATTCTTTGGAACTATATAAATATGATGGATTTTTCTAATTCTGGTTGTCAGAAATGTGTAGAGTTCACCATGCCATCTATCGAGGATGTGTTTACTTGTATGCTGGATAGAGTCCCTTTTATTATTCGAGGAGGGGCTGAACAGTGGGTAGCAAGAACGAAGTGGACATGGGACTATTTTCAGCAAAAATTTGGTCATCACCTGATAAACGTGTTTCGATCATCAAATAATAAAGATAATAAATATATGTCTCTTGGTGACTATATTGATTATATAAAAGATGTGGAAGAACCCGATCCTTATTATGCCTCTGCGTGGCAGTTCTCGCTCTATTTTAAAGAGTTGGTGAATGATTATGAGGTCCCTGACTATTTTTCTTGCTTGATTCGTCAGCGTGTTGCAGACGATATTTTGCATAATGAAGCCGCATTACTATTACTTCGCTGGATTTATATGGGGCCTAAAAACAGTGGTTCTCGTTTGCATTTGGACATTGCCTCTACTCATGCCTGGAATGCGGTTATTAGTGGTCGAAAAGAGTGGGTATTTTATGGGCCGGAAGAGGCAGTGAAAATAGGTTATGGCAAAGTTGATGCTTTTAATCCTGATCTGGCCTTATATCCCGATTTCATTCAGGCTCAGGGTATTCATTGTGTACAGAATCCTGGTGATATTGTTTTCACCCCTTGTACACACTATCACCAAGTTAAAAATTTGGAGTCAGGAATTTCAATCACTGAAAATTTTATTAATGACACGAATTTGGAGCTTGTTAAGAATGCCATCACTAACGACGATGATATATCACCTGAACAAGCGGGTTTTATTCGGATGTTGATTCCTGAATTAGGTTAATTGTTGGAAACAAAGGGGTAATTAATGGTAGTAATAAGGTGAAAAAATGCCTTGGGGCTAACGTAAATGGCGTTTTTAGCGCCGATTATCATAGTCAGGCGACTTGGCCCCGTCGGCTGACTATATTGGGTTGAAGCAGGTTGTTCTACTTTGTAAAAATGGGCAGCTTTATCCAGTATGTCGTAAAACCCCATTCTTTCAGAGGGTGTCAAATTGCTAAGAATGCAGTTATTGTGGCAGCTTGGATTTTGGGTATTTTGCGTCGAATTCATGAAAAAAATCCTGCTAATTTTAGAAAAACAACAAATTTTGTCGTCAAAGCGACATTCCTGCATAAAGTGTTTTAACATTTGACTGTTAAATACGTACAATCTCCTCCCTGAATGTGTTCTCTACAGAATAGGCTTGGTTTGTCACTGATTCAGATTTACACATCGCGGAGCCGCTTGTCAGCTTGGCTTGGTATATTCGCGATATTGATGTTGTTCATTGCACCTGTGATCTCCCGGTCACTGGAACATGCGCGCATTTGTGAGTCTCATTCATCGAGAGTGGCCGATTGTCATACGGTGATGTCATCTGACGATGATATGCCCAGTATGTCTCATTCTGACATTGCTTCTGCATCACCGGGCACTAACCATCATGATGGAATGCAGATGGGGATGCATGCGGGTGGTGGCATGTCGATGCTGGAGGATATTGCCTGTGGATATTGCGTCTTTCTTATCCATGTACCTTTACTGGATTTGGCAAATACACCGTTATTCTGGTCAACTTCGCTGACTTCACGGTCACCACCGGTTCAATCTGTAACTCTCTTCCTTGCGCATTTCATCTTTTCTGATTCGCTGCCTCGCGCTCCGCCTGAACAGATCTAATCTCATCGGTTTAAACATAATAAAACGCGTTGTCCTGCTAACTTTTTAGCTAGGAAAGGTTTGCTTATACCAAAAACTGTTTGGTTGGATTCTATAACGTATTCTGCTTTTGATAGCAATATCGCTTCGGATTGCGGATGCACATTAAGGAAAGATGATGTTTGAAAAAAATTCTTCTCATAAAAAAAATACGCTGGCCCGTTGTATTAGCTCGGCAATGCCGCTTTTTTTGCTGGCTGCTTTTAATGGATATGCGGTTGAAACCACATCAGATTCGCACGATCATGCGAATGGCCCAAAAACCAATGATGGTGATGTGATTACCGTAACCGCGCCTTTGCACTCTCCTTTATCAATTGTCACTTCACCAAAAACGCCCCGTCAGCCAGTTCCGGCAAGTGATGGCTCTGATTATTTGAAAACCATACCCGGCTTTTCACAAATCCGTAATGGTGGTACCAATGGTGATCCGGTATTTCGTGGCATGTTTGGTTCGAGGATTAAGCTTCTGACTGATGGCGCAGAAATGTTAGGAGCGTGTCCTGGCAGAATGGATGCACCTTCATCCTATATTTCGCCGGAGAGTTATGATTTGCTGACAGTGATTAAAGGGCCTCAAACGGTATTGTGGGGGGCCGGTGCTTCAGCAGCGACCGTAAGATTTGAACGTGAACATCCTCGATTTGATGAGCCGGGAGTCAAATTCAATGCCAGTGGATTGAGTGGTTCAAATGACCGTTGGGATGGCAATGTGGATGCCAGTATTGGCAATGAATTGGGATATTTACGTTTAATGGCAAATAAATCCCGCTCAAATGACTACAAAGATGGCAGCGGGTATCGCGTTCCTTCACGTTGGGATAAATGGAATAGTGATCTGGCGTTAGGGTGGACGCCAGATAAAGATACATTGCTCGAACTGACAATGGGTAAGGGTGATGGAGAGGCCCGTTATGCTGGACGTAGTATGGATGGTTCGCAATTCAAACGTGAAAGTCTGGGTGTGCGTTTTGAGAAATCTAACATCGGTGAGGTGCTTGATAAGGTTGAAGCCCAAGTTTATTACAACTATACCAACCATATTATGGACAATATCACTTTGCGTTCTCCGAATAGCGCTATGTCAATGAGTATGCCTTCTTCGAGTTGTAAACATGGGTGTGGTATGCACATGAATATGAACCACGGTATGTCTATGCAACTGGACCGCCGTGTTGTCGGGGGACGAGTCATGGGCACCTGGTTATGGCAAGACTTCAAATTGGAAAGTGGTGCAGATACGCAAACCAATACCCATCGTAATAAAGCAGGTAGTGGATGGCAAAAAGATGCGCAATTCTATAATTATGGTCTGTTTGGCGAGCTAACTTGGTCTGCCACGGAACAGAACGAATTGATAACCGGTGCCCGTCTTGATCGCAGCCGGGTAAAGAAATTTGCTAGCAATGGTGAAAAAGAGCGTAATGATACCTTGCCGAGTGGTTTTATGCGTTTAGAGCATACTCTGGCTGATGTGCCAATGATGTTTTATGCCGGTATTGGTTACACCGAACGTTTCCCTGACTATTGGGAACTGTTCTCACCTACATATGGTCCGGCGGGGAGTACCAGTGCTTTTGATGGGGTAAAAAGTGAGAAAACCACTCAGCTTGATATTGGTGCTCAATATACCGGGGAACGTTTTAATGGTTGGGTATCCGCTTATATAGGGCGTGTAAATGATTTCATTTTATTTAGATATAGCCCGACAAATGCCCGTATCAGTCAGGCTGATAACATCAATGCCAATATCATGGGCGGAGAAATGGGCTTTGGTTATCAATTGACAGATCATTGGAAAACGGATGCCAGCCTTGCCTATGCTTGGGGAGAAAACCGGGCGGATAACAAGCCGATGCCTCAGATCCCACCTCTGGAAGCCCGTTTCGGATTGACCTATGAACGTGGTGACTGGAGCAGTACCGGTTTGTGGCGATTGGTGAGCAGCCAGCATCGGATTGCTGTGGGGCAAGGCAATGTTGTCGGCAAAGATTTTCAAGATAGTCCAGGTTTTGGCGTGCTTTCTGCCAACGTGGCCTATAAGGTTAACAAAAATGTAAAAGTGAGCGCTGGCATTGACAATATCTTGGATAAAGAATACAGCGAACACCTCAACCTTGCCGGTAATAGCATCTTTGGTTATTCAGCGAATACCTCAGTGAATGAACCTGGCCGGACAGTGTGGGCGAAAGTAGATGTAAAATTCTAATGAGAAAATGGCGTCCAATTATTGGACGCCAATATTTGTTTGCCCTTTTCCTGATCGATGGCTATTTCTTATTACCGATATACGGATAAACTTTCACATAATCAACATCGAATGTGGCGGTTGTTTTATTTATCGGGCCATAACCTTGTGCTGGATAACTGCGCGGTACTTCGGAGCTCAAAATAATATATTGGTTGGCGATTGAAATGGGGACTTGTTCCAGACCAGACAAATGTTGAGGAACACTATCAACATAAAATGTGTAGCCATTTGGTGTCCATGCCACTGCAAATTTATGGAATTTACCATCACCAAGTTTATTCATAGACAATTTCTTTGACCATTGTTTATGAGCGCTGCCATAACCATTCCAGTGAATGGCATGATTATATTGATCCTGTGTCGCTTCGGCTAAATGTTCAAAGACATCAATTTCGACACCTGATTTTTCTGGATTTGTTAAATCGTGACCCATTGTCGGTGACTGTACCCAGAATGCGACCTGATTACCTTCAGCGCGATTAAATCTGACAGCGGCTTCCCAATAGCCATATGACTGTAGGAAACTTTTTTGTGTTGAAATCATGCCGCAATAATTTTGTAGCTTGCCAGAAGAACTATCGGAATAGGTTTTTATAGTTAAATATCCATTCCGTACAATAACGGCTGATTGAGTATTAATACAATTATTTCTAACACCCAGGCCACGGTAATCCCATTTTTGGCTATTGAGTGTTGTGCCATTGAAATTATCCTCAAATGACGGTGTAGGGCTGAATTCATTTGGGATTTTCGCTAGAGCATATCCACTGAATAATGTGCTTAATAACAATGTGTTTAATAAAAACGTATAGGCTAGCTGAACTTTCATCTGTTTTCCTTGTATTTTTTGACGTGAATAGTCGCCACTTGGACGTTATTACACGTTTTCTTAGGGATAGGGGGAGGCCACTTTATCGAATATTAGCGCCAGGGTGACCGATTTAATTTGTTATCCCCTGCTTGTTGTTTTAGTAGGTAAAAATAAGGAAATAAAAGTCAGCGACGTTGATTAAGGGAAAATAATAAAAATAGAGACTGTATACCTAATAGATTTCGAGTTGCAGCGAGGCGGCAAGTGAACGAATCCCCAGGAGCATAGATAACTATGTGACTGGGGTGAGTGAAAGCAGCCAACAAAGCAGCAGCTTGAAAGATGAAGGGTATAAAAGAAGCGGTTGTGGCAGATAAATAAAACCCCGTTCGCCAGAACGGGGTGTATGACAAATTTAAATTATTTCGATGCATCCAGAGCTTGGGCAAGATCGGCAATAATATCATCGATATGTTCAATGCCGATTGACAAGCGAATCATATCTTGTGATACGCCGGCTTTAATTAACTCTTCTGCATTTAATTGACTATGCGTTGTTGAGGCTGGATGACAAGCAAGTGATTTAGCGTCGCCAATATTAACCAAGCGCACAATCAATTTTAGTGCATCAATAAATCGTGCGCCGGATTGCTGCCCGCCTTTAATACCAAAGGAGAGAATGGCTGATGGCTTGCCATTTACATATTGTTGAGCCAATTCATGTTCTGGGTGGTCTGACAACCCGGCATATTTCACCCAACTAACTTGAGGGTGATCTTGCAGATAATGCGCGACTTTTAGCGCGTTTTCAGTATGACGCTCCATTCTTAATGCCAGTGTTTCCAATCCTTGCAAGATAAGGAAAGCATTAAAAGGCGACAGTGAAGCGCCCATATTACGTAGCGGTACAACGCGGCAGTGTCCGATAAATGCAGCTTTGCCAAATTGCTCGGTATAAATGACGTTATGATAGGAGGGATCTGGGGTAGTCAATATCGCAAACCGTTGCTTATATTTTTTCCAGGGGAAATTACCAGAATCCACAATGATACCGCCAATAGAGTTACCATGTCCTCCCATATACTTAGTTAAAGAGTGAATAACAATGTCAGCGCCATGCTCGAAAGGGCGGCAAAGTACAGGGGTGGCAACAGTATTATCGACAATTAAGGGAACGCCATGACGATGAGCTACTTCGGCAAATTTTTTCAGATCAACAATATTACCTGCCGGGTTACCAATAGATTCACAAAATACTGCTTTAGTACGATCATCAATCAGTGATTCCAATGCTGCAATATCGTCGTGTTCAGCAAATCGTGTCTCAATCCCGAATCGCGGCAATGTGTGAGCCAGCAGGTTATAAGTGCCGCCATATAATTTAGCAACAGATATAATGTTATCACCCGCGCTGGCAATGGATTGAATCGCACAGGTGACGGCTGCCATACCAGATGCAACGGCCAAGGCAGCTATTCCTCCTTCAAGTAGAGCAACCCGTTTTTCCAATACATCATTGGTCGGGTTCATAATGCGGGAATAGATGTTGCCTTCAACTTTTAAATCAAACAGATCGGCACCGTGTTGAGTATCGTCAAACGCATAGGATGTTGTTTGATAGATAGGAACGGCAACGGCTTTAGTTGTTGGATCAGGGGAATATCCGCCGTGGATCGCAAGAGTTTCTGGTTTCATTTTCGATCTCTTCTTTTACGGTAAGATGACATATATCTTTGATGGATGGGATAAGCGGCTTATAGCCTCACTTACTATTGCTCATAAGTAACTTAATTGATATCTCTTTTTGATTGATGAACTATTAGAATAGGTATCTGCATAGACATGATATACCCTTCATCTTTCAAGCTGCTGCTTTGTTGGCTATTTTCACTCACCCCAGTCACATAGTTATCTATGCTCCTGGGGATTCGTTCACTTGCCGCCGCGCGGCAACTCGAAATCTATTAGGTATATTTCCGCTAATTATTTATTAATTAAAGAAATAATTTGAAAAAGTTACTAATTATCTGCTTTAGTTATGCTGGTGTCATTATTTCCTAATAATGTGGATATTATCACAAAAGAATTCAACGATTTCAGCCAAGTAACATTAACTATTAAAATAAAAAATGAGAACAAAATACTTAAATAAATATCCAATCTTTTAGAAAGATCACAAAAATTTCCGTGAAATAGTTAGTTTTCGTTAGATTGCCTTAATTTATTTCTTCGCTGTTGCCTGAGCGAAAATAGAAGGTATACTCATCATTCTAACTTTTTCAAACTTTTCTAAATGATTTTGGTCGTAATTTATTGTTAGCATGACCAATATTGGCACTAACCAATAAATTAATGGGATTTTTATGGCTAAGTTTTCAACCCGGAGGGAGTTAAAACAACTTTTATTTTTCTCTTTCCCTATCATCGTTAGTCAGATAGCACGTACAGCAATGAGTTTTGTTGATATTGTGATGTCTGGTCACTATGCTACGGCTGATTTAGCAGCTGTAACGTTAGGCAGTAGTATTTGGTTTCCTATATTTGTATTAGGATATGGGACGATTATCATGCTGGCAGCAGATGTAGCCAAGCAGAAAGCGCAACATGATGACGAAGGGATTAAAGCAAGTCTTAAAAATTACTTGTTTCTGGCGGTGATACTTTCGATACCAATAATTCTTTTATTAATATTAGTTAGCTGGCTACTTTCGTTTATAGGCATCGATGAGCATATTCTAGAAATTACCCAGGGTTATGTTCTTGCGATGGCATGTGGTGTTCCTAGTGTTATGATATTTAATGTTTTTCGTTCATTTCTACAAGGATTGGAAGATACGAAAACCGCCATGTATTTGTCTGCTGGTGCTTTATTATTGAATATACCATTAAATTACATACTCATTTATGGAAAACTGGGTTTGCCAGCAATGGGAGGCATTGGCGCGGGTATTACAACTGCGGTTATTAATAACCTCAGTGCTGTATGCCTGATTATCTATTTTTTGCTAAAGAAGGAATATCGTCGATATAGGCTAAG
Organism: Photorhabdus antumapuensis; assembly: GCF_020387775.1. NCBI lineage: Bacteria > Pseudomonadati > Pseudomonadota > Gammaproteobacteria > Enterobacterales > Morganellaceae > Photorhabdus > Photorhabdus antumapuensis. The sequence continues at coordinate 53,323 of NZ_JAHZMK010000025.1, forward strand.
TTTCAGTTTGCCAAAATATAATGATTTAATTAGGACTTTTTATATTAGTATTCCAAGTGGATTAGCTCTTTTTGTTGAAATGGTTTTTTTGGATGTAATTGCTATCACTGCCGCTCCTTTAGGTGCGCAAGTCATTGCTGCACATAATATTATGCTTAATATTACCTCTATCATCTATACCATAACTGGGGGAATTGCAGCCGCTGTGACAGTGAGAGTCGGTTCCTATATTGGGAAGAGAGATAAAACATTATTAACAGGTACTATAAAGATCTCAATTGCTTTGATTTTATCTATTTCAGCAGTTATTGGTGTTTTAATCTACTATTTCGCAGGTTCATTTATTTCACTCTATACTAATGACAATGGAGTTATAATAATTGCGCTTAACATAATCTTTCTGTTATGCCTGTTCCAATTCTTTGATTCTTGTCAGGCGGCTTTATCCGGTATTTTACGGGGTTTTCATGATACCCGATCGGTATTTTACGCGCCGTTATTTGGTTATTGGTTAGTTGGTTTTCCATTAGGGTTTATTTTGGCTTTGACAGACTGGGTAACTGAGAGTATGGGAATTATAGGGTTTTGGTATGGGTTGGTTTTGGGTCTTTTTGTGAATGCTGTTTTGCTGTTTATCATATTAAGGGTTAGACAGAGAGGAATGATTTCTCGGTTAATTTCCTGACTTAACCATAGAATATTCTGGTAAATAATTTAGGGAAATATCATGAAATATATTATTTTGATGATGGTTTTATTGGTTTCTAATGTATATGCGGGAAATATAGAAAAATATATTCCGAAAACAGTGTTTACAGGAATGCATTATGAGGATAAGGAAATTACCCTGAAAACGCCTAGAACCGTCGAGGAGTTTCATAACTTAGAAAAACTGGCAGAAAAAGGGAGTGCAGATGCCAATTTTTTGCTTGGCCGTTTATATAGCGATAGTGCATTAGGAAGATCTGAAAGAGATTATCAAATGGCTAAATATTATTATGAGAAAGCTTTGAGCTTAGATAGAAATCATATGTTGGCTTTATATTGGTTGGGTGGAATTTATAAATATGAAGGTAGAGATAAACAAGATGTGAAAAAAGCAATAGAACTTTATGAAAAAGCAGGTAGCTTGGGTTTTATAAGGGCGTATGACAATATTGCCGTCACTTACTTGCATGGTGATAATGATGTTCCACAAGATTTAGAGAAGGCGAAAATATATTTTCAGAAAATAGCTGACATGGGGGATAAAGAAGCTAAATTTTCTTTAGAGCATTGGGACATCATGCTGATCCAGCTAGGATACAAAGAACCTGAATGATGCTCATATTACAGTATCATATCTATATAAATTCCCTGTCGAAAGGTAGGGGATTTTTCTGAATTTATTTAAATAACTTAATTAAACTTTTTAATCTTAGAGCTAAAATAGTATCAATGTTATCATTTGACTATTTATTTTATAAAAAATTACAGTTAATGAAAATTTACTCTCCAAAACTGTAGTTATTTAATTTTTCATCAATGTAAAATGATATTTAGTTAGAGTTTAAGTCATGTTGGTAATATTTTTGTTTTAGTAAATTTAATAATTTATATATTAGAAATCATTCTCGGAATAAATATATTTATATTTGAAAGAATAATTTTTCCTATTTAAATCATTTAGATGAAATATATATTTTTGATTTTTATTTATTATTGTTAAATATTTCTTAATTAATGTGAGATAGCTAATTTTGTGTTATATAATTACTATCTAAATAATAACATTGTAATTAATTTAATATTGAAATAATTTCTTATTTATACATCTATATGTATTGATATTTTTACACTCATTATTGGGCGGTTTATCTAAGATTATATCCATTATTATATTAAGGTTATGGTGAATATTTATTTAATAATTAAATAGTTAGCTGAATTAATTGCCATCCTATACAAATAGATACAATTGTTTTATGATAATGATTATCATTTCATTTTTTATTAAAAGTGCGTTAATATGCGCGCCAGTCTTCGGACGGTACTAAAACTATGTAATAAGCAATACTCTAACATTTAATTAGTTAACATAAGGAATATGCTATGAACAAAGTTAAAGTGTTAATTGCAGTATTAGGTACATGTGGATTAGTAGCACAATCAATTGCTGTTCCTGGTACTGGGCAAACTCAAAATTATGATTCTAATAATCAAAGTATTCGTGTTGGGGTGACTGATCCACGTGGTGGAGGTCATCCGACTCCGGGTGGAGAACCGGGAATAGGTGTTCAGTCTATTGCGAAGGGTAAGATTACTAGCTTTTCAAATCTTGTAAATTATGCCGCAGCGGATGCAAATGGAATTCACAAAATTTCTATGCCTGGATCGGGCAGCCACAGCGGGATGGGGGTATTTAATTTTAGTAAAGTGGCTAACGCTGATGTCTATTTTGGTGAATGGTCACAAACCGGCAAGGTGAATGATACTACCCATACCGCCTATTATTCCGGTAAAGATGTGACCACTAATTTGCCTACCGGTGGTATTGCAACTTATACGGTTAAAGGAATTAACCAATATAGTGGTAGCAATGCCCTGCATGGGACATTTACTGCTGATTTCGGTCAGAAAAGGCTTACTGGTTCAATAGCAAATAGTGCATTAACCGTTGGTATTAATTCTAGGATTAGAACAGATGGTTCATTTGCGGGTAGGGCGACTGCTGGAAATGTTGTAGGGACAAACAGCGGTCACTTCTTTGGCGATAATGCCGCTAGTTTAGCAGGAGCAGCTACGTTCCCTACGGATCATAGCAAAGATACTGCTTTTGGCGGAACTAAGAACCCATAATATGAGTTTGTAATGACTGGATAAGACAAAGTTCATATGGGCTTTGTCTTATTTTTGGTTCGACAATTAAGCAGTGATATTAACGATGTTAAATACCCCAATTGTTCGTTTTACTTTACTTATTAGCTGTTTGTTTATAAAGCCATCTCTAGTGTTGGCAGATGAAGATACCGGTAGAAGATTGTGGCATAACGTACAGCGAAATTTGCAGGATCAGGAAAAAGCGCTTGTCACAGATGAAACTGTAAATAAAAAGACGGATCATTTGTCGATAGTACTTAATGGTCAAGCGTTTAGTGTTGAAAATAATGTGAATGATATTGGCCAGGCGCTCTATTTAGCTATTAATCATCAACAAGTGAAAGATGTTGAGCGTTTTTTATTGATATACCAGAAATTATCTGGACACGATACCCAATTAGTCCATTTTGCTCAGGGGAATTTGGCGCGTTTACAAGGTGACTTAGTCGTGGCAGAACAGCATTATCAGGCTATCTTGCAGCAACAACCTGATTTTACCCGTGCTAAATTAGAGTTAGCCAGGGTCTATTATGAGAATCAAAAAAATAGAGAAGCCAGTTTACTATTTAATGAGATTTCAGCGGCCAGTCGCGATAATGAAAATAAATTACCACCAGCAGTCATTAAGAATATAACTAATTATCAGGAGGCGATTAATTTGCGCAATGCCTGGCGAGGATCTTTTTCCGTAGGATATGTCTTTAACGATAATACGAATATGTCGCCGGATAAGCCTCCTGTTTGCACATTCTATCGTGAAAATGGAGAGTGCGCAGTTGAGCGTAATTTGCCTATGGCAAAGAAAGCAAATGGTATTAGTTATGATGCTACGTTACGTAAGATATATCCGCTGAATGGTCACCACGGTGTCTTTTTGCGCTCGATGACTTATGGAGAAAGTTATCATCATCATAGTGAGGAGAATGAAAATACCACTTCTGCTTATTTGGGCTATAGTTATAAAGCGCAACAAGATGATTTCCTAATAGGGCCAGTTGTTGAATTTAATTATGTTGGTAATCGTTCCCGTTATCGTACTACGGGAATGAAAACCGAATGGATGCATATTCTATCCAAAAGTCTGGCATTGAATTTGGAAGGTGAATATAAGCAGTTTCGTTATCATAAACTTTATAATCATAATGACGGAAATATGACTTCTGTTTATGCTACCTTATCTTATTATTTAACTGATCAAACCATTACCTTTGCAGGGGGGGATTGGGTTAATAAAACCAGTGTTGAGAAAGTGGATGATTATCAGCAAAAGGGTGTGCGAGCAGGCATTTCCACTCAATTGTATCCGGGAGTTAATGCAGTGGTATTTACTGCATTGCGCCAGCGGCAATTTGGTGATTACAGCGTACCTCTAAATGCACGTCGTAAAGATAATGAACAATTCTATGCGGCAATTGTGAGTATGCCTAAATTTGAGGTTTTCGGTTTAACCCCAGTGATTACTTATCGATTTAGAAAAAATAGTAGTAATGTTGATTGGCTCTATTCCTATAATAAGAATGAAGTGTTAGTCAAGTTTGAAAAGTATTTTTGATACTGATTGAAGTAACAAGTTATTTCAATCCACACTATGGCAGATAATGATTATGTATAAATTAAATAATAAATATAGCAAAATAACATTCATACTGGCATTGGCTTACAGTATGATGCCTTATCGTTCTGATGCAGAAACACTAATAACCCCGGCTCAATCATCTAAACAGCCCGCTGAAAATAAGGCTGACCTCGGTAAAATTAACGTTTCAGCGACCAGTGAAAAAGATGAGGCAGGTTATGATGCGGTTTATGATAAAGATATTACCAATATTTACTTGGGTAAGGATTTGGTAGAACGCTATAAGGGCGCTTCACCGGCGGATGTTTTAAAAAGTGCAGTTGGCGTATTTAGTGGTGATTCGAGAAACAGTGGCGCATTAGATCCTAATATTCGAGGTATTCAGGGGCAGGGACGGGTGCCTGTTACCATTGACGGTACTGAGCAGGCAATTACCACCTGGCGTGGTTATAACGGTGCGAATAATCGTAACTATATTGACCCTAATCTGATCAGCAGCATTGAAATAGAAAAAGGCCCGTCACTGACACGTGGAGTGAAAGGTTCGATCGGTGGGGCGGTAATGATCAAAACTCTGGGTATTGATGATGTGGTACCGATAAATGAGCAATTCGGTATTAACTTGAAATTGGAAACCAGCAGCAATGCAGTTAAGGAGCGTGTACCTCATCTACAATTGGGGCAAGATTATCGAGATGTTCCCGATTTTAATCAAGGATTTAATTATGTTGATCCTGCGTTAGAAATTACGCCGAAAACTTCAAAAGATAATAAATTATTGGGCCTAAAAGATAATGCGATACGTCTGGCGCTAGGTACCCGACAGGAATATTTTGATTTAATGGCAGCTTATAGTTATCGCAGTAAAGGAAACTATTTTGCCGGCAAGGGTGGCGCTCATCGTTATGATGATCCCATTAGTAAAGAGGATATAGAGATCCTTGATGGCGGTACCCGGTCGTATGATCCTTATCTGCCTTTTGTGGCACGTATATATCGCCCTGGAAATGAAGTGCCGAATACCTCCAGTGAAATGGAATCTTGGTTGCTTAAAAATAACTGGTATCTGGCTAATCAACAGACGATTGGGCTTGGTATCCGTGATACTAAAACGATTTACGGGGAGATTATGCCTTCGCGGCTTGGTTGGGTTCGGGCTGAAAGTAACGTTGTACCACAGTGGCCGTTGGCGAATGTACATCAGCAGGCATTTAATCTGGATTATAAGTGGAAACCTGATGGAAATAAGTGGGTTGATTTTGATATGAAATTTTGGATTACCCGTACTATCAGTGATACCAATACTGCCGGGGGATATCCACGTGAACCGCGAGAGCGGGATGAAGCTTGGGATGTGGGCGGGCAGGAAAGAAATCCGGATAAAGATGGTCGTCTGGTAGATACTGCTTCTACTAATACCCATAATAACCGTTGGGGGGTTGATCTCTCTAATGCTTTCGAATTGACCTCAAATTTAGATTTAACCTTGTCTGCTAGTCTGCAACAGGAACGTTTAGGTTCTCATGATGATTATGAAGGGAAGAATTTTTCTAGTTTTCGATCACCACCACGAAAAGGACGCCGTCAGGAGAATAATGTTGCCTTTAATTTTGACTGGCGTCCTACCCCGTGGCTGGCACTAAGTGCTGGCGCTAGGCGAGTCAGTTATTGGTCTAAGGATGATTTTTTAAATGAACGTTTGGCAGCCCGTGATATTGGTTATAGTAAGGATAAAAAGTTGGTTGGCCAAGGGTTGCAATATATGAGAACACTTACCGATCGGGAAGCTGAATTATATAAAAAGTTTGATGAATGTTTTGAGTGTCTGACTGATGATGAATTTGACGAATATAGCGATAAAAAATTTACAAGTTCAAAAACACGAGATTCAATTCTCCGCCCTATGGTGCCGGTAGATGTGCTTTGGAAATATCATGACGATGGTAAGTTATATAAACAAGATAATCCCTATTTTAATGGGAAACTTGATATGAGCGAACGCGTTATTGATCCTGTGACGAATAAAGAAGTGTATAAATATGAATACAGTACAGTTCAGCAGAATAGCCGTTATATTGATGACTCTGGAGAAATATTGAGTACTGGTGATAGTGGTGTTTATAAAGCAAAAAGTGAACAAGAGCGCTGGTCTAAACAACCTAAACGTAAAGATCATGCTTGGGCACCGGTATTTTCCGCAACAGCCTATGTGAGCGATAATGCACGTATCTATACCCGTTATGCTGAAGCAGTACGTATGCCAAGTATTTTTGAGGATACCGTTGGCTTTTCCTCCGGTTTAACTGATAAACCTACTCGTGCCTTTAAACCTGAACGTAGTAAAACAGTGGAAGTGGGTTATGTGCATGATTTAAGTCAGTTATTGGATGCGGAGCGTAATGCGGATATTAGATTCGCTTATTACAATACTGTCATTGAGCATGTTTTTGATCGTGACAGTAACTTTGTATTTACTCAATTAGATAAACAGAAATTATCCGGTTTAGAACTACAGGGACGTTATGATAACGGTAGTTTCTTTACCCATTTTGGTCTATCTTATAATCTTAAAAATAAAGTTTGTGATAAAACTGCATCGCTTATGTTAGATCCAAGAAACCAGTTTGGTGTTCCTGAATGTATTGATGGCGGTTTTCCCGGTGGTTTTTTAAGGACAACTATTCCACCGCGTTATTCTCTTAATCTGAATATTGGTGGCCGGTTATTGGACGAAAATTTAGAAATCGGTAGTAGAGTGTTATACCACAGCAGTGTGGAGAATAAGGATGAAAAATGGTTAATGAAAAAAATGCCCGGCGTTTATAAAGGAATAAATAATAATCCGATGCGCTGGAATTCAGTAATGACTGTAGATGCTTATATTAATTATCAGGTTACGCCAGATGTGGTTGTCGAATTATCTGGTACCAACTTAACCGATCGCTATTATCTGGACCCGTTAACGCGCTCCATGATGCCAGCGCCCGGGCGGACGTTTAAGCTTAGTGTCACCAGTCGGTTCTGACTCTTTAAAGGAGATTTGCCGATTGCCGTTAAGAGCGCGGGCAATCTCCACAGATAACGAACGGAAAGATGGCTTGAAGTTATGATGAAAAATCGTCTTTATATTGGTTTGTTTGCTTCTTTACTGTTACATGCGGGTCTTGTTGGATTTATGGCGCGGCATTTACTGCGTGATGACAGTGCGAATAATCAATCAGTGAATTCGCCAATAATCAGTATGTCAATAGAAATGGTGGCTTCGGCAGCACCAGCCGGACAGGAACAGCCTGTAGAACCGGAACCTGTTCCACTCCCGTTACCGCCAGAGATAGTAGTAGCGGAATCACCCCATGAGGCAAAAATAGTACTTAATAAGCCAGTGGATAAGCCGCGGAAACAGGAACGTCCGAGGCCACCGCTAGAAAAGCATGTGGATGCTAAACCGAAGAACAAATCTCAGCCACAGAAAAAACCGGTAGAAGAGCCTCAACAAAAACAGGCAGAGCAAACGGAAGGCAACTCTCAGTTAGCAGGGAGAGATGCTGCGGATTCGCAAGCTGGTGCCCGTCAAGCGACGACTAGTCAACCGATGACTGGCATTGGAGCTGATGAGTTACAAAGCTATCAGGCTGCCTTGCGTCGTGAAATTGAAAAACATAAACGCTACCCGCGTCGGGCTAAGAAGATGAAACAACAGGGGATAGTTCAGGTCAGGTTTAGCTTGCTGGATAGCGGCGATCTGACGAATCATCAATTAGTGCGGAGTTCAGGCGCTGATGAATTGGATCGGGCTGCACTTACGGCTATCCAACAGGCTCGGTCAGTAGGGCTGAAACCGGCTGGTTTGCCGAGGGAGCTTACTTTAGCAATAGAATTTAATTTGAACTGAAAAGGGCTTGGGCAGTGAAGATATTTTTGCTGCCCTGGTCACAATGGTGTCATGTACGTTTGGCGCAAATTAGGTCGTTTCGGCGTTCAGTCGTTCAATTTGCATATGCAATAACGGAAATGGATTACCTTGACCATCAATTTCTGAGCGGTTGAAAACTTTAAATCCTTGGTGCTGGTAGAAACCCACTCCCTGAGTATTTTGTTCATTAACATCGAGTTCATTGACACCTAATTCAGTGATAGCAAAATTCAGCAGTGCTTTGCCGATACCTTTACCACGGGAATTTGGAGAGATAAACAACATTTCAACCCGATGCTGATCAACACTAATAAAACCCTCAATTTCGTGTTTGCCATTTATTGCTTTATAAACAGTCAGTGTTGGTAAATAGGTATGCAAAATTAATGGACGAAGTTCATTAATATGTTTGTCAGACAAAAAGTCATGTGTTGCTCGTACCGAGGCTTCCCAAATTTCTATCAGATTATTGAAATCGGCCTTTATTGCTTGCTGAATTCTCATATTCATTCTTCTTAATCTTTTATTTTTATAAACTGAGATGAATTGATGCTATCACGTTTGTTGTGATGGATCGCTTCAGATATTACTCAAACTTAGCCATTATTCTTATCAGAATCTTCTGCTGTCTGTTTTGTGATCTATTTCATGAAACAAAGGAGAGAATTGAATCAATTTGGTCTAATATTACTTTTTATAGATAGTTGAATTTTAACCAAATTGATTAATTGAACAATCAAGCAACACTAAACTTTAAAACCTAAAAAAACAATGCGGGATTCTCTCTGTTACTAACTATAATGAGGTATTGGTTAATCAGATAGGGGATTGCGTCATATCTCATTAACGTAGTTTCTATTTGGATTGATCATTTCAATTGAACGGCTAGTTCAATGATAAATATAAAATAACTTCTTAAGGATCATATTAATGAAAAGGTCATTTATATTGGCACCAGGCATGTTAGCACTTTCGGTAAGTGCAATTTCGAATGCACACACTTATGACCATCTATATGTTTTTGGTGATAGTTTGAGTGACAGTGGAAATGGAGGTCGATATACGACCAATGGTACAACCAGTAAGTTGTATAATGATCTTATTGCTCAACATTTAGGGACTGAACTGACCAATTCCAAGAATGGAGGGAATAATTACGCAATGGGTGGAGCGACTGCTATTCCTAATTCTGGAAATGAAAATAACACTACTCAGGAGCAGGTAGGCCGTTATTTGGCAAGTCATGGTGGTCATGCCGATCCTAATGGCATGTATGTTCATTGGGTTGGTGGTAATGATATTGAGGCGGCATTGAGAAATCCAGGTAACGCACAAAAAATGGTGGAAGGGGGCGCTAAAGCGGCTGCATCACAGGTACGTACGCTTCTCGATAAGGGTGCCGGATTAGTGATTGTGCCTACGGTTCCTGATGTTGGTATGACGCCGAAGATTCTGGAGCTTGTTATCGGTACACGAGCCACTTCTGAACAGATGGATGACGTTCATGCGATACTAAATGGATATACTACAATTGATAGAGACACTCGCCTTAAAATTATCCAGGGTGTTTTTAAAAAGATGGAGTCAGTAGTTTCAAAGGAAGATGCCAAAGAAGCTGAGGATGGTTATAAGAAATTAAGTAGCAACGCTTCAGCATTGGTTGATAGCTATAATAAATTAGAAGATATCGAACTTAGCCAGAAGGACGGCAATATTGTTCGGGTTGATGTTAATGCACTTTTACATGAGGTCATTGATAATCCTTTACGTTATGGTTTTTCCAATACAGTAGGTTATGCTTGTGCTCGGACTATTAATGCCGGTGCTTGTTATTCCAATGTTCCCGGTTTTGATGCCAATCAAATCTTTTTATTTGCTGATAATTTCCATCCAACTCCAGCCGCACAGCGTATGATTGGTGAGTACACTATTTCAATCCTTAATGCTCCACATCAGGTTATGTCACTGACGAATACCAACAATGTGCCGGTGAAAGGGGCGCTTGCCTCTCTTGACAGCCGTTTGCAACAGCTACGTAGCGTAGGTAATGATCAAGGTAAAATAGGCGTATTCGGTGGTTATAGTGGTAATCACAACAGTACACTAACACTGGGTAGTGACTATCAGCTCACGGATAATATTCTGTTGGGGGGAATGATCTCGCGTTATCAGGATAAACGCTCAGTTAATCATTTCCACGCTGATGGTCGTGGTTATGTCTTCACCACTTATGGTTTATGGCGTTACTACGATAAAGGTTGGATAAGCGGCGATCTGCACTATTTGGACATGAAATATGAGGACATTACGCGTGGTATCGTGCTTAATGAGTGGCTGCGCAAGGAGCATGCTTCGACTACTGGTCATCAGTGGGGAGGACGCATTACCGCGGGTTGGGATATTCCGCTGACATCTGCGGTGATGACCAGCCCAATTATCCAGTACGCTTGGGATAAGAGTTATGTTAAAGGTTATCGTGAATCGGGTAATCGCAGTACGGCTATGAATTTCGGCGATCAGCGTTACGATTCTCAGGTTGGAACATTGGGCTGGCGTCTGGACACCCATTTTAGTCGTTTTAACCCTTATGCGGAAGTTCGGTTTAACCACCAGTTTGGCGAAAAACATTATCAGATTCGTAGTGCCATTAACTCAACTCAGACATCTTTCGTTAGCAAAAGCCAAAAACAGGACACTAACTGGCGTGAATACGTTATCGGTATGAATGCTGCTATTACAAAAGATTGGGGCGCTTTTGCGTCAATATCACGTAATGATGGTGATGTGCAGAATCACACTTATGCTTTCAGCTTAGGTGTTAATGCCAGTTTCTAATTTCAGTTAGTTAAAAGTGGTAAGTTGATAAAACAGTAGCTCCCTGTTTGTCACAATAGTGTGGCTATTGTCGTAGTAATGCCCGACCACCTTGTCGGGCATTTTTCATGACTAATTGATATGACTACCTTATAACTTAGGTTGTTTGTAAATATCTGGTCGAACAATTTGCCAAACAAAGTTTTCTTCGTTTACCGGAGAATAACCCATTTTTTCATACAGCCACGGTGCCATAGAAGTGACCAGCATAATATGACGAAGCTGTGCTATTTGGGGATGTTCCAGGCAACAGGTCATTAACCAGCGTCCTAATCCCAATCCTCGATAGTTGTCTAAAATAAAAACATCACTGAGATAACCAAAGGTTGTGAAGTCAGTCACGATACGAGCAAATCCTATTTGCTGAGTATTTTTATACAGACCAAAGTTCAAGCTATTTTCGATCGACAACTTAACTGTCTCTTTGTCGATTCCTTCTGCCCAAATGGATTTCGTCAGAAACTGTTGTATGATCGTAATATCTAATTTATTTTTATCTGTAGTGACAACATATCCATCCTTTTCCCAACGATGCAATTTTTCCATTCTGACTTCCTCTGAAATAAAGTGATAATAATTGATTATGATGTCTCTGTACTTGAATGTGTTGCTGAGACTTTTGTCATGGAAAGAATATAGCGATTTGAATGAATAACACCATAGGGTCTCATGTTGCCTCTTCAAGTTTTCGACTATATAGACAGGCCCTACTGTACAGAGCAGGCATCCATTTCTTCAGAATTGTTTGACATTAGATAGACTTAATTTTGTCTTCCGGTATATACCATCGGAGAGAATTCTTAATGGGAGACGGAGTTACCATAACTAATCCTTTGTTAGCCAGTTTCAATAACAGATAACGTGCTTTGTAGATAGTGAAATCACATTGTTCTGCTACATCACGCGTACTAGGCCATGATTCTGGTGGAGGAGCCGCTTGCATTTTCCGAATGGTACATAATTCGGATATGACATTGAGTACTTGATCCGTCTGGGAAGGTTGAGTCGAATCTTTCCGGTTTTCCATATTAACTCCAGGCTTTATTGAACCCAGTTGGATATCTTGAGTCATTCGGATAATCCAACGGTTAATTTCAACACATGAGGGCAATCTGAATGTTCTATTCAGTCATAAAGAATTGCCGGGTATATCCTGTTTTGTCAAGGTTGGTTTTTGTACGATGAAGAACGATTATATCGAAAAGTTGAAATTTTAGATCTTTTAATTTGAAAAACAAATTGCATAAAGAGTTTTATTCTTATATAGATATAATTTGCGACACTATAGATCGCAAATGATCGTATTGAAATGTTATCTAAGTATTTTGTTGTGAAATTATTTGAATTTGTATTTTTTGTTTTTATTAACTGAATTATTCTGTAATACTTAAAAGGTCGATAAGGTGGTTGTTCATATATAAATGTTTTTTATGATTTACTCCTTGCATCAAATTTTTTCTAATCTTAATAAGATTGACAATGAAATTATTTATTTAAAATTTGTTGTTGTTTTATGCGGGTATTAATCGTTATTAGATAATCGTAATAATTTGAAATGAAACTGAATAAAATTATAATAGCGACCATATTAATATTAGGTGTTGTGTCTATTGTAAATAAATTTGATCAAAGTTATATCACAGTGACTCTTAATGGCGTTATTATTACTGTCCCTTATTTTGCCGAACAGGATCTTTTTGGTAGTGTGGTAAATCCGGGGAAAATTTCCAAGGTAATATTGGAGAAGGAGAGAGCTTCAATCCATAAGAGTCTTGAAAACCATTTGGAGAATTGTGAATTACAGCCAGTAGCTCATCGGTTATTATCTCGGGCAACATTAAAAATATTGTTGGCTTTACCTTGGGTGTCTAATAAAGTTGATAAATCTCCAGGATTGTGCCAGCGGAAGAAGGTTTATATATTCAGATTAATGATAAGTTTTACTTTTTAATAATTATTTATTGATTATGAGACAGGTATAGTCTGATTATTTTCAATAAAATCTTGGCATTTAAGTTGTCTCACTATAGAATTTTCCATTCTTTATATCTCCATATTGAATTATTTTCATACCAATCTTATCTATTTTTTATATTCATATAAAACTAATGAATAAAAGGAATGGATAAAAGAAATTTTTAATATTCATTATTCTATACAATAATTTTAAATGAAGAATTTAGTGACTTATCCAATTTATAATTAGTCTTATGAGCTTATAATTGAATCATTTATTCATAAAGATAAATTGATTTATCGGATATTAATTGTATTTTTATCAAGCAATAATATTGATAATTTTAATAAATTAATTTTTTTGTATAAATAATAAATATGTTTTTTAGATAAATATCAGTGGATATTAATTGAGAAAGATTCTTATAGTATATTATTTGTAAATAAAATTAAACATTAATAGCGTGACTTTATTTTTGGTTTATGTTAACAATTATAAAAATAGAGTCTCTATTTTAATGCTAATTTCTCTTTGTTAATTGTTATTGAAGAATGAATATATACCTAATAGATTTCGNNGCAAGTGAATGAATCCCCAGGAGCATAGATAACTATGTGACTGGGGTGAGTGAAAGCAGCCAACAAAGCAGCAGCTTGAAAGATGAAGGGTATAGGTTTTTAACCGTTTAATAACGTCGTAAATACCTGCTTTCTTTTAGCATTGATTGTTATCTGTTCTGTTAAAATAGTGATTTTGGTTTTGTATTTTCTAACGAAAGAAGCATGAAAAATAACAAAAACGTGAATAAACATGGCAAAACATCGTTTTTCGGACAACATTTTTTTAAGCTGTATATGGATCATGTGGAGCATTGCTCTGGGATTCTATCTGGCTGGTAATCTTTTTGGCTGTGCAGTAACAGCGATTCTCTCTTTTTTGGCTCTAATATTTTGCTTTATTCACATGAGGTCGAGATTAAAAACTATGTTTGGAAAAAAAACAGAGGCAGCGGCTGTTGAATCCGTGTCTCAATTTGTTGATGATAAAAAGAACGCCAGTGCAGAAGCTCGTCGTTGTACTATTGTTGCCAAAAGCTCGGTATTTAAGGGCGATATTGATGTCGAAGGTGATATACAAATCTGGGGCAAAGTGATTGGCAATATCCGGGTGAAAGAAGGCGCGATCCGCATTATGCATGCTGGACGGGTTGAAGGTGAACTTAGTGCGCCAGAAATCATTATTGATGGCGATGTTGAAGGGACCTGTTGTGCAGCGACGTTGGATATTCTTGAACATGGTGAGCTGCGAGGAATCAGTCGTTGCGGTAGTATGTCTATCAAGCGTGGAGGCTTGTTTTTTGGGCAATCGGAACAGGTTGAAAACAAAACAGCATCCGAACGTGTTGTACCAATAAAAGATACCAATAATGATAAATCTAAAGATAAGGCCACGGTAAAAACAAGTGCCTGATAAACCAGGCCCGTGTGACATTTGATTCAGATCCTTCCAGCACGGGCCATTTCTCTTTTAGTTTTTAACGAGTTGATCTATTTCCTCTTTAGTTACGCCAACGAAGCCGCACGTAAAGCTTTGGATTTTGCCTTTACCCAATTAAAACTTGAGGAAATAGTTGCATTTACGACAATTTCCAATTTGCGATCTCAAAAAGTAATGGAGCGGCTTGGCATGGTGAAAGATGAAAATACTTTCTTGCATCCTTCATTACCTAATGGGCATCCGCTTCATGAACATGTGCTTTACCGGATTCGTCAATAATAGCGCTATTCTCTTTTCTGGTTTTCGTTACTTTGATGTTTTATACTATTGTTGCATAGATTGTATCTTGGAAATTCAAATGAAATATGAATTAGCTGTTATGGCGGCCTTGACTAAATTAGATCATCCTAATACCCGTTCAATTGTAGAAGCGACAGGGATATCTGAACGTAAGGTGCAACAGGTTTTGCAAATATTGCAACAAGACTTAGAGGTAAAGATTAACCGTATTAGGAATGGGAAGGTCAGTTATTTTGAAGTTATTTCTTGGGGGATATTTGAAAGTGGTCAGGCGATTAACGGTAAATTGAGCAATTTGGATCTGGCTAAGTTTAAATATTCCCGTCAGCAAGAGAAAGATATTAGAAACCAAAAGAATAGAAAAACAATAATGATAACTTATAATGAAAAAAAACATTATTTTGACCGTGTAAAATTAAAAAACTATAGAGATAGCATGCGTCTTGAAGGGATGAATATTGTTATGAATAGTTTGCCTGAAACACTGAAAGAGCAAAAAAATCTTAAAGATGAACTAATTAAAAAATATAGTTTACAATGAGGTAGTTATGGTAGATAAATATGGAGCAGGGCAAGATCCCTACACATATCCTGGTATAGATACACTGATTAATAAATTAGGTATTCGTAATCCGGCTGTGCTTGAACAGGCAGAAAGGGAACTCACTGAACTTGCTATATTGAATATTTCATTCCAGGAACCACCTTACGATTTGGTTTTTTGGTGTCAACTCCATAAACAGATATTTTCTGATTTATATGATTGGTCTGGTCAACTAAGGATAATTGATATATCTAAAGGGGATACCCGTTTCTGTCATGCTAAATGTATTGAGATAGAAGGGAATAGGATATTTGATATGCTAGAAAATGAAAATTATCTTGTAGGATTAAACTATCAGGAGCTTATTAGAAAACTTGCTGAATATTATGCGGAATTAAATGTGATTCATCCTTTTAGAGAAGGTAATGGGCGAACACAACGACTGTTATTTGAATATATTGTTATAAACTGTGGATATAAAATCTCTTTTGAATCTATAGATGCTAGACAGTGGATTGAGGCTAATATTTCTGCTTATCAATGTAACTATAAGCCATTAATAAGAATTTTCGAAAATTGTGTCTCTTAAATTATATAATATTGAAATGATATAGATAATTAATTGTTTTCTGGTGTTTTTTTTTCTAATATTTTTAGTTGCTCAAATTATCATTTGTTGGAGAGAAAATATTTTTAATTGTAATTTTACCTTGTAAGTTTGGTAATTGGGTAATTCATTTAATCTGCATTAAATTTATTTAAAATAATCGATTGTTAAAAAATATAAAATAATTCGTGTTATGAAAGCGACAATATTAAAATAAGATAATAACCATGTTGCACAGATTATAAATTTCCTGCATCTTATTTTGCATTTTTTTGATAAGATTTTTTATTGTTTTTGGTTCGTGTGGTATATATTTTACCGCGCGACAGTAAAGTGACAAGAACAAAACTGTCCTGGTCACTTTGTTTATTCAATATATCGTTGTTCATTGATTTAAAGGCAAACTGTCGCAAGGAAAGGGCTAAGGAAAATGACTGGTGCACATGATTTAGCGCATTTACCTAGATTTTTCTCATTTTGAAAACAGATACTTGCAGACGCGAAGTTAGGCGAGAAAGCAGAGACGCTCAATACTAAAAGACAAGCTGATAACTTTTTCATGGGTGGTACCTCATCAGGGGGGTTATGTGGAGTAAAATAATTTATCCGAGCTACTAATTATTGTTCAATAATTAATACTGTGCCTGTTTTTCGGTATGATGTTTCTGTTTTGTTGAGAATTTGTTGAAGTAATGCTGGTGAATTTGGGGCAAAGGGTAGGTAAGTATATAAAGCTCAAAGGGAAAATGATGTAAATCAAGGAAAAAAATTGATGCTAAGCGAGCAACAATTAATGAATGCTATCCAGTATTACTATGAGAACCGTGATGGAGCAATGTTATCGCAGGGTGAAGGGGGGAATCCGCTTTTTAGTAACTATGTACCGTTAATCCAAAACATTATCTTCCGGCTACGATAGGTGAAAAGTAGCGGGAAAACTATAGGATCGAATGATTCAGAAACCTATAAACCCCAGACGACAAAAATTGCTGGATACG
>NZ_JAHZMK010000026.1:0-12996 GCF_020387775.1 Photorhabdus antumapuensis
AGCCACTGGATAATGCACTCTGTAGTGGCGTATGACTTTTGGACACCTCACAAGCCTGCTACAACCTTCATTATATAATTATTATTCCATTTAATTATTATTCCATTTAATTATTAATATAATTATTATTACATTTAATTATTATCTCATTTAGTTATTATCCCACCTTACCTTCTGGCGTTTGGTTTTCACGCTTACTTTAGCTGTTTTTTCATTTTGTAGGTTAAGGGCTATTTTATGAATACCATGTTTTCAGCTGCATGACCGCTGCTCAGACGCTGGCTGTCTTCACCAAAACTGGCGCCCAATTGTCAGTGGAGCTTTGTTTCTATGTTTCGGGGATTATCATTGGCAAAGAATCGGTTATAAACCACAAACTGCACCACCGTCGCTGTCTCTATGTACTGGAAACAACACTGTGGGTCTGATTGTCCAAATTAGACCCGTAGTGTGTTTCCTTCCGTACTGTATTAATGGGGGAATCAAGCCCGTCCAAGTCACACAAGGTAAACCAGTTAATCCAGCGATTAACCGAAGAACGTGCGGCATGCAAGGTTCTGGCGACATGAGCCACTGTATGACCTTCATGTAGCATCAATAATGCCATTAATCGGCGAGCATAATCCTTATCACGGGTATCTGCTTCGTTCATTTCGGGGTATTGGTGCTATGATGGGCATAACTCAGCCCGTTTTGGGGTTTGTGATTTTTGGCGATTGATTAGATCGCCAAAATTGGACTGAGTTCCCTTCAAGTGATCTATTTTTTTGAAAGCTTATTTAGTTTTCTGCTGTGCCCATACTGAAAACCCATTGTGGCTGCTATGGTTGCCAGTAAGAACATAAGGCAAATCGCTCTTACGGGCAAACTTTATTGTCTCTCCACACCAGTCACAACGCTTGCGCACATGCCCAAGCGGAACTCCATGCCCACTGGAAGTTATAGCCCCCAAGCCAACCGGTGACATCTACCACCTCACCAATAAAATAGAGCCCTTTTACCTGATTAGTTTCCATCGTTTTAGATGAGAGCTGGTGAGTATCAATGCCTCCCATCGTCACTTCGGCGGTGCGATAGCCCTCAGTACCGTTGGGTTGTACTTGCCATGATTGGAGGTTTACAGCCAACTGTTTTTGCTGATTTGGGTTTAGTTGTTTAAGAGCAATATCTGGGATTTGACCGAGCGTTTGCAAGCACTCTGTTAGCCGCTTCGGTAATAATTTTGCCAAAGCATTTTTTATGCTTTGGTTGGGGTGAGAGCTCCGTTCTTGCTCAAGAAAGGCTTCTAAATCAATGTTTGGAAGTAAGTTAATACTCACAAACTCTCCTGACTGCCAGTAACTGGAAATTTGTAAGATTGCTGGACCAGAAAGTCCCCGATGGGTAAACAGGATATTTTCTTTGAACAAAACCCCATTTTCTGCGGTGACAAGAGCAGGAACAGACACACCAGAGAGCACATGAAGTTGCTCCAGGAGTGGTTTATGCAGCGTAAAAGGTACGAGAGCGGCGCGGGTTGGCAAGACTTTCAAGCCAAACTGTTCTGCAATCCGGTAACCAAAAGGAGTTGCGCCAAGGCCAGGCATAGATAACCCGCCGGAAGCAATGACAAGTGAGCGTGTACTTACTTGCTTTCCGTTAACGGTGATAATGAAACCCTGCTCATTTTTTTCTACGTGGCTAACTTCGCTGCGCAGACGAATAGTAACCTGACCGGTTTCACACTCTTTCAGCAACATATCGACTATCTGTTGGGCAGAATCATCACAGAAAAGCTGCCCCAGTGTTTTTTCATGGTAAGCAATGCCATAACGTTGAACTAATTCGATAAAATCCCATTGTGTATAACGGGCCAGAGCAGACTTGCAAAAATGAGGGTTAGCAGAAAAATAAGCGGTTGGTTCTGTGTACATATTAGTGAAGTTGCAACGTCCACCACCGGACATCAAAATCTTACGCCCAGCTTTTTTACCATTATCCAGAACCAGTATCCGTAAACCGAGCTGTCCTGCCTGAGCGGCGCAAAACAAACCTGCTGCACCGGCACCAATAATAACTGCATCAAATCTTTCCACTGCTTTTCTCTTTATGGCTAAATAATTTAGTGGGGAATTTCCCCTAATATGTTACATTTTTGATAAGTTTATGGGGAAAAAGTCCCTTATGACTTAAATTTTTCATGTAAACTGACTTTTGTCTTAAAATTGTCAATTTTTTAAAAGATATGTAATTTAATGATATATAAGGAATATTCCTATTTCTTATTGTTATCTAGTTGTCATGGAATCAAAAAAAGTTCATATTTCACTTCCCCCGCTAGCATTTGTCACTGATAATGCGCCGCGTTCATGTCCAACTAACTGGCTTAACGTTTATGCTACATCTTTTTACTGGCTTGGATTTTCACACCAGCCTAATGTTAGTACTGGCCCTACTGTTTGTGCTATTTTATGAAGCCATTAATGGCTTTCATGATACCGCGAATGCGGTAGCAACAGTTATTTATACCCGTGCTATGCGAGCACAGTTCGCCGTCGTTATGGCTGGGGTATTTAACTTCTTTGGTGTTCTTCTTGGTGGATTAAGTGTCGCTTACGCGATTGTACATTTACTTCCAACCGATCTTCTTCTCAATGTCAGTTCTGCTCATGGCCTTGCTATGGTGTTTTCCATGTTGCTGGCTGCGATTGTCTGGAACCTTGGGACTTGGTATTTCGGTTTACCGGCATCCAGTTCTCATACTTTGATTGGTTCTATCATTGGTATCGGTTTGACCAATGCGATCGTAACTGGTTCTTCTGTGGTTGATGCGTTGAATGTGCCGAAGATGATACAGATTTTCCTGTCGTTGATCCTCTCTCCTTTAATCGGATTGATCATTGCGGGGGCAATCGTGTTTCTACTGCGCCGTTACTGGAGTAGCACCAAGAAACGTAAACGTATTCATCTGACTCCCTCTGAACGTGAAAAGAAAGATGGTAAGCGTAAACCTCCTTTCTGGACACGCACTGCGCTAATTTTATCTGCGGTAGGCGTCAGCTTCTCTCATGGGGCGAATGATGGTCAGAAAGGTATTGGTTTGATTATGTTGGTGCTAATTGGTGTAGCTCCAGCGGGATTTGTCGTAAACATGAATGCTAATGGCTATGACATTGCCCGTACCTACGATGCTATTACTCACTTGCAGCAATATTATCAGCAACATAGCTCAGCGTTATCCCATGCAATTGAGCTGACGCCATCGGTCGCTATTGCGGAAGATGAACCAGGACGATTCCATTGTGATAGTACTCGTGCTGTCGTTGTTCTTGACCAGACAGAAAGCCTATTGAAGGGCATTCAGAGCTACAGTGAGCTCAATGCTGAACAGCGTAACAATATGCGTCGCATGTTGATGTGTATTGCTGATACGGCTGAGTCGCTGGCTAAACTGCCTGAAACCAGTACCGAAGACGCCCGTTTCCTGAATAAATTGCGGAAAGACTTATTACACACCGTTGAGTATGCGCCTGTCTGGATTATCATTGCGGTAGCACTAGCTCTGTCTTTGGGAACGATGGTTGGCTGGAAACGTGTTGCAGTCACTATTGGTGAGAAGATTGGCAAAAAAGGTATGACCTACGCGCAGGGTGTTTCAGCTCAGATGACTGCGGCTGTTTCAATTGGTGTTGCGAGTTATACCGGCATGCCGGTCTCTACTACACAGGTACTTTCTTCTGCGGTGGCTGGAACGATGTTAGTAGATGGCGGTGGTGTTCAGGGGAAAACCATCCAAAATATCATGTTGGCTTGGATACTGACGCTGCCGGTTTCAATCGGGTTGTCTGGTACACTTTACTGGTTCGCTTTGAAACTGATTTAATTATTTTGATGAATAATTTGAAGGCGGTATGGGTTAACTATTACCGCCTTTTCATTTAATACCAAATCAACATAGAAATCAGGCAAATAACAACTAATCCACTCAGTGCACTGGTCAAAATAAATTGTCTCCTCAACCTTTCACAACGAAGAACAACTTCTGGATCATGATGATCAAGGTAACGTTGTGAATTGATATAGTTCACTAGCCGTATTTGCTTATTAAGTTGCCCATGAGTAGTGAAAAAGCCGTTACCGTCTACTGATTGATAAAGCAAGGGGTCAGACTGACGAAGAATGGACAGCAATGCTCGTAGTGAAGAGAAGTAGCGCATCATATTGATAATGCAGACAAGACACAGTGCCCAAAACAGTGCGATTGTACTGAACATAATCCCCTCCTTAGAATGGTTAGCTAGAGCTGTCACAAAAAAGAAAAAATCAAAATTGCAGGTGGTGACACCGTTATATTTATTGTAGGAAAGATAGCCAGATAGTACAAAAAACCTGTTCTGTGTAAGTTGGGACAAAACTAGCAGAAAAACGTCATAAACACCCATCTAGTCAGTTCTATCCAACCATGCAACCTTAGAGAGATTGCTTAGCTGTTCACGTAAATATATTGGGTATCAAGAAAGACCATAAATTCAGCGCAGGATTTTGCTATCCATCAAGTGGCAGGAAGAGCAATTGTGGTATATGTTGTTTGGTGGATGTTCTTTGCTCAATCGCTAAGTACGACGAGCTGTGATCGAAACAATATTTGAAGCACATTCTAGATAGTAATAAACACAGGATAGTGGCAATTTGCCCTGCCAACTCACTAACTCGGCATTATGGAAGGAGTTCGCTTATGACCTACAAACATATTCTTGTTGCGGTTGATTTATCCCCAGAAAGTCAGGTTTTGGTGAAAAAAGCTGTTTCTATGGCAAAACCGTACAATGCCAAAGTTTCCCTGATCCATGTTGATGTTAACTATTCCGATCTCTACACCGGTTTGATTGATGTTAATCTCGGTGATATGCAGCAACGTATTACTGACGAGACCCGCAGTGCGCTGAAAGCTCTCTCCGCAGATTCAAACTATGACATTCAGGAGACCCTGAGTGGTAGTGGTGATCTGGGGCAAGTACTCGTTGATGCAATTAAGAAATATGACATAGATATGGTTGTTTGTGGTCATCATCAGGATTTCTGGAGCAAATTGATGTCTTCTGCTCGTCAGTTAATTAACACGGTGCATGTTGATATGCTGATTGTTCCTCTGCGTGATGATGAATGACAACAGATTGAAAAGTTATTCGATAAAATCGCCTGCTTATGCAGGCGTTTTTTTGGGTGAAATGGAGTACTGTTTGGCTTATGCCCGGTGCAATCAAGTAATTTTTTTTACCTTTCTGCAAAAAAACTTCTTGAAAGATGAATATAGAACAGTGATATATTCAAAGGGCAAACACAACTTACCTCACATTTTCGACAAAAATAATTATTAGAAAATGACTGGGGTTCCATCAAAACCGAAGTAGAAATAAGGAATAACTAAATGAGCTGTTTACTATCTTTGTCTTCATTTCTTGGATCGATTCAACGCAGGGATGAATATCAACCAGAATATCTCCAGGCTGTTAGGGAAGTATTTACCTCTCTTTGGCCGTTTCTTGAACAAAACCAGAAATACCGTGAACACAGCTTACTGGAGCGTATGGTAGAGCCAGAAAGGGTTATCCAGTTCCGGGTTTGTTGGGTAGATGATCAAGGTAAAGTTCAGGTAAACCGTGCATGGCGAGTGCAGTTCAACTCAGCCATTGGGCCATATAAAGGTGGTATGCGTTTTCATCCATCAGTGAACCTCTCTATTCTGAAATTCCTGGGCTTTGAGCAAACCTTAAAAAATGCATTGACAACTTTACCAATGGGTGGTGGTAAAGGAGGTTCAGATTTTGATCCTAAAGGAAAAAGCCAGGGCGAAGTGATGCGTTTTTGTCAGGCATTAATGACAGAATTGTACCGCCATTTGGGGCCAGATACTGATGTTCCCGCAGGTGATATTGGTGTGGGGGGCCGTGAAGTGGCTTTTATGTCAGGGATGATGAAAAAGCTTTCTAATAACACGGCTTGTGTATTTACTGGCAAAGGTCTCTCTTTTGGCGGTAGCTTGATTCGCCCGGAAGCCACCGGTTATGGTCTGGTCTATTTTGTCAATGCCATGCTAAAACGTCATGGCATGGGCTTTGAAGGTATGCGCGTATCGGTTTCCGGTGCAGGTAATGTCGCGCAATATACGATTGAAAAATGCATGGCATTGGGAGCGAAAGTGGTAACCGCTTCTGATTCCGGCGGTACCTTAGTTGATGAGGAGGGTTTCACACCGGAGAAGCTGGCTCATTTTGAAGAGATAAAAAACCAACGCTATGGCCGTGTGGAAGAGTATGCCAGAGAGCGGGGTCTGACTTTCTTGAAAGGGTTACAACCGTGGTCTGTGCCGGTTGATATCGCTTTGCCATGTGCCACCCAGAATGAGCTGGATTTGGATGCGGCTAAGGTTCTTATCAAGAATGGCGTGAAAGCTGTTGCTGAAGGGGCGAATATGCCAGCAACTATTTCAGCGACTGAAGCCTTTATTGAAGCAGGCGTGCTATTTGCACCAGGTAAAGCCGCCAACGCGGGTGGTGTGGCAACGTCTGGTCTGGAAATGGCACAAAATGCGGCCCGTTTAGGTTGGAAGGCTGAAAAAGTGGATGCACGTTTGCATCACATCATGCTAGATATTCACCACGCCTGTGTTGAGTATGGTGGTGAGGGCAAACAGACCAATTATGTTCAGGGTGCGAATATTGCTGGATTTGTGAAAGTTGCCGACGCGATGCTTGCTCAAGGTATTCTGTAGGTTAAAAGATATCAGCCGCAATATACGGCTGATTTTTTTAACAAGGATAAATGTCAAAACGGTGGTTTTTCGTGGTGATAGCTGCTGATGCAGCGACACCAGCTAAGGGTTCTGCATAATCAGGCCGCTTTACCACGACGCGGCGTTTTGCCAAAGCCCGTGCAGGGGATAGCAAACTATCAGCATCTTCATCAGCGCCAACCAGAGATTGGAACACCCGCATCTCTTTTTTCACCAGTGCACTTTTCTGCCTATGTGGATACATAGGATCAAGATAAACAACATCGGGCTGTGGCGTAATATCGGCCAGTGTTGTAATGCTAGAGGCATGGAGCAGTGTCATGCGCTCTTGCAACCAGCCACCCATTTCTTCATCCTGATAACCCCGTTGCAGCCCATCATCCAGCAATGCCGCGACCACAGGATGGCGTTCCAGCATTCTTACATGGCAACCCAGTGATGCCAGCACAAAGGCATCGCGTCCCAAGCCTGCGGTAGCATCCACGACTGTTGGCAGATAATCTTTTTTGATCCCTATGGCCTTAGCGACTGCTTCACCGCGTCCGCCGCCAAAGCGGCGGCGATGGGCCATTGTACCTGATATAAAATCGACATAGATGCCGCCTAGCTTTGGCTCATCCCGTTTGCGAAGTTCAAGGCGTTGAGGGGTAAGGACCAACGCCATAATAGCGCTTTCGTCATGCACCAACCCCCAGCGCTCTACCCGTTGAGATAAGGCGCTGTTATCAGCGCCTTGTTCACAGATTAAACAGATACCCACCTTAATTATCCTTTGATACCGGCATTGCGCAGCATTGCATCCAGTTTTGGTTCACGGCCACGGAAGCGTTTGAACAGCTCCATTGGCTCTTCAGAACCCCCACGGGACAAAATGTTATCAAGGAAAGATTGCCCGGTTTCGCGGTTAAAAATGCCTTCTTCCTCGAAACGGGAGTAAGCATCGGCTGCCAACACATCAGCCCATAAATAACTATAGTAACCTGCGGCATAACCACCGGAGAAGACGTGGGTGAATGAATGAGGGAAACGGCCCCATTCAGGTGAAGGCACTACCGAGACCAATTTTTTCACTTCTTTTAAGGTTTTCATGGTCTGAGCACCTTTCTTTGGATCATACTCAACATGCAGACGGAAATCGAACTGACCAAACTCAAGTTGACGTAAGATCCGCATAGCCGCCTGATAGTTTTTCGCTGCCAAAAGATTATCCAACATGGATTGTGGTAGAGGCTCTTGAGTTTCGTAGTGACCAGAGATAAATGCCAGTGCTTCTGGTTCCCAACACCAGTTCTCCATGAACTGGCTTGGCATTTCGACTGCATCCCACGGTACACCGCCAATACCGGAAACACCGGCCGTTTCGATCTGGGTCAGCATATGATGTAGACAGTGACCGAACTCGTGGAACAGCGTGTTAACTTCATTGTGGGTGAACAGCGCTGGCTTATCGCCAACAGGTTTGTTGAAGTTGCAGTTCAGATAAGCGACAGGCTTTTGCAGTTCGCCGTTGGAACGACGCATTCTGCTGATACACTCATCCATCCAGGCGCCACCACGTTTATTCTCGCGTGCGTACAGATCCATATAGAAGCTACCGCGCAGCTCATTTGTGTCATCGTACAGATCAAAGAAACGGACATCCGGGTGCCAAGTTTCTACATCATGGCGCTCTTTGGCCGTGATACCATAGATACGGCGAACAACTTCGAATAGCCCTTCAACAGCCTTTTGTTCAGGGAAATAAGGACGTAACTGCTCATCATTGATAGAGAACTCATACTGTTTTTGTTTCTCGCCATAATAAGTCATATCCCAAGCTTCCAGCTTGTGGGCACAATGATGCCATTTAGCAAAACCTTTTAATTCATCTACTTCTTCTTCGCCCTGTGGATGCGCCCGTTTTGTCAAATCATTCAGAAAATCCAATACTTCCTTCGGGGTTTTTGCCATCTTGGTTGCAAGGGATTGTTCAGCATAATTTTTGAAACCAAGCAATTGTGCCTGTTCGTGACGCAGCGCAAGAATTTCGGCTATCACGTCGCTGTTATCCCATTTACCTGCATTTGGGCCTTGATCGGATGCGCGGGTATTGTAGGCGTAATAAATTTCCCGACGCAGTTCACGATTATCTGCATAGGTGATAACGGGTTGGTAACTTGGTGCTTCTAAAGTCAGTAGCCAGCCTTTTTGTCCTTTAACTTCTGCTTGTGCTTTAGCGGCGGCAATTGCGCTTTCAGGCAGACCAGACAGATCTTTCACATCAGTAATTAATTTGGTCCAGCCCATAGTGGCATCAAGCACATTATTGTTGAATTGCGAACTTAAATCTGACAAACGCGCACTAATCTCGCCATAACGTTTCTGCTTCTCTGCGGGCAGACCAATACCTGATAGTTTAAAATCACGCAGTGCATTTTCGACAACTTTGCGTTGAGGCAGAGAGAGCTTCTCAAACTCAGCACTTTCACGTAATGACTTATAGGCTTGATATAGTCCCTTGTGCTGACCTAACCAGGTACTGAATTCGGACAGTAATGGCAAACTTTCTTCATAGACGGCACGTAATTCTGGGCTGTTTTTAACTGAATTCAGATGATTGACGGGTGACCATGCACGGGACTGTTTATCACCTGCTTCGGCCAGTGGTTGACACAGATTATCCCAGGTAAAAACGGTATTCTCGGCCAATATTTTTTCGACGGTTTGGCGATAATTGGCAATGACTTCTTTTACAGCGGGAACAACATGTTCTGGTTTAATAGAAGAAAATTTTGGTAAACCTGATGGAACGAGTAACGGATTAGTCATATAAAGCGTCCTGTTTATGTTTTGGATACATTGCTGAGCGGAGCAATGCGGTATCGTAATGGGTATCGGCTAATAAGATGTAGGTAAAATTCGACAAACTCAACGTGAATGTTGAGCTTATGAACAATAAAATTTAATGCTTTTTAGGAAATTGAGAATGATTTCAGCAAACGGATTCAGAAGCCAGATAATATGCGCTATGATTAACTTCTTTTCATAATTCTTTGGTATGTATATGGAAGATCATCGTCCCCGGTGGGGCGGCTGGACTTCAAATCCAGATGAGGCCGCCAGCGGTCTCTGGCAGGTTCGACTCCTGTGATCTTCCGCCATTCAAATCATCCTGCTAACGGGTGCTTGTACCCAAGAACTTCGATTTGCGCGGTGGGAAAATATTGATTTTGAAAAATACCTTTAGAAAGCGCCTGTTGAAGTAATGAAGATAGAATGATCTCACCGTTCCTTTGTGTGATACCTGCCTGAAACTGATGGAAATCGATTTTGATGTAGAAACGGCCAATTGGCATTGGTTGGTTTTGCATCGTTATAATTACTCATGGTGACTATTTACAGGCTTTTCTATTAGGCGTAGTATCGGGGGGCCTTGATGACTTTCTA
The DNA here is from genome assembly GCF_020387775.1 of Photorhabdus antumapuensis. Classification (NCBI taxonomy): domain Bacteria; kingdom Pseudomonadati; phylum Pseudomonadota; class Gammaproteobacteria; order Enterobacterales; family Morganellaceae; genus Photorhabdus; species Photorhabdus antumapuensis. Next base: position 10,199 of record NZ_JAHZMK010000026.1, read on the forward strand.
TACGATAGTTATCCGGTGTGTGAGTCAGTTTAGTCATTTGCTCTTTATGAAACCGTGTTGTTTTGGAGGGTTCTTCTCCATCTAATCAAGGTCAAGCAAACTGATGAACTATCATTTTTAATCTATCCAATGTAGGGGGGCCAACAGTACTTAATTCGCTATACCCTTCATCCTTCAAATTGCTGCTTTGTTGGCTGCTTTCACTTACCCCGGTCACATAGTTATCTATGCTCCTGGGGATGCGTTCACTTGCCGCCGCGCTGCAACTTGAAATCTATTGGGTATATAGAACAATCTTTTAGTTCCTTTAGCACTAACAAAGAGGAAAGATCATGAAAAGTCTCAAGAGGTTATCGTTATTCACACTTTTACTATTTACTGCCAGCCCAATAGCGTTTGCGGTGCAGAACAATTGGCCCGGCACGAAAGTAAACCAACCCGCACCTAAAGTCAAAGGTATGTCCGCAGTTCTGGCAAAGAATCTGGCTAACTTTGACGACCTTGATTTCAAAGTCTATACAAACCAAAAATGGTGGGAGCTACATAAGAGCCATGCCATGGACATTCTTGTTCACTATCCTGATGGTCATACTACCAAGGGGATTCAACAGCACATTGACGATCTGAAGTATATGTGGACATTTGCCCCTGACAACCGAATCACAGAGCACCCGGTGCGGTTTGGTACAAATGATGGGGAATGGACTGCTGTAACGGGATTTACTGATGGAACATTTACGAAACCTATGGATCTGGGTGGTGGTAAGGTTATCAAACCTACAGGTAAGTCTTATCACCTCCCTATGGCAACGCTTGGGCACTGGACCAAAGTCAAAGCTAAAGGATTTGAAGGAGTCGTTATGGATGAAGAGTATCTGTTCTGGGACGAGGACGTGCTTATGAAACAGATAGGTGCCAGTAATTGATTCAACAATTTCATACGGACTTACCTAAGGGCGAGTCCGTAAAATTTGTATACGCAATTCTTTATAAAACCTGCTAGCTACTGGATGCGGCAGATGAAATGTCCGAGGTTGGCTAAATATGCACTGATAAGTAGGAAACCCCTCCTTATTTTATAGACAAGGTTAATCGTTCAATAGCAGCGATACACCTATTACCAGCTAAAGAAATTAACAACAACATCAATACTCTGCACTTGATTCTTGTCGCCATAAATGTGCGGCTAATAGAGCTTTCCAGGGAGAGAAATCTGCCCACCATTTTTCTGCTTGTTCTGCGGAAACCTTTTCATTTTGATTAAACAATTTTTGGATATTACGTCTTATTGCGACGTCGCCATGTAATGAGCCATTTAAATAGTTGAATCCTCGTAACAGGGAATAGTTAATTGTCCACATACCAATGCCTTTTATCGCGAGTAGATTATCTATTAACTGTTGAATATCTGGCTCACTATTAGAGATAGCTAATGTTAATTTGTCAGATTCAATTAATTGGCTTAAGCGGAGCAATGCTGAACTCCCATTGCCTGAATAAATCTCCTGCGAATAGATATGGCCGCTCTGACGCTGATTTGCTGACCGATAACCGCCCAACTTAATGCTTCAAACGGTGTGGCTGATTGATAAATTCTTAAACCTGATTGTCTGGCAATAAGTGAACCAATAATCGGGTGCTCTTTATATAAACACTCAAATAGATGAACAGGCTGTAGAAGTCCCAGCATATGCGATGCTAAAGCAGATAAGCGCTCATCAGGACCTGTTGTGTCACCATCAACCTTAAGTTGTATATATGCGGTTTTTGCATTACTTAAGGACGCAGATCAGACAATTGATTTACTCAATAACCAGATAGGGCGTAGGATTGGCCTACAGAGCAAGAACTCGTCAATGAAAGCGCAGGCCAAGGCAGTGTTGAATCGCTTTCATAAAGAAGGACTGTATGTTGCCAAGAAAAATGCGATGGGGTTTGAGATTGTCAAAGAAAAAATCACCGATGAGCAGTTTTCTTATATGAACTCGGTATTTGAAAGAGGAAATGAAGATGGCTTTTCACCTGAGTAACTATTGGCGATGCAATTGGAACAGCAGAAAAAATAAAATCATTTTTTTTTCATGTACATTGCTGATAGTTTTTTTTATGTTCAATAGTAACCGACAGTTTAGCATTATTAAGAGTATGTTTGATTATGCTGATAAACATTGCCAGCAAAACACAGACTGCTTGGTTAACATCAGCAAAATCACGCTGTTTAAATGGGACACGTTGTATATTATTGATAGTGGTTGGAATCTTGACGAAATTAAGTCTGTCATTGGCGCGGAGTTAAAGGAAAGGACTGATATTTTTTCCAAGATTATCTTTGTTAAGGATGGGCAAGTGGTTTATTTCGAAGAGTATTATTATTATCCCGATTCAGGGGATGAAAAAATCTTGGTTCTCGATTTTGATTATGAAAATCAGGAAAAAGGGCTTATAGCTTATTATCGTGTTCCCAGAGAGGATTCCAAAATTGTCATAAAAATGAAAAGAGACCCATCAGTAGAGGACAAAATTTACTATTTATTTTCTTCCGTTAATGAGCAGCAGGTTCAGAGGAACCCTTCATCATTCCGAAAACCATCATGATGTCTGGATGTTAAAAAAACGCATCATAATACCCGGTGATATTTGCCGGGTTTACTAAATAATAGCAACAATACACCATACCAGCTAAATAAATGAAAACTAACAACAATATCAATACTTTGCACTTGATTCTTGTCGCCATAAATGCGCGGCTAATAGAGTTCTGTGGATAAAGTTGTTGTCATTTCTTCTCTCCAAATGTA
>NZ_JAHZMK010000026.1:13178-87066 GCF_020387775.1 Photorhabdus antumapuensis
GTAAGAATTTGTTGGTACTGATTGTAATAGTATCGCTAATAAAAGGAAAAGCAAAGTTACTTACCTTAATGGAAGAGGAATATAAAGAGGTTGTTTCTGTGAAGTTACTATTACTTCAAGATAAGCTTTATATGATTTACAAAGACAATCCACAGGAACTAGCAGAAAAAATTAAAACTATTCTCCAGAGTTAACACTGGCCTATTCCAGAGATCCTGTGTATGGGAATGAGTATAAATCCTATTGATACATATAGTGAAATTATTAAAAATCAATAAGTTACTTTGCCTTATCTTTGTGGCTCCTCGGCTCGAAAGGGTGTTGAAATGAGAAAAGCCATTTTTAATTATGGGTAAATCTTATAAAATGTATGAAGATATAGCGTCATCATAGTCATTTCTTTACTTGGTAAAATTATTAATAAAATTAAATGCTGTAAGATATTATTAGGTTTTCATTAGAATGGATAACGTAGATAAAATAATTAGCAATGAAAGTGTAAATCAATTTATTGATCTAAAATACGTGCTATTGGTCACGATTTTGACCATGATATGTCGACTATTTTATATGAATATGAGTTTAATGTTAGTTATGTTGAGATGTAATTAGTATGTGATTCATGGAATAGATGACTATTCTCTTTATGAATGCAGAGAGATATTTCAGTGATATGCAAGTAAATCACTTTAATATTTATGGCGATAATCATTGGAATAAAGGAAATATGTATGTCTTATTTTTTTGATACAGCAGTTAATATTGAGGGAAATAAGAAATTAAGAACGCCTCAAATTGAGGCATACATCAAAATTAGAGACTATTTTAGTCAACCAGATAATAAAGAAGCATTAGTAGTACTACCTACAGGTACAGGGAAGAGTGGTTTGATTTCTATTGCACCATATGGAGTATCAAATAAAAGAGTTCTCATTATAACCCCTGGGCTTGTTACTAAAGATAGTATACGAAAAACGCAAGAGGTTTTAGAGGACAATTTTTGGGTGAATTGTGATGTTATATTTAATAGCAAAGATATTCCTGTGGTGAATGAATATCTTCAAGATATCAGTGATGAGCATTTGTTTGCCAGTCATATTATTTACTCTAATATACATCGAGTATCGAGTAAGCGTGAGACAAGCCTAATAAGTAGAGTTCCGCAGGATTTTTTTGATTTTATTATTATTGATGAGGCTCACCATGCTCCTGCGCAGAGTTGGCGTGAGGTTTTAGGATATTTCAGTGAAGCTAAGATACTTCATGTTACAGGAACGCCATATCGAGGTGATAACCAAGAAATTCCTGGAGAAAAAATACATGAAACTCCTCTTTCAGAGGTTATGAAAAATAAGTATGTGAAATGGCTAAGAAAAGAAACGGTTAATGCTCATGAGCTGTATTTTTCTATAAAAGAAGATGAGGAAGTTAAATTATCAAAGGAAGAAGTGTTAGCATTTAAAGATAAAGAGTGGATAGAGAAAAGCGTTGCTCTATCGGAGGAATGCTCAAAAGATGTTATTGAATATAGCATATCAAAATTAAATGAATTAAAAAAATTATCTAGTAAAGTACCCCATAAAATATTGGCTGTAGGTTGTAGTATTTCTCATGCAGAAGATTTATGTCATTGGTATAAAGAAGAGGGATTAAATTCTATTATTGTTCATAGTGAAATGGCTTCTGATGAATTGCGTGTTGCTTTTAGAAATATTGAAAATCATCAATGTGATGTTATAATTTCAGTTAATATGCTGATGGAAGGTTATGATCATAAGTACTTAAGTATTCTGGCTATATTCAGACCATATAGAAGTCTTAATGCGTTTGCACAAGTGGTTGGTAGAATATTACGTGCAATACCTGATGATGAAATAAAAGCCTTTGAAATTGATAATAATGGATTAGTAATATTTCACGAAGAAATTGGGTTGAACACAATGTGGAATACATTTCAAAAGGAAGTTGATAGAGCTAAAAGAAGGAGTGTCCGAGAATATACATTCAGTGATAGGGAATATATTGAGAGAGAAAATTTGTTAGCTAATGTGAATAGTGAAGGTGCTTTTGTTAGTGATAAAGATTCGTATCTCGATGATATAGATTTTAATGAATTATTTGAGAGGAAGAGAGCAGAGATAAATGAGTCAGTATCTGAAAATATAAATAAAATTATTCAATCAGGGGTGGAAATACCTCCCAATGTACTTGAAAAATTGAAAGATTCTCTTGCGGAAGACGAAACTCGTAAAGCTGCTAAATTGATAGATCCTGAGTTGATAGAGAAGCGGCCTGCACAAGCGAGAAAAATGATGCGACAAATATTGAGTACACGAATACAGGATGAGGTTGCTAATCTTTTGATTGAAAATGGTATTGATGAAAAAGGTTCTGAGCTTTACCATGTTTTTAATCGCTATATTCTTAATCTAAAGACAACGGATGTTAATGATGGTATTGTTGTTCGCTTCATTAATAGTAAATTATCCAGGATATATGGTGCGGTTAAGGATAGGGATAATAAAACATTGCTAAAATCAATAGATGCAATAGCGGGGATACTTGAGGAAGTTAAGAGGATGATACGATGATCGACTTATTAAAAGTAAACGAGATTATAGAAAGAATGGTAGCCTTTTGTTTAGTGAGAGGTGTGCAACCCGATGAGCTCATAACAGCTATTTTTGAGAGTGAATACGATAGCATTGAAACCATAAAGGAATCTAATGATATTTATATGATTATCACCTATAAAGAAAATATAGATAACGAAGTGAATATTATTAAAATGAAATATGTATATAAAGAAAATAGACAATTACAGAGAGTGGAGCAAAAGATAAATGCGGGAGCTTATAAAGTTCAATGGGATAGAGCTGAGAAGTTAGACTCTATTATTAATGAGCTTGTAGAGGTTATTGGAGCAGATAACCGAATTTTAGCAGATATTAAGGAAAAGATTCCGGCTGAGTTTCGAAGTGTTGTTTACCCTAAGCTAAAACTCGTTTGCTAAATATGCACTGATAAGGAGGAAAATCCTCCTTATTTTATAGACAAGATTATCGACATTATATTTAGGAGATTTTATAAATCTAATAAGTTATCCAAAGAAGGAGATGAGTAAATATTACGATATTTTGATTTTTTAAAAACTTCGAAAGCCCTATCGTGGAGTTTCTATACACGCAAAAAATTACTTTCAAGGTTAATCGTTCAATAGTAGCGATACACCATACCAGCTAAATAAATGAAAACTAACAACAACATCAATACCCTGCACTTGATTCTTGTCGCCATAAATGCGCGGCTAATAGAGTTCTGTGGATAAAGTCGTTTTCATTTCTTCTCTCCAAATGTATGGGTGTTTAGTGATTATAGTTAGCACTTTGGATAAAAAACTCTGAACCTTGCTTTCAAATTCTAAAAATCCTTCTGACAGGAACAATATCGTCAATTTGTGGTCTTTATATATGTCAGTTAAAGGAGGGATTAATGAAAGCATATCATTCTATTTTACGACAGAAAATTATGACATCTGTTCTGCTTTTTTCATGTTGTATAGGTTTCGCTTACTCAAATACAAATACGCATAAACAATTTTTCCGCCATGATGGTAGTGAAATAACTTACTATCTTAAGCAAAGAGGTGGTAAGAATTTGTTGGTACTGATACAAGGTTCTGATTGTAATAGTATCGTTAATAATAAGTTTGTGAATGACACATTCAGTGATATTTATCCCGATAGTGATGTTCTGACCGTGGAAAAATATGGCATTAATGCATTACTCCCTTGGTCTGATGCTGTTGAGCGTTCAGATTGTCCTAAAGCTTATATTAGATTGGATACGCCAAAACAGCGGGTTAAGGATTATATTCAGATTATTGGTGATTTGAAATATCAGAATAAATATAACAAGATCATTGTATTGGGTGGCAGTGAAGGAGCAGTAGTTGCTAATTTGATTACATCACAAGTCAATTATATTGATAAAACCGTGTCACTGAATGGTGGCGGTCGGTATTTCGCTGATGATGTTATTCATAGTATGAGGAGTGAGGTGCCACCAGAGCATATCGATGAAGCAATTAAAGGATTTAGGGATTTTCAGCAGAAAATAGTTGCCGGGAATCATATGAGTCATATGGAGATGAGTAATCACGGTGTTAATTGGTGGAGAATATCTCTTGGTATTGATCAATATAAAGTGTTAAGTCAGACTAAAAGACCTATCTTGATTATTCAAACACTGGATGATAATTCGGTTAGTCCTGGTTTAGCGATAAAAATGGAAGAGCAATTAAAGAAAGAGAATATTACCTTTTATCAATACTCAGGTCTAAGTCATGGATTTAGAAATAGTGAAGGTATTTTGCAGATTACTCCTGTTGTTGAGGATATAAAGAATTGGTTATCCAAGGATTATGGATAAAAGTCTGTTATCTAAAATAGTATTAATTTGTCGGTGGTTTTTCTATATTGTAAAGTGATATTAAATTCAGTAATAAAACGTGGTATAGTCAAAATTGACACCACGTTTTATTAGTATTATTTTTGCATAGTAAATGTTGTTAATTTCATATCTCATTTTGCAATAAAAAATATATATAAATAACAAGTTGATGATTAATGATTTGTAATAAATTTAATAATATAATTACTTGGAATTTATTTTATATTCTTGTTATTATAATGGATGAATGGGATGAAATTATAATATTTACCATAAATCATCACTTGATTAATATACCGCTTGTTATTTCTATAAAATATAGTATTAAAACGTTATGAATTATTTGTTGTTTCTGAGATGATGTTCTCGATTTTAGCTTTTGTAGAGTAGAGGGAAATAGCTGTTTATTTCTTATTATCATTTATCTCTGTCATTATATTAGATTGAAAAAATTGCTGAAATATCCTGTTCATTACAGGATGTAATATCTTTTTTATTTTTTATTGGGTAATAAAATATTGATTTTAAATTAATTAAATTTATTTTTTTATTTTATTGACAATACATTAATGGCATCTATAGTTATATGTATTAGATAAAGCGTCAATATGGCATCAAAAATGCTGTATATTTTATCTAAATGCTGGATAAATTCCTGATAAACACCTTGTTTTCTAGTGAAAGTGGTTACAATTTTATATGGGAAAAATGAATAGCTTATTGTACGTATTCTTGAGTTATATAAGTTATTTATCAATTAGTTAGATTGAATTTTGGAGTTTATGTTATGATAATTAAGAAAGATATTTTATTAAATGAAGAGCTGATTGTAGATGATGAGCTCAGAGTGGGTAAAGTAGAGAAGGTCAATATTGATATTCTGTCACCCAGCTCAGTTATCGTTAGTCTGAACATTTTAGGCGTAGTTGATGATTTTCATCTATTACTAGTTGATGGTGATAAAGATAAAGACAAAATTGTGTTGCTTTATCTTTCTCTTTTACGTGTACTTCATGAAAAATTAGAAGTAAAAGTAAAAATCGCAAAAAGTCATCTTACTAAAATGAAATATATAGTAGGTGTTGAAATTTAAGAGGTATTTGTTAAATTTCTAAATGAGTGTGTGAAGTAAAATATTTCTTAGAATAACCGGATTTGATTTAAGCAATATAATCAGTTATCAAATACCGTATTGTTACTAATTGAAATTAAATGTAATATTTATTTGTATAATGAAACTGGTTTTATTCAAATCCTAAATGTATTTTCTATTAAATATACTTAACTACAGGCGGAATGGTAATATTACTGTTCTGCCTGTGTCTATTTTAATGAATTGTTATTACATTAAAGAAACAATATCTGGTAAATAAATACAGTTTATTTATCTGTGGTAATAATGATATAGAAAGAGAAAAAATTATCTCTATTTTACATACTATTAGTTTAATCTAAATGCGGAGAGATATGAGTAATATTACCTGAAGAGTGGCATATAGTTATACGATCAATACATCGATTATAATTTCTATAATTTATTTTTTGACTCTGTGATTGTACCAATAATTTTATATTTTTAAGGAGAGTGATAAATACCCATATTATTATAATTTATATATGTAACTGTTAGATGTAGAAAAAGTTAATGATGTATCAAGGTTCTCATATGGAAGATCTGCATTTCTGTCTTTTGTGACAATGTAGACGTATTTTAAAATTAAGCTATCACCTTTATTTGACAACGCATGAATGGCATCTATAGTTATATGTGTTAGATAAAGTATTAATGTAGTATTAAAAATGCGAACTACTATATCTGATGCGTAGATGACCTATTAATGCATATTGATTTTATAGTAGAAGTGTCCTTTATTTTATATTCCACAAGTAAACAGTTTGTTGTTCTGTATCTTGAGTAATATAAATTTATTTATTATATTATGGAGTTTGAAATGAGCGATAAAAATCTAGATAAGAGCAAAGTATTATCTGTCGAATTTAATAATAAACTTAAGCCAAGAGTTGTTGTATCTGTACTAACAGTGAAGGACCGTATTGAAAAGTATGGTATATATTGGGAAGATAGTGACGATGAGAAATCCACGGATCATTCGCTAGTAATTTATAACATATTGTTAGCGGCTATGTCTAATCAGAATCTTCGTATATCAGGAACATTTGAAGGCGTTAGTGATATAAAACTTACCGGTATGATAAAAACTTTAATTATAGAACCAATGCAATAAGAAATAATTAACTAAAAGCAGGCCAATAATATTATTGGCCTGCTTTCCTCTATTGGAATTCATCATTAAAAAATAAAACAACAATATCTCATAAATAAATTCCACTTTACTTACCTTCGATAATATTATTATAAGTAAATAATAATTTAGCAAACAATCACATTAACTCTATTTTACAATGCTTAAATTTAATTTCTTTACAAATTTAAATGTCTATATATTATTACTCGCAGACAAATTTATATTCTTATTTTAGCGTTATAAAATTACGGTGAAACTATCAAGTTGTTTTGTATATTATTACCTTGGTTAAACATTTTATAACGGGAAAATAAATCTTTTAACAGTTTTTACTGTTTTAAATAACCAATATTATGATTTGTTGTTGGATTTATTAGATCTAAAAAAATTATAGTTAATTTGATTTTTTAAACTGAAAAATATGTAAATCCATAATATTATGTATGATGACATATTGAAATTGAATTTTTTCCAAGAGGTTTATATTGATGAAATAGGGTCGCAATTAATACAGTTGTTATAGTTTTAAAGCGACATAATATTAAAATATCAGGAGACGACATGCTTGATTCAAATATAACAGATAGTAATAGTAAGAATGCTTCCCCAGTTTGTTCTTTTAATGAATGGGACCCACTTGAGGAGGTTATTGTCGGTGTAGTTGATGGCGCCAGATTTCCCGGCTGGCATATGGCGATAGAACCAATACTACCACCGAATCAGATTGCTAATTTTCATCGGTATGCGGGTCGGTCATTTCCGCAAGAACAAATTGATGCAGCATCTAGAGAGTTAGAAGAGTTTGTCCATATTCTTGAAGGTGAAGGTGTGACAGTACGTCGTCCAGATCCGCAAGATCAATCTCAGGTATTTGGCGCACCAGGCTGGAGTAGTACAGGATTTTATTGTGCAATGCCTCGTGATGTGCTGCTAGTTATTGGAAATGATATTATTGAATGCCCGCTAGCATGGCGTTCCCGTTATTTTGAGACGGCGGCATATAAGACTTTACTTAAAGATTACTTTAAGAAAGGTGCAAAATGGAGCGCCGGGCCAAAGCCACAGCTGATCGAAGAACAATATAATTTCGAATGGCATCAGCCTAATGACAAGGAGCGTGTTCCCCTTGCTATAACTGAATTTGAACCGACTTTTGATGCTGCGGATTTTATTCGATGTGGGCGAGACATCATTGCTCAAAAGAGCCATGTCACAAATGAATTTGGTATTGAATGGCTTCGTCGTCATATAGGTGATGAATATCGTATTCATGTTTTTGAATTTAACGATGATAGCCCTATGCATATTGATGCCACCTTTGTTCCTATGGCGCCAGGAAAACTATTAATTCACCCAGAAAAAGTATTAAAAATTCCTGAATTGTTTAGGAATTGGGATGTATTACATGCGCCTAAGCCGGTTATTCCTGATGACCATCCTCTGTATACGACCAGTAAATGGATCAACATGAATATTCTAATGTTGGATGAACAGCGGGTGATTGTTGAAAAGCAGGATGAGCCAATGATTGCTGCGATGAAACGTTGGGGCTTTACGCCTATTCCATGTAATTTCAGGAATTTTAATACGTTTGGCGGTTCCTTCCATTGTGCAACCGTAGATGTAAGGCGGCGCGGAACTTTACAGTCTTATCTTGACTAGGAATAATGATGGCTATCTGGAGATATTCCCTTTGGGATGCAGTAATGTTTGCATTACGTATCTTGCATACGGTAGCCACTATTACGCTAGTTGTGTATTGGGATAATTTCACTATTGTAAAAGTGATTGTGATATTGAAAGTTTTTCCAATATTTGACCATAGCTAAATATGCCTCTACATTTATATACGACGGATGTAAATGTTAGAGATGAATACCTGCATGCACACACTGGGATTAATCTTAACTGTGTGCATGCGTTTTGCTTGTATTTTCTCTCCCTTCCCCATCATTTCTATGATTATGAATAGTAACAGGCTGTTTAATTCTAGATTTAAGTATGAATTCTGAAATAATCGCTGGTAGCGAATCATTGCTAGTCTGAATTCACCTATTCTGATGAGTAACGGCAGTCACTTTCTGTTTCTCTTTATACCCGTTATCTTTCAAGCTGCCTCTTTGTTGGCTGCACTCACTCACCCCGGTCACATAGTTATCTATGCTCCCGGGGATTCGCTCCCTTGCCGTCGCGATGCAACTCGAAATCTATTAGGTATATATATTAAATGATAACCATTATTACTTGGATGTTGGTTATTTCCGTCTTACAGTACTGCCCACATATATATTGCTATCAGACTGAATATATATGTCTTGTTTTATGATATAATATAAGGAAATTAATGATGGAATCGATGATATATAAAGATAATATTCAGTTGTTTATCAATAAAATAGATGAATTGGTTAATATTGAAAATGAAAAAAAAGGTGGGGCTCTCGGTGTTGCTATTATCCACGATGATAAGATCATTTATCAGCGCCATATCGGGCAAGCTAGCATTGAACATGCTGTTGCTATACAGCCTAATACTAAATTCTATTTAGCAAGTGCTTCAAAACAATTCACGGCTTTTTGCATAGCCTTGTTGGAGAAAAAAGGAAAACTCAACGTCAAGGATAAAATCGGACAATATTTGGATTATTTACCCGCGCATTTCTGTGATATTACTATTGAGCATCTTATTCATCATACCAGTGGGTTACGGGATGTATTTTTACTTTATAGTCTGGCAGGTAAAAACTCGAGTTTTGACCACTGCAATGGTGATTTAGTGGAAAAACTTATCCAACGACAACAGACATTTAACACCCCAACTGGAGAATATTATATTTATAGCAATACAGGCTATTATTTGTTGGGGGAAATTATCAATGTGGTTTCAGGTAAATCGTTAAAAGAATATGCAGAAGAAAATGTTTTCGCTCCATTAGAGATGAAAGATACCATTATCTGTGATGATGTAACCGAGATTATCTCTAATCGGGCGATGGGTTACACTTATAATCAGAATTCGCAACAGTGGATAAGAAGCGATATCAATAATTCTGTGATGGGTAGTGCAGCGGTTCATTCCACTGTGAATGATTTATGTCGTTGGGCCAGAGCGTTTTATTCACCATCTATTGTTCAGGATCTACTGCCTCAATTATCCCGTACACCAGATTTAACCAATGGCAATCGTAACAATTATGCTTACGGTTTGATTATTGAGCAACGTGCCGGGCAAAGGATAATACAACACAGTGGTACCTATGCTGGCTTCCGAGCGAATATTTGTATTTTACCCGATGCTAAATTAGGTATCGCGATAACTGCTGCAATCGATGTTGATGTTGCTAAATGGACGGATCAGTATATTGATATCTTGCTTAATACCGATGTTGAGCCTGAAAAACCACATTGCCTAACCAGTGATATTGATATCACCGGTATTTTCCGAGGGGTAGAGCCTTATCCTTATATTATTACCAAAGAAGATGTTTATTTCTTAGGTAATTTATTTAAAAAAGGTAACCCGATTACTTTTAACTCTGACGGTACATTCCAAGAACAAGGAAGTAAAATCCAGTTCAGACCCGTCATTGAAAATGACAGTGTTATCGCACTGGAACATATTGATGAAAACGGTAATGTTTTTTATTTGAAAAAGATGAACAATGAAGGTAGTGTCGATATTCAGCTATTGTCAGGGCGCTATTATAGTCACGAAACAGAGGCGATAATTAATATTATATCATCTGGTGATAATATTTATATTGATGGGATTATCCATCCTGTAAAAAAAGAGGCTTTACGACGTATTTATGGGAATAGTTATTTCTCACCCAGTACTGAGTTTGTTATTGATTTTGAATTTGATCCTGATACAAATAAATCTCGTCTTTATATCGGTAATTCACGTTGCTTGAATGTGGAATTCGTTGCAATTTAATTACAGGTTAGTAAATATAAGTTTATACCCAATAGATTTCAATTTGCAGCGCGACGGCAAGGGAGCGAATCCCCGGGAGCATAGATAACTATGTGACTGGGGTGAGTGAGTGCGGCCAACAAAGAGGCAACTTGAAAGATAGCGGGTATATAATGAATCGCTTTAATAACATTATTTTATCCCTCTCAGCCAGCGCATCTGCTTTCATATTACGCCGCTTTTTAGTGATAAAGGTGATGCCGGTTTCTGCCAGCTTCTCCTTGAGTTCCTGGCTCAAATACCCTTTGATGCCCTTTTCTATGAGTTCACGAACGAGCTCTCTCATCCACGTTGCCTGCGGTCACTTTATTTAGCCGCCACGATTTCGCCCTGATGGTTAACAATCAAATGTAACTTGAATCCGTAAAACCATCCCATTAATGTTTTTCCTCTTTTGGCTACACCATCAAAGACCTTATAGCGAGGAATGCGGATGTTATGGCAAACATACAAACGGGTGGAATCAATAAAAGCAATCCCTGTAGGTTTTCCTTTTAATTTAGTGAGATAACTGCACAGAGGCACTAAAATAGAAGCAGCAACACCGATAAAACGCGTATAACTGAGTAAAGTTAGAAAATCATTGTGGTGATATCGCAGATACATTTCAGGTAAAAAGCCTTAAAGTTGCGATAATGTAACATGTGAAAAAGGATCAAAATGGTCATTATCTCGCTGGTCCACACGCTGGCGATACTCCATTTTCGATACAAAATTGTTCCCACTGGGGAATGAAAAAGCAGCAGAAATCATCGACATCACAGAAAATTTCAACTAACTTGTTCATAGTCTGTTCCTTTTTAGAACGGTTTTTTATTGGTCTAAAATTCTGATTTTGGAACAAGCGTTTAGCAAAAACCGCCGTAAACCCTTGCCCAGTGTGGGCGGGGATATCAGGCGAAAAGCCCAAAGGGCTTTAGGGCTGGCTACTATTGCTGCGGTCACAAAGTGCCGGAAATGCCGCTGCATAAGCGGAGCTGGCCATGCCCTTGCTGTGGTGTTGAACATGACCGCGATATCAATGCGGCGATCAACATACAGAGCAAGGGCACAGCAGAATTACAGGCGGCGGGACTCGTCGTTTCTGCCCATGGAGGCCAGCGTAAATCCGTCACACAGACGGTTGCGGTCTGAGAAGTGGGAAGCCTTGCCGTTGACGGTGGGGAGCAGTCACTTCAATATTTTATCCAGAATTCGGGTTATATTTATGTTCTGTCTGTTTTTTATAAATGTTAGGAGACTAATGATGAAACTGACAATATCTACAGATAATATTAAATTATTTATCAAGGAAATAGACGAATTAGTTAATATTGAGAATAAAAAAAAAGGTGGCGCTCTCGCTGTTGCGATTACTCACGGTAATAAAACCATTTATCAGCGTCATATCGGGCGAGCTAGCATGGAACATGCGGTGGCTATAAAACCTAATACTAAATTCTATTTAGCGAGTGTTTCAAAGCAATTCACGGCTTTTTGCATAGTTTTACTGGAGAAAGAAGGAAAGCTTAACGTCAAGGATAAGGTCAGACAATATTTGGATTATTTACCCGCGCATTTCTCTGATATTACTATTGAACATCTTATTCATCACACCAGCGGGTTACGGGATATATTTTTACTTTATGGTCTGGCAGGTAAAAATTCAGATTTTGATTACTGCCATGTTGATTTAGTCAGAAAACTGATCCAACGACAACAGGCACTTAACGCCCCCACTGGGGAATATTATCTTTATAGCAACACGGGCTATCATTTACTGGGGGAAATCGTCAGCGTGGTTTCAGGCCAGTCGTTGAAAAAATATTCAGAAGAAAATGTTTTCGCTCCATTAAAGATGAAAGATACTTTTATCTGCGATGATGTAACCGAGATTATTTCCAACAGGGCGATGGGTTACACTTATAATAAGGATTCGCAACGGTGGATAAGAAGCGATATCAACAATTCCGTGGTGGGTTGTGCAGGGGTTCACTCCACCGTGAGTGATTTGTGTCGTTGGATGAGAGCGTTTTATTCGCCATCGATTGTTCAGGATCTGTTGCCTCAATTATCCCGTACACCAGATTTAACCAATGGCAATCGTAACAATTATGCTTACGGTTTGATTATCAGTCAACGCGAAGGGCAAACGATAATACAACACGGCGGTACTTATGCTGGCTTCAGAGCTAATATTTGTATTTTACCGGATACTAAGTTAGGTATCGTGATAACTGCTGCAACAGGTGTTGATGTTGCTAAATGGGTGGATCGGTATATTGATATATTGTTTAACACCGATATTGAGCCAGAAAAACCGCATTACCTAACCAATGATATTGATATCACCGGTATTTTCCGGGGGATAGAGTCTTATCCTTATGTTATTACCAAAGAAGATGTTTATTTTTTAGGTAATTTATTCGAAAAAGGTAACCCGATTACTTTTAACTCTGACGGTACATTCCAGGAGCAAGGAGGTAAAGCCCGATTCAGGCCGATCATTGAAAATGACAATGTTATCGCACTGGAACAGATTGACGAAAATGGTAATATTTTTTATTTTAAAAAAATGAATGATGAAGGTAGTGTCGATATTCAGTTATTGTCAGGGAGCTATTATAGCCACGAAACAGAGGCGATAATTAATGTTATATCGTCTGGTGAGAGTATTTATATTGATGGGATTGTCCATCCTATGAAAAAGGAGGATTTGCGGCATATTTATGGGAATAGTTATTTGTCCACAAGAACTAAGCTTATTATTGATTTTGAGTTTTATCCTGATAAAAACAGATGTCGTCTCTATGTCAGTAATTCACGCTGCTTGAATTTGGAATTCATTGCAGTTTAATTTTTAGGTTAGTAAATGCAAATTTATAACAGTATTTTGTTAGCAAGGATAGGATTGATGCTATTGTGAGAACCTGGAGATATTTTCTACTAGATACACTTCATCCTCGGCAGAACAGTTATATTTATGTTCTGCCTGTTTTTGTAAATATTAGATCCTAAAATAATTTCTGAAAGAAAATAAATGTTTATAAAATTTAGCTAATTTTAATTTTCATCCGCAGTTACTTTATATTGTCATTCACACATTAAATGATAGTCATTATTACTTGGATATTTCTTATTTACGTCTTACAGTACTGCCCATATATGTATTGCTATCAAGTTGTATATATATATTTTCTGTTTTGTAACCTTAAATAGGGAAATTCATGATGGAATCGATGATATCTAAAGATAATATTCAGTTGTATATCAATATAATAGATGAGCTGGTTAATATTGAAAATGAAAAAAAAGGTGGAGCTCTCGCAGTTGCTATTATCCATGATGATAAGATAATTTATCAGCGTCATATCGGGCAAGCTAGCATTGAACATGCGGTTGCTATACAGCCTAATACTAAATTCTATTTAGCGAGTACTTCAAAACAATTCACGGCTTTTTGCATAGCTTTGCTGGAGAAGGAAGGAAAGCTCAACGTTAAGGATAAAATCAGACAATATTTGGATTATTTACCAGAAAATTTCTCTGATATTACCATTGAGCATCTTATTCATCACACCAGCGGATTACGGGATGTATTTTTACTTTATAGTCTGGCAGGTAAAAACTCAAGTTTTGACTACTGCAATGCTGATTTGATGGAAAAACTGGTCCAACGACAACAGACATTTAACGCCCCCGCTGGGGAATATTATATTTATAGCAATACGGGCTATTATTTGTTGGGGGAAATCGTCAATGTGGCTTCAGGTAAGTCGTTAAGAGAATATGCAGAAGAAAATATTTTCGCTCCATTAAAGATGAACGATACCATTATCTGTGATGATGTAACCGAGATTATCTCTAATCGGGCGATGGGTTACACTTATAATGAGAATTCGCAACAGTGGATAAGAAGCGATATCAATAATTCTGTGATGGGTAGTGCAGCGGTTCATTCCACCGTGAATGATTTATGTCGTTGGGCCAGAGCGTTTTATTCTCCATCTATTGTTCAGGATCTATTGCCTCAATTATCCCGTACACCAGATTTAAACAATGGCAATCGTAACAATTATGCTTACGGTTTGATTATCGACCAACGTGAAGGGCAAAGGATAATACAACACAATGGTACCTTTGCTGGCTTCCGAGCGAATATTTGTATTTTACCGGATGCTAAATTAGGTATTGCGATGACTGCTGCAAGCGATGTTGATGTTGATCAATGGACGGATAAGTATATGGATATCTTGTTTAACACGCATATTGAGCCGGAAAAATCACATTGCCTAACTAATGATATTGATATCACTGGTATTTTCCGCGGGATAGAGCCTTATCCTTATATTATTACCAAAGAAGATATTTATTTATTAGGTAATTTATTTAAAAAAGGTAACCAGATTACTTTTAACTCTGACGGTACATTCCAGGAGCAAGGAAGTAAAATCCAGTTCAGACCCGTCGTTGAAAATGACAGTGTTATCGCACTGGAACAGATTGATGAAAATGGTAATGTTTTTTATTTGAAAAAGATGAACAATGAAGGTAGTGTCGATATTCAGCTATTGTCAGGGAGATATTATAGTCACGAAACAGAGGCGGTAATTAATATTATATCATCTGGTGATAATATTTATATTGATGGGATTGTCCATCCTGTAAAAAAAGAGGCTTTACGACGTATTTATGGGAATAGTTATTTCTCACCCAGTACTGAGTTTGTTATTGATTTTGAATTTGATCGTGATACAAATAAATCTCGTCTTTATATCGGTAATTCACGTTGCTTGAATGTGGAATTTGTTGCGGTTTAATTGACTGGTTAGTAAATATAAATTTAGAACAGCGTTTCGCTAGCAGGATGGGATTGATACTGTTGAAAGTCTAAAAGTATTTTATATTAGATACACTTTATCCCAGGCAGAACTATGATATTTATGTTCTGTCTGTTTTTTGTAAACATCAACTTCTGTAGTTACTTTATATTGCCCTTCATATATTAAATGATAATCATTATCACTTGGATGTTTCCTGTTTACATCTTACAGTACTGCCCACATATGTATTGCTATTAGACTGAATATCTATGTTCTGTTTTATAACCTTAAATAAGGAAGTGAATGATGGAATTTACTATATCTACAGATAATATTAAGTTGTTTCTCAAAAAAATAGACGAGTTAGTTAATGTTGAGAATAAAAAAAAGGGAGGCGCCCTCGCCGTTGCTATTACTCACGGCAATAAAACCATTTATCAGCGTTATATCGGACAAGCTAGCATTGAACATGCTGTGGCTGTAAAACCTAATACTGAATTCTATTTGGCGAGTGCTTCAAAGCAATTCACGGCTTTTTGTATTGCTTTGCTAGAAAAAGCAGGGAAGCTTTGTGTCAAGGATAAAGTTGGACAATATTTGGATTATTTCCCCACAGAATATTCTGATATTACCATTGAACATCTTATTCACCATACCAGTGGATTACGGGATGAGTTTGTACTTTATAACCTAGCAGGTAAAAATTCAGACTTTGACCACCGCCATATTGATTTAGTCAGAAAATTGACTCAACGGCAACAAGCGCTTAACTTTACGCCGGGGGAATATTATCTCTATAGCAATACGGGCTATAATTTGCTGGCGGAAATAGTCGGTGTGGTTTCAGGCAAATCGTTAAAAGAATATGCGGAGGAAAATGTTTTTGCCCCATTAAAGATGAAAGACACTTTTTTCTATGATGACATAACCGAGATTATTCCTGATCGGGCAATGGGCTACACTTATAACGAGGGCTCTCACCAGTGGATAAGAGATGATCTCAACGATACGGTGGTCGGTGGTTCAGGGCTTCATTCTACGGTAAATGATTTGTGTCGTTGGATCAGAGCATTTTATTCACCATCCATTGTTCAGGATCTGTTGCCTCAATTATCCTGTACACCAGATTTAACCAATGGCAATCGCAATAATTATGCTTACGGTTTGATTATCAGCCAACGTGAAGGGCAAACGATAATACAACACGGCGGTTCCTATGCTGGTTTTAAATCTCATGTTTGTATTTTACCGGATGCTAAATTAGGTATTGTGATTACCGCTGCAACAGGTGTTGATGTTTCTAAATGGGT
Source organism: Photorhabdus antumapuensis (assembly GCF_020387775.1). NCBI lineage: Bacteria > Pseudomonadati > Pseudomonadota > Gammaproteobacteria > Enterobacterales > Morganellaceae > Photorhabdus > Photorhabdus antumapuensis. The sequence goes on from NZ_JAHZMK010000026.1 coordinate 29,986, forward strand.
GGAGCAGCATATTGATATCTTGTTTGATACCGATATTAAGCAGGAAGAGCCGCACTGCCTAACCAGTGATATCGATATCACCGGTATTTTCCGAGGGATGGAGCCTTATCCTTATATTATTACCAAGGAAGAGACTTATTTGTTAGGTAATTTATTCGAAAAAGGTAACCCGATTACGTTTAACGCTGACGGTACATTCCAAGAGAAAGGCGGTAAAATCCGGTTCAGACCCATCATTGAAAATGACAGTGTCATTGCATTGGAGCTGATTAATGAAAATGGCAATGTTTTTTATTTAGATAAGATGATTGATGATGGTGGTGTCGATATTCAGCGATTGTCAGGGCGTTATTATAGCCATGAAACAGAAGCAACGATGACTGTTTCCGCTTCTGGCGATGGAATTTATATTGATGGAGTTGTTTATATTGGTAAAAAGGAAGTCTTACGGCGGATTTATGGGAATAGTTATTTCTCACCCAGTACTGAACTGATTATTGATTTTGAATTAGATACTGATACCAATAAACCTCATTTCTATATCAGTGATTCACGTTGTTGGAAGATAGAATTCGTTGTAGTTTGATGGGTAGGATGGAATTGATGTTATTGAGAGTCTAAAGATATTTTTTATTTAGATATACTTTATTCCAGGCAAAACTATCATATTTATGTTTTGCCTGTTTTCTGGAAATATAATTACCAAAATGATTACTGTCGGCGAATAATTGTTTGCAAGGGTTAACTAATTTTGATTTACAACCGTAGCTATTTTATATAGCTTTTCATACATTAAATGATGATGGTTATCACTTGGATGATTTGCTATTTACGTCTTACAGTATTACCCGTATATGATATTGCTATCAGGTCGTATATATGTTCTGTTTTATAACCTTAAAATAAGGGAATTCATGATGGAATCTACTATATCTACAGATAAAATTAAGTTGCTTCTTAAGAAAATAGACGAATTGGTTGATATTGAAAATAAGAAAAAGGGTGGCGCATTCGCTGTTGCTGTGACCCACGGTAATAAAACCATTTATCAGCGCCATATTGGAAAGGCTAATATTGAACATACTGTTGCTATAAAACCTAATACTAAATTCTATTTGGCGAGTGTTTCAAAGCAATTCACCGCTTTTTGCATTGCCTTATTGGAGAAAGAAGGAAAGCTCTGCGTCAAGGATAAAGTTGGGCAATATTTGGATTATTTTCCCGCAGAATTCTCTGATATTACCATTGAGCATCTTATTCACCATACCAGTGGAGTACGGGATGAATCTTTACTTTATCGCCTTGCAGGTAAAAACTCGCGTTTTGATTACCATCATATTGATTTGATAAGAAAACTGACGCAGCGGCAACGAGCACTTAATTTTACGCCTGGGGAATATTATGCTTATAGCAATACGGGCTATCATTTGCTGGCAGAAATCGTCAGCGTGGTTTCAGGTAAATCATTGAGAGAATATGCAGAAGAAAATATTTTCGCCCCATTAAAGATGAAAGATACCTCTTTCTATGATGATGTCACAGAGATTATTTTTGATCGGGCGATGGGTTACACTTATAACGAGAAACCGCACCGGTGGGCAAGGTATGATCTCAATGGTTCCGTGGTAGGTGGCACAGGGGTTTATTCTACGGTGAATGATTTGTGTCGCTGGATCAGAGCATTTTATTCGCCATCTATTGTTCAGGAGCTGTTGCCTCAATTATCTCGTACACCAGATTTAACCAATGGCAATCGCAATAACTATGCTTACGGTTTGATTATCAGCCAACGAGAAGGGCAAAGAATAATACAACATGATGGTTCCTATGCTGGTTTTAAATCTGAAGTTTGTATTTTGCCTGATGCTAAATTAGGGATCGCGATTACCTCTGCAACAAATGTTAATGTTATTCAATGGATTGAACAGTGTCTTGATATGTTGTTTAACACGAATATAATTGAACCGGAAAAACCATATTGTCTAACCTGTGATATCGATATCACAGGTATTTTCAGGGGGACAGAGCCTTATCCTTATATTATTACTAAGGAAGATGTTTATTTATTGGGTAATTTATTCGGGAAAGGCAATCCGATTACTTTTAACTCTGACTGTTCATTCCAACAGCAAGGAAGTAAGACCCTATTCAGACCTATCATTGAAAATGACAGTGTTATTGCATTGGAACAGATTGATGAAAATGGCAATATTTTTCATTTTAAAAAGATGACTGATGACGGTGGTATCGATATTCAGCTATTGTCAGGGAATTATTATAGTCATGAAATAGAAGCAACAATGACTATTTCTACTTCTGGAGATGGAATTTATATTGATGGGATTACTTATCCTGGGAATAAAGAAGCCTTGCGGCGGGTTTATAGGAATAGCTATTTCTCTCCAAGCACTGAATTTGTTATCGATTTTGAATTGGACTTTGATACGAATAAACTCCATCTCTATATCAATGATTGGGGTTGCTGGAGGGTAGAATTTGTCGCAGTTTAATTTATAAAGTGATAAGTCAGAATGAAGAACGGCATTGTTATAGCAGAATGGAATTAATGCTATTGAGGGCCTAAAAATATTCCTTATTAGATGCACTTTTTTCCAGGCAGAACTATGATATTTATGTTCTGTCTGTTTTTTGCAAACATCAGCTCCCGTAGTTACTTTATATTGCCCTTTATATATTAAATGATAACCATTATCACTTGGATGTTTCCTGTTTACGTCTTACAGTACTGCCTGTATATATATATTGCTATCAGGTCATATATATATGTTCTGTTTTATAACCTTAAAATAAGGAAATTCATGATGGAATCAAAGATATCTACTGATAAAATTGAATTATTTCTCAAGAAAATAGACGAACTGATTAATATTGAAAATAAAAAAAAGGGTGGCGGATTCGCTGTTGCTGTGACCCACGGTAATAAAACGATTTATCAGCGCCACATCGGAAAGGCTAATATTGAACATACTGTTGCTGTAAAACCTAATACTAAATTCTATTTGGCGAGTGTTTCAAAACAATTCGCCGCTTTTTGCATTGCCTTATTGGAAAAAGAAGGAAAGCTCAGCGTCAAGGATAAAGTTGGGCAATATTTAGATTATTTCCCCGCAGAATTCTCTGATATTACCATTGAGCATCTTATTCACCATACCAGTGGATTACGTGATCAATTTTTACTTTATAGCCTGGCAGGTAAAAATTCAGCCTTTGACCACCGTCATATTGATTTGGTGAGAAAACTGACGCAACGGCAACAAGCGCTTAATTTTACGCCGGGGGAATATTACCTCTATAGCAACACGGGCTATAATTTACTGGCGGAAATAGTCAGCGTGGTTTCAGGTCAGTCGCTGAGAAAATATGCAGAAGAAAATGTTTTTGCCCCATTAAAGATGAAAGATACCTTTTTCTATGATGATGTTACCGAGATTATTTTTGACCGGGCAGTGGGGTACTCCTATAACGAGGACTCGAGCCGATGGATAAGAGAAGATCTCAACGATGCGGTGGTAGGAGGTTCGGGGCTGTATTCTACAGTGAATGATTTGTGTCGCTGGATGAGAGCGTTTTATTCGCCATCGATTGTTCAGGATCTATTGCCTCAATTATCTCGTACGCCAGATTTAACTAATGGCAATCGTAACAATTATGCTTACGGTTTTGCGATCAACCAGCGTGAAGGGCAAAAGATAATACGACATGATGGTGGTTATGGTGGCTTCAGATCAGAAGTTTGTATTTTGCCTGATGCTGAATTAGGTATTACTGTGACTTCTGCAATGAATACTAATGTCTCTAAGTTTGTTCGACAATGTTTTGATGTATTGTTTAATCCCAATGGTACTAAACTAGAAAAACAGCCTTGTCGGACTAGTGATATCGATATTACGGGTATTTTCAAAGGAATACAACCTTATCCTTATATTATTACCAAAGAAGATTGCTATTTATTAGGTAATTTATTCGAGAAAGGTAATCCTATTATCTTTAACTCTGATGGAACATTCCAAGAGGAGGATGGGAAAATTCGGTTCAGACCTGTTATTGAAAATGACAGTGTTATCGCATTGGAGCAGATTAATGAAAATGGCAATGTTTTTTATTTAGATAAGATGATTGATGATGGTGGTACCGATATTCATCTACTATTAGGATATTATTATAACCACGAAACAGAAGCTGTGCTCACTGTTTCAGCCTCTGGTGATGAGCTTTATATTGATGCAATTATTTCTCCTGAAAGAAAAGAAGTTTTACATCGGGTTTATGGGAATAGTTATTTTTCTCCTAGCACAGAGCTTATTATTGATTTTGAATTGGACCCTGACACGAATGAACCTTACCTTTATCTCAGTAATGGTCGTTGCTGGAATGTAGAATTTGTCGCATTTTGATTGAGATGACAGTAAACACACATTGATAACAGTGTTGTTCTGGCAGGATGGTCATATTCATATTCTGTCTTATTACATTGTATTATCAAATTGTATATATGTGCTATGTTTGTATAACTTTAAATAAGGAAAATAATGATGAAATTGACGATATTTAGAGATAATATTAAATCTCTTCTTAATAAAATAGACAATTTAATTGATGTTGAAAATAAGAAAAAGGGTGGAGCTCTCGCGGTTGCTGTTACCCACGGAAATGAAACCATTTATAAGCGCTATATCGGGCAAGCCAGCATTGAACATTCTGCTGCTGTAACCCCAAATACGAAATTCTATATGGCGAGTGTCTCAAAACAATTCACCGCTTTTTGTATTGCTTTGCTGGAAAAAGAAGGAAAGCTCAACGTCAAGGATAAAGTTGGGAAATATGTGGATTATTTCCCAGCACATTTCTCTGATATTACCATCGAGCATCTTATTCATCATACCAGTGGGTTACGGGATAAATATGTCCCTTATGGTTTGGCAGGTAAGAACTCAGATTTTGACCACCGCAGTATAGATTTATTGAGAAAACTGATTCAACGGCAACAAGTACTTAATTTCACGCCGGGAGAACGCTTTCGGTATACCAATACGGGCTATAATTTGTTGGCAGAAATCATCAAAGTGGTTTCAGGTAAATCGTTAAGAGAATATGCGAAAGAAAATATTTTTATTCCATTAAAGATGAATAATACCTCTTTCTATGATGATGTGACTGAGGTTATTTCTGACCGGGCGATAGGTTATGTCTATAACGAAGATGTAAATCAATGGATAAGATCGGATCACAACGATTCAACTATAGGTAGTGCGGGGCTGCGTTCTACAGTCAGTGATTTATGTCGCTGGATGAAAGCGTTTTATTCACCATCGATTGTTCGGGATATGTTGCCTCAATTATCCCGTACACCAAATTTAACCAATGGTAATCGTAACAATTATGCTTACGGTTTGATGATCAGCCAACGTGAAGGGCAAAAAATAATACGGCATGATGGTTCCTATGGTGGTTTTAAAGCTGATGTTTGTGTTTTACCTGATGTTAAATTAGGTATCGTGATTACTGTTGCAACAGGTATTAATACCGTTGAATTTACTAATCAATGTCTTAATGTATTATTTAACACTGATATGACTGAGCCAGAGCATTGCCGAACCAGTAATATTGATATCACCGGTATGTTCAAAGGGGAAGATCCCTATCCTTATATTATTACCAAGGAAGATTGCTATTTATTAGGTAATTTATTCGAGAAAGGTAATCCGATTATCTTTAACGCTGATGGAACATTCCAAGAGAAGGGGGGAGAAATTCGATTCAGACCTGTCATTGAAAATGGCAGTGTTATCGCATTGGAACAGATTGATGAAAATGATAATGTTTATTATTTGAAAAAGATGACTGATAAAAGTGATATTGATATTAAGCTATTGTCAGGTCGCTATTATAATCACGAAACGGAGTCGATGATAAATATTGAAGCATCTAGCCATGATCTTTATATTGAAGCGGTTATCTTGCCCGGAAATAAAGAGGTCTTACGGTGGGTTTACGAGAATAGTTATTTTCATCCCAGTACTCAACTTATTGTTGATTTTGAATGGGATTCTGATACGGATAAACCTCGCCTCTATCTCAATGATTCACGTTGTTGGAAGATAGAATTTATCCCGGTTTAATTGATAGGGTTGTAAATATGAGTTAAGAGCTGTGTTTTTCTGGAAGGATGAGGAGATTAGATTGAGATCATAAAGATATTTTCTATCTAATCTATTTATTTACAGGCAGAATTATTATGACGATATTCTGCCTGTTCGACATGATTGTGATATTCTAATTGCTTCATAGATTGTTTTTGGTTTATATTCCTATCGCTCTCCAATTCATGAAGAGTAAATCTTTTCCTCTAATTAGAGATACAATTTAGTTTTTATTACAATAGAGCGGGATAAATGTGTGATAAACAGTGAGTTATATAATATTGATTCATGTTTTCTAATCTGGTGTTAGGAAAATAGCTTAAATCATAATATACAGGGTCAAGTAAATAAAACATTTATATTCATCGAAGAAATTATATTGTTATGAATGTTATATTGCATTTTATAGGTGTAGTTAACGTTATTTTGAATAAATTAAAACAACAATGAATGGAAATATTTAATATGATTAATAAAAATAACACATATCTATCTGAGGATGATCAGATATCTTGTGATTTTGATTCTGAGGTCGTTATTGGGTTAGTTGGTGCTGTAGGAACGGATTTGGAAATAATTAAAGATTCCATAACACAGAAACTTAATGCGTTCAGGTATGATGTACAGGAGATAAGAATATCTTCTGAAATCATTTCGGTATTAAGAGATATTCCCTCAACAAGGGATAATTATGAAAGGATAAGTTGTTTAATGTCGGAGGGTAATTATTTAAGAGAAGCTAGTCAGGATAATTCTATATTGGCATTGGCCGCAGCAGCAAAAATAAATAAAGGAAGAGAGAAGAAATTTTCTTTTTCAATACCATCTTATAGGAAAGCATATATTATAAATTCGCTTAAGCATCCAGATGAGGTCAATACATTAAGGGATATTTATGCTAATGGGTTTTTTCTGATAGGTGTATATACAAGTGAGTTTCAGAGGATAAGAAATCTTACCGTCGATAAATGTATTGATGAAATAAAAGCTAAAGAGTTAATTAATCGTGATTCTAACGAGGGAAATAAATGGGGTCAGCATACCAGAGATACTTATGAGTTATCAGATTTCTTTATACATTATGATGGAAATAAAAATAAGACCGATAATAATATATGGAGAATATTAGACCTGATTTTTGGTAATCCATATGTTACACCAACTTTTGATGAATACGCGATGTTTATGGCTTTTTCTGCTTCGTTACGATCTGGAGATCTTTCCCGTCAAGTTGGTGCTGTATTAACAAAAGATAAGAATATAATCTCAACTGGGGCTAATGATGTGCCACGGTTCGGCGGAGGATTATATTGGCCTGATTATGTGGGAGATGTAATCGAAGATGCTGAAAATGGTAGAGATTATAAAATAGGCGAAGATTCAAACGCTAAACAGAAAAGATTAATTATTGAAGATATACTTAAAGATATTTTAGATGAGAAAAAGGAAATATTTAAGGAGTATCTCCTACAAAGCAAGATAAAGGATATTACTGAATATGGAAGGGTTGTTCATGCTGAAATGGAGGCAATCTTAGCATGTGCAAGAAGTAATATTAGCACTCATAATGGAATATTATATTGTACTACATTCCCTTGTCATAATTGTGCAAAACATATCGTTGCTAGTGGTATAAAACGAATTGTCTATATTGAGCCTTATCCTAAAAGTAAAGCTTTTGATTTTCACCCTGACTCTATTTCAATACCTGAAGAAGAGATTTCTGATAATAAAGTGATTTTTGAACCATTCGTGGGTGTTGGGCCTCGCTGTTTCTTTAATTTGTTTTCAACAAATTTGGGGATAGGATATAAAATAAAAAGAAAAAATAAGGATGGTAAAGTTATTAAATGGCATAGAAAAGATGGAAGACTTAGGATGCAGATGCTACCATTATCTTATATAGAAAGAGAGACAAGATCAGTGATTAACGTTGATAGATTAATTAAAGGGTTAAAAAAATGACTGAGAAAGAAGAGTTTTTGGCTTATGTAGCCGAAATGAAAAAAATAGTTGAGCAATGGCCAGATTGGAAAAAAGTTGGACTGAGAACTCCCCGTAACCTATTACGGGTATCTCGTAGAGATAATATTGTTCCTAATCCTGAGGGTTATACGACAGATGAAGCTAAAAATAAGTTGGCATAACCTATTATTATTTATTGGAAAATATGTAACCCGATAGGAATTTTTTCACTCCAGATTTATGTATTAATAAATCAACTAAAATAATAAATTAAAATTTTAGCTTAAAATGAGCCTGTATATATACCCAATGGATTCCAAGATGCATCGCGACGGCAAGGGAGCGAATCCCCGGGAGCATAGATAACTATGTGACCGGGGTGAGTAAGTGCAGCCAACAAAGAGGCAATTTGAAAGATGACGGGTATAAAGTTGTAGTCAATTGCTTGAATGTGGCTTCATCTAAATAAAGTAACCCTTTATAGGGTTACTAATAAATACAGTTAATTACTCAAACCCATTATTTACTTTCAAAAAATGCTCGCCTTAAACCTAATTCCAGACCACGAATTTCTGCCAAACCTTTTAATCGGCCAATACAGGAATAGCCGGGATTAGTCTGTTTTTTTAGGTCATCAATTATTTGATGGCCGTGATCAGGGCGCATAGGTATCAAACGGTTATCTCCAGCCGCCTTACGGCGATATTCTTCATGCAGGATTTCCATCACTACGTTATACATATCCACATCACCAGTCAGATGAGCGGCTTCATGGAAAGTTTTGTTGTTTTCTTCCCGTTGGGTGGAGCGCAGGTGAGTGAAATAGATTCGGTTGCCATAGCGCTTAATCATCTCAACCAAATCATTATCACCACGAACACCATAGGAGCCGGTACACATCGTAATGCCGTTAACCGGGCTGGGTTCAATGGTTGTGAGCCATTCAATATCTTCAATAGTGGAAATAATACGTGGTAAGCCCAGAATAGGACGAGGTGGATCATCCGGGTGAATTGCCAGACGTAAACCATACTTTTCACATACAGGAACAATCTGGTGCAGGAAATAAGCCAGATGCTCACGTAGTTTATCGTGGGTAATATCTTTGTAGCGATCCAATTGCGCCTGAAATTCTGCTAACGTATAACCCTCTTCGGCCCCCGGTAGACCGGCAATAATATTTGCAGTGAGTTTCTCAATATCAGCAGCAGACATATTGTCATAATAGGCTTTTGCTTGAGCTTGCTCTTCAACGGTGTAATTAGCCTCTGCATCAGGCCGTTTGAGGATATAGATTTCAAATGCGGCAAAGGCAATTTGATCAAAACGCAGGGCTTTAGAACCATCAGGGAGCAGATATTCAAGATCGGTACGTGTCCAGTCCAGCACGGGCATAAAATTATAGCAGACGGTATCAATGCCACATTCCGCCAAATTTTTCAGCGAAGTTTTGTAGTGATTAATCCATTGCTGATAGTGACCGGTCTGGGTTTTAATCTCTTCATGAATAGGCACACTTTCAACAACTGACCAGATAAGCCCCTTATTTTCGATGAGAGTTTTACGGGCCAAGATTTCGTCTTTGCTCCAAATATGTCCGTTAGGAATATGGTGCAATGCGGTAACAATGCCGGTTGCACTAGCCTGACGAATATCATCTAAAGAAACAGGATCATTTGGGCCGAACCAACGCCAGGTTTGTTCCATTGTTATCTACCTTTGCATAAATTCAGAATGAAAAACAGTTACCAGAATAACTGGATATAAAAACTTACTTATTAATTATTCCGTTAAATTAATTACGCTTCTTTGCTATTTCATAGGGATATGAATTAAAGAGATAACCGTCGAAATAGGGATCGTCAACATCAGACAATTCCAGTAAACGTAATTTCACATTTTCCAAATGTTGCCACATTGCTTGTTTGGCTGCTGCCGGATCTTTCTTGATCATGGCGGATAAAATGATCTGATGATCATGCAGCCATTCTTTACGATAATCTTTATCACTAATTCGGGAGTGTAGCTTCTGCCACATGGGGTTATTTTCCCGCCATGCCCAAGATTGTTTAAGCAGTTCAACCAACATGCTGTTATGGGTGGCTTCCGCAATCGCCAGATGGAATTCTCTGTCACCGGATTCATCTTCACCGGAGGCCAAATCTTCGAATTCTTTTTGTAATGCTTGACGCATGTTAGCTATGTTATTTGGTGTCACTTGCATGGCGGCAAATTCGGCAATATTACTTTCCAGTAATTGGCGAGCTTGTAATAGCTCAAAAGGCCCTGCGGCGTTAACGGAGCATGAAGAGGAAGTTGGCAGGTGAGGGCGGTTAATAATATAGATGCCGGAACCTTTGCGGACTTCAATCAGGTTTTCTAGTTCGAGCATAATTAATGCCTCACGCACAACCGTTCTGGAAACTTCTAGTAATTCAGCAAGTTCTCGCTCCGGTGGTAAGCGATCCCCGATACGATATTCCTGGTTGGTAATCATCTCTCTTAATGAGATACCGACTTCTTGGTAAGGACGTTTTGGCTCAAATAAATGCTTCATGGTGTCACTATTGTTGTCATGATTATCGATGGTATTGTATGGATAATAGTCAAAAACAGAAGTTGGTCAACCAAAAATGCCGTTTAAGGGTGAAGGCCATTTGGCCTTCACCAATGATTATCTGACTGCGCGGATGCGTTCTACCATACGGTAAAGCATTGGATCGCTTTTCTTAATGTCGTCGTACATCGGTTTGACAGCTTCTTCAAACGATTTTTTATCCACATCGACGAACTTAACGCCAATTTTTTCTGCATTCTGACGTTCTTTCTCCTCTGATTTTTCCCATAATTTCGTCATATATTGAGAGGAGTTAATGGCCGCATTGATGAGAATTTTTTGTTGTTCCGATGACAGCTTATTTAGCGATTTATTAGAAATAACAAGGATGTCTGGCACCATCGTATGTTTATCCAGTGAGAAGTATCTGGCAACCTCACTGTGACGGCTCAGGCTAAAAGAAGGAATATTGTTTTCTGCGGCATCTACCACACCCTGTTGTAGCGCAGTATACAGTTCGCCGTAAGCTAGTGGTGTTGGGTTACCGCCTAAATTTTTCACCATCGAAATAGCTGTTGGGCTAGGCTGAACCCGAATTTTCATACCTTTCAAATCCGCTGGAGTACGGATAGGTTTTTTGGCGTAGAAACTGCGAGCGCCTGCTTCATAATAGGTTATGCCAATAAAGCCACGGTTTTTGCTGGATGTCAGAATCTCTTTGCCAATCTCGCCGTTTTTAATTTTTTCGTAATGGACTTTATCGCGGAACAGATAAGGTAAGTTAAAAGCAGAATAAGCGGGCGAAAAAGCTTCCAATTCCGCAGCGTTAGATTTGACTAAATCCAGTGCACCATTTTGCATCAGTTCCATTGATTCCCGTTGGTTACCCAATTGTGCGTCTGGATAGATCCGAATACGAACATCACCATTCGTTTTTTGGCGAACTTCATCAGCAAATTGCGTCATTGCCTTGTGCACTGCGTGATCGCGGTTATGGTTATGGCTGAGTTTTAATGTTGTGACTGCCATAACTTGTGATGCGCTTAAGGCGAACATCGCACCAATTACAGTAGATAAAATACGCTTAGAATTGTTCATTGTTCGTTCTCCAATTGTTGTAAACAGGTTACGGGCACAACTGAACTGACGGCTAAACCATAAGCATCACTTCGGATTTCGTCAAAAAGTAAAAGTGATTTGGTTGACCAGTGTCACAAAATAATCGGGTAAACGGGTGAACCAATCAGTTTGTGATCCCGCTCACTGGATGTTTTTTTGACCTGGATCTTATAATCCAAGCAACGTAAAGCTTCCTTTACTGATTTTGGTCAGACAGTTTGCCTATTTGGTCAATCAAATAGAGCATACGTTGAGGCCAATAAGGATAAAGCCCCGTGAAAAACCTTGTGTATTGCCTCAATAAAGGTTTGGCATTTTTTACCGTCAGTCTTTTCGTTTTTTTGGTGTTTTGTGTCACATGGCAGGTGGTTTCCCGCTATGTGTTTGGTACGCCGAGTACAGTAACGGATGAACTTGCCCGTTATCTGTTTATGTGGCTTGCCGTGATTGGCGCGGCATATACCACAGGTCAACATCGCCATTTAGCTATCGACCTGTTAACGATGAAACTTAAGGGTATAGGCAAAAATAGTGTGGGTTTGGTTATCCAGGCCGCGATCGCGCTGTTTGCTTTGATCGTGCTGGTGTATGGCGGATCGGTATTGGTGATCTCAACCCTTGAAACCGGACAAATCACCCCTGCGCTAGGACTACTGATGGGATATGTCTATTTATGTCTGCCAATCAGCGGTGTTCTGATGATTTTCTATGTGCTGGTAGACATTGTTGCTCTTATTCGGAATTTTTCAGGTAAAGACACGGTTATTTCTGAAAATCATTAAAGTCACCAGGCAGAAGAGGATAGGCTTATGGATTGGCAAGTGGTTTTAGCGTTGTTCGGTAGTTTTGCCGTGTTGCTGGCTCTGGGTATACCGGTATCCTTTGCGATTGGTTTGTCATCATTACTGGCAATTATGATGACTTTGCCAATGGAAGCGGCGATTACCGTGGTTGCGCAGCGTATGGCAGCCGGCGTTGATAACTTCTCTTTACTCGCTATCCCGTTCTTTATTCTGGCGGGAAATATTATGAATCAGGGGGGAATCGCTGCCCGTCTGATTAATCTGGCAAAAGTCATAGGCGGCCGTTTGCCCGGTTCTCTGGTGCACGTCAATATTATGGCGAATATGTTTTTCGGGGCAATTTCGGGTTCAGCGGTGGCATCGGCTGCGGCGGTGGGCGGAACGATGGCGCCAATGCAGAAAAAAGAGGGTTATGAGCCGGAATATTCTGCTGCGGTAAACATTGCTTCCTGCCCTGCCGGTTTGTTGATCCCGCCAAGTAACACCTTGATTGTTTACTCACTGGTTTCTGGTGGCACATCAATTGCCGCACTGTTTCTGGCGGGTTATATTCCCGGTATTTTGATGGGTGTATCCTTGATGATTGTGGCGGCAATCATTGCCAAACGCCGTGGTTATCCGGTGTCACCTAAGCCTACATGGAACGAGTTTTTCACCACATTGGTTCGCGCATTGCCTTCTCTGATGCTGGTTGTGATTATTATGGGAGGGATCATTGCGGGTATATTTACCGCCACAGAAGCTTCAGCGATTGCCGTGTTATACAGCTTTGTATTGGCAGTGCTAATTTATCGTGAAGTCAGTATCGCCAAACTACCAAAAATCATTCTCGATTCTGCGGTAACCACTTCCATTGTTTTGTTGCTGATTGGTGCATCAATGGGCATGTCTTGGGCAATGGCGAATGCGGATCTGCCCTATTTGATTGCTGATGCACTCATGGCGGTTTCTGAAAACCCACTGGTTATTCTGCTGGTCATTAATCTCATTCTGTTGCTGGTGGGAACCTTTATGGATATGACACCGGCGATTCTGATTTTTACGCCTATTTTCTTGCCGGTGGCGCAGAATATGGGTATTGATCCAGTACATTTCGGGATCATTATGACCTTCAACCTAGCTATTGGTATCTGTACACCACCGGTAGGGAGTGCGTTGTTTGTTGGTTGTTCTATCGGTGAAGTCAGTATTAATAAAGTATTGAAACCTTTGGTACCCATGTATTGCGCTTTGGTTATCGCGTTGATGTTGGTGACCTTTATACCGCAACTGAGCTTGTGGTTGCCTCAGATGTTACTGAACTATTAATCATTCAGGTAATCCGCGTCATTAAACAGGAATTGTTCTATGATCCGTAATATAGCCAACAGCAAAATCAATCCCGCTATTTCTCTGCCTTCTTATGATCGTCAAAAATTGGTTACCCGTATTGTTCATCTGGGATGTGGTGCTTTTCACCGGGCACATCAGGCCGTTTTTACTCACCAGATGTTGGAAAAAACCGGCAGTGACTGGGGAATTTGTGAAGTCAGTTTGTTCTCTGGTCATCGGTTGATTCAGCAACTTAAAGAGCAGGATTGCTTGTGTACCATTGCGGAGAAAGGGGCGGATAAAACCGAGCTAAAAATTATCGGCTCTATGATTGATGCTTTACACCCTGAGTTTGTCGGTCAGCAAGGTATTCTGGAAACCATAGCGCAGCCGCAAGTGGCGATTATTTCTCTGACGATTACCGAAAAAGGGTATTGCATTGATGCAGCCAGCGGCAAGCTGGATGTGAATAATGCATTAATTCAACGGGACTTAGCTAACCCAACTGAACCGACATCGGCCATTGGTTATATTGTCGAGGCGCTCCGTCTGCGTTATGAACGTAACTTGCCGCCATTGACGGTGATGTCCTGCGATAATATCAGGGAAAATGGCAAAGTTGCCCGTGAAGCGGTGGTGGATTTTGCCCGTTTACGTGATGAAACGTTAGCGCAATGGATTGAACGGAATGTGACTTTTCCATGCACCATGGTTGACCGGATTGTTCCTGCTGCCACGTCAGAATCGTTGGAAGAGATAGCCGAACAATTAGGTGTATATGATCCCTGTGCAATCACCTGTGAACCTTTCCGTCAGTGGGTGATTGAGGATAACTTTGCCAATGGCCGTCCAAACTGGGATGTGGCAGGAGCCCAATTCGTTAAAGATGTGCTGCCTTTTGAAACCATGAAATTGCGGATGTTAAACGGTAGCCACTCATTTTTAGCCTATCTGGGCTATTTGGCGGGATATGTGCATATTGCTGACGCTATGGCGAACCCCGATTACCGGCAAGCTGCCTTGAATCTGATGCTGAAAGAACAAGCGCCAACCTTGACGATGCCGGTAGGAACCGATCTTTTCCAGTATGCTAATTTGTTGATTGAGCGTTTTAGTAATCCCAACCTTAAGCATCAAACCTGGCAGATAGCAATGGATGGCAGCCAGAAATTGCCACAACGTATGTTTGATTCTGTCACTTATCATCTGGCAAACGGCAGCGATTACCGCCATTTGGCCTTGGGTATCGCCGGGTGGATGCGTTATGTCAGCGGTAAAGATGAGCAGGGCAAATTGATTGATGTGCGCGATCCACTGGTTGACCAATTTACGTCTATTTACCAGCAATATGGATTATCTGTTGATGTGGTTCCCGCATTGTTGGCGATTTTTGGCAACCCATTGTTAGCTGATGCGCATTTTGTCCGGGCAGTTACCGAAGCCTACCAGCTATTATTAGAGCGTGGTGCCTGCCACGCTGTGGCGACACTTTGATTTGTCTGACAGGGAAAGAGATATGAAAAATTTTATGTGTGAAGATTTTCTTCTGAACAATGAAACTGCCCGTCAGCTATATCATGAACATGCCGCAGATATGCCGATTTATGATTATCACTGTCATCTTAATCCGCGTGAAATTGCTGAAAATCGCCGGTTTGATAACCTTGGTCAGATTTGGCTAGAAGGGGATCACTATAAATGGCGGGCTATGCGCTGTGCGGGTATTGATGAATCGTTGATCACAGGTAAGCAAACGCGTGATTATGAAAAATATCAGGCATGGGCAAAAACAGTACCGTTGACATTAGGAAATCCGCTTTATCACTGGACACATCTAGAATTACGTCGCCCATTTGGTATTACTGGGAAATTGTTCGGGCCACACACTGCTGATGAAATCTGGCATCAATGCAATGAAAAGCTGGCAACCCCGGAGTTTTCAGCGCGTGGCATTATGCAGCAAATGAATGTGCATATGGTTGGAACCACGGATGATCCAGTAGATTCTCTGCAATATCACCGCCAAATCGTGACAGATGAGAGTTTCGATATCGAAGTATTACCAAGCTGGCGTCCTGATCGGGTATTTAAAATCGAGCTGGCGGGTTTCATTGACTATATCAAACAGCTTGAAGCCGTGGCTGATGTATCGATCACTGCTTTTACTGATGTGTTGAAGGCGTTGGAGCGTCGGCTTGAGCATTTTGCTGTTCATGGCTGCCGGGCGGCTGATCACGGCATAGAAAATCTGCGCTATGCTCCCATTCCTGATGAAACGGTATTAGATAGCATCCTGCAAAAACGGCTGGCAGGAGGCACTCTCTCTGAGCTTGAAATTGCACAGTACACCACGGCGATTCTGGTATGGTTTGGCCGACAATATGCCGCCCGTGGTTGGGTGATGCAAATGCATATCGGCGCTATTCGCAACAATAATAGCCGTATGTTCCGCTTACTTGGCGCGGATAGCGGCTTTGATTCCATGGGTGATAACAATATTGCTTGGCCGTTATCTCGCTTGCTGGATAGTCTGGATATGGCGGATGAATTGCCGAAAACGATTCTTTACTGTCTGAATCCACGAGATAACGAAGTGATTGCAACAATGGTCGGTAACTTTCAAGGTGGTGGCATCGCCGGTAAAGTGCAGTTTGGTTCGGGCTGGTGGTTCAATGATCAGAAAGATGGCATGTTGCGTCAGCTTGAACAACTTTCCCAACTTGGGTTGCTGAGTCAATTTGTGGGTATGTTGACCGATTCTCGTAGCTTCCTTTCATACACGCGGCATGAATATTTTCGTCGTATTCTGTGTAACTTGTTGGGACAATGGGCAGAGCACGGCGAAATTCCTAACAACAAAGCCATGTTAGGGCAGGTGATTGAGGATATTTGCTTTAATAACGCCCGCCGTTATTTTGCCTTGCCGGGAGAAAACCCATGAAGCAGATTGCATTCCTCGGTGAATGTATGATTGAACTTAATGGTGCCCCTTTTGCGACCATGCATCAGGCTTTTGGTGGTGATGTCCTGAACAGTGCAGTTTATTTAGCGCGTGCAAGCCAACAGCAGATTGCCGTTCATTTTGTGACTGCGTTAGGCATGGATTCGCTCAGTGAAGGGATGATGACACGTTGGCAAGACGAAGGCATTCATACGCATCTGGTTTTGCGTGATCCGGTTCATCAACCGGGATTGTATTTGATTCAACTTGATGAACTGGGAGAGCGGACCTTTCTGTACTGGCGTAATGATTCCGCTGCCCGTTATATGGTGCGCCATCCTGATTTCTCTTCGGTTATGCAAGCATTGCAGCAGATGGATGCCGTTTATCTCAGTGGTATCAGCCTGGCTATCTTGCCTGTCGATGATCGTGAAAAGCTACTAAACTTGCTGGCTGAACTGGCGGCGCAAGGAAAAACCATCATTTTCGACAGTAATTACCGTCCGGCATTGTGGGAAAGTGTGGAAGAAACCCAAATTTGTTATCAGAAATTACTTGCCTTTACCTCTCTGGCACTGGTGACAGATGACGATGAATGCAAGCTGTGGGGCGATAAATCGGTTACAGCAACCATGATTCGTCTTAAACAGGCAGGAGTTAAAGAAGCCATTATTAAAGCGGGGGCTGTCGGCTGTTATTATCAGCATTTGGAACAGGACACTCCGATTGAGCTGATCCCAACGGCGCCGGTGGTTAACGTGGTCGATACCACGGCGGCGGGAGACGCCTTTAATGCTGGGTTTCTGGCAGGATTTCTGACGGATTGCCCGAGACAACAAGCGGCAATCATGGGGCATCGTCTTGCTGGTACAGTTATTCAGCATAAAGGGGCGATTATTCCAATCAGTGCCACTAAGACAGTGACGGACAGTTTCTTTTAACAGCGGAGAGAAAATTGATGAAACAGATGATTGAACAGTTACGCCAGTTAAAAATTATACCTGTGATTGCTGTTGACCGAGCGGAAGATATTATTCCGTTAGGTAAGGCATTGGCTGACAATGGCTTGCCGGTAGCGGAAATTACTTTCCGTTCTGCGGCAGCGGCGGAAGCTATTCGCCTGTTGAGAGAGGCTCAGCCGAATATGTTGATTGGCGCGGGTACTGTTCTGAATCGTGATCAGGTGGTTGCTGCGAAACAGGCTGGCGCCGATTTTATGGTTTCTCCGGGTTTTAATCCAAATACGGTCAAAGCTTGTCAGCAATTGAATATTCCTATTATTCCGGGTGTGAATAATCCAAGTGCGATTGAAGGTGCAATGGAGTTGGGGCTAAAACTGCTGAAATTCTTTCCGGCAGAACCTTCTGGCGGTTTGCCAATGATTAAAGCGATATTAGCACCTTATACTGAACTGCAAATTATGCCTACTGGGGGGATCGGACCAAATAATATCCGTGATTACCTTGCTGTGCCGCGTATTGTGGCGTGTGGCGGTTCATGGATGGTCAGTAAAGCGCTGGTGGATAATCGAAATTGGCAGGAAATTGGTCGCCTGACTCGTGAAGCGGTGGATTGGGTTAATGCTTAAGGCATAATCGTCCCTGCGTTTTGAGAAAATATGTAGGCAGGAAATTATTTGATGAGTGTAACTTTACAGGAAATCCTTGATCTTCAAACGTTGATCGAAACGAGTGAAGTTGAGTTCAAACTAGCCAACGGCAGAGATGGCAAAGGCGAATTGCCCCGTGATTTTTGGCCAAGTTATAGTGCTATGGCAAATAGCGGTGGAGGTTGGGTTATTCTTGGTGTGAAAGAAAAAAAAGGTAAATTCACTCCGGTTGGTGTTGAAAACGTAGAAAAAATAAAATCTGATTTATTTAATACTGTTAACAATCCATCTATGGTCAGTATTAATTTGTTAACCGATAGCAGTGTTCAATCTGTAAAATTACAGGGAAAAAATGTTGTTGCTGTTCGTATCCCTGCTGCGCTACGTAAACAAAAACCCGTGTTTATAAAAGGTGATCCTTTAAAAGGTTCTTATCAAAGAAGAAATGAAAGTGATCAACTTTGCGATGCTGAGACAGTAAAACGGTGGTTAGTGGAACAGGTTGAAGATGAGCGTGATGCTCGTATTTTAACTGGTTTCGATATAACCGATCTTAATATGGATAGCTTAAAGACTTTCCGGCAACTACTTGCTAGTGCAAAACCAAATCATCCCTATTTGGAGCATGAACTCCCCGAATTTCTGCGTTTAATACGAGCATGGCGTAAAGATCGAGTAACTGGACAAGAAGGCTTAACACTTGCTGGTGTTCTGATGTTTGGTAACTGGGATGCTATTATGGAGGCTGCCCCACATTACTTTGTGGATTATCAGGAACGGCCAGAAGCTAAAACTGAATTGCGTTGGATTGATCGTGTTTATCCAGATGGAACGTGGTCTGGGAATTTGTTTGATTTCTATCGCAGAGTTTATCGAAAACTAATCACTGATCTTAAAGTTCCTTTCGGGATCCAGTGTGGTCAGCGTCAAGATGATACGTTGGTTCATATTGCGTTACGTGAAGCATTAGTCAATACATTAGTGCATGCGGATTTTACAGGAAGGGTATCCATACTTGTTGTAAAACGGCCAGATATGTTTGGTTTTCGTAACCCTGGATTAATGAGAGTACCGATTGAATTTGCAATTAAAGGTGGAGATAGCGATTGCCGGAACAGGATCATGCATCAAATGTTTTTGCTGATTGGTTTAGGAGAGCGGGCGGGATCTGGGTTACCTAAAATATATAGCGGATGGTCTTCTGCTGATTGGCGTCGGCCTAATTTACATGAGCGTCAGATACCAGAGCAAACCTTGTTGGAGCTACCTACTGCTAGCTTGATCCCTGAAAATATCTTAATGCAGTTGAGACTCAGGTTTGGAAGCGAATTTGAACAATTAGAAAATCTTGATCGAGTGATTTTAGCTACAGTTGCTGTAGAAGGGTGGATTAATCATCAACGGGCTTGTGAGCTAACAACTCTACACTCCCGGGAAGTCACTTTGGCCTTCCCCCGGCTTGAATATAAAGGCTTTTTGGTTGCATCAGGTGAAAAACGTAATAAGTCCTACACATTACCGGGTATGTCGTTACCGAACCCAGAAGAAATTTTTTCATCTGTAATAATAAATAGTGTTAATAATGGATTGGGCTTGCTTCATAAGGACTCTAGCTTGCCTCATATGGACTCTAGCTTGCCTCATAAGAACTCTAGCTTGCCTCATAAGAATTCTAGCTTGCCTCATAAGGACTCTAGCTTGCCTCATAAGGATTCTAGCTTGCCTCATACAGCTTCAGATGCTCAAATCACCCGGGATGAGTTAGGACGGCTCACTTCTTCTTCGTTTAGCTTGCCATTTGTTGATCACTTAGAGTACATAAAGTTAGATTTAAGAAAAAAACTGCAAGAAATTGCTAAACCTGCTTATGAGAATCGACGATTAGAACCGGAGCAAATGCAACTGCTCATCACGAAACTTTGCTATTCTCACTATATCTGTATTGATGTGTTGAGTACGTTATTAAATCGTTCAGCGAAAAATCTTAGACAGCGTCATATAAAACCATTGATTGATAAACAATGCTTGATTATGGCATTTCCACAAACACCGAATCATCCTAATCAGGGGTACACTGCCAGAATGTCATCACAGGGGTAACACCTTTTGCTAAATTAGGTGGGATTCTTTAAGGTACAGTCCTGCCTAAATAATATGGATGGAAATTATGGCAGAAAGATACGGGAGGATATTTAGTTTCCTGTATGTGGCAAAATAGGTTTATATATGCAATATTTTATTTGCATAGGATGAGAAATATATACATCATAAGAAAGAGACTTAGAACCTCCATGATTGTTTGTCTGTAATTACTCTATTAACCATTCAGTTATTTTTTTGAGTGATTAATAAAGTAGATTGAATATTAGTATTTTAATGTTTCTGTTAAATAATAAGTTTTTATTAATGACTTGTAATTGTTTAAATATATTTTAATTTGAATGTCATTCTGCTAATAGTAGCACAATCTGTCCTCGGTGTTATATAAGATAAAATAACCAGAATAATATAGAAATAAAGTAAATCGATATTCATAGTTTTATACTCTACAATGAGTTGTTACCTGAATAAAATCAGCAGATTCACCGATCTTCATTTCAATATTGACACTTTTGACTTCATTAATGTTCTTTATATGTGTACCACCACATGGAATTGTGATTACCATAGAGCCAATAGTCGATTTCCATAATCTGGTATCACTGATCTCTTTCGATTTATATTCGACAGTGATTTCTGCTCCTTGGGTCAGCCAATTATTGAGTGTGTTATTAACTTCTTTATTAATTTTATCTAGATTTTCAATTAATATATTTTTATCAAATCCTTTCTTTTTGATCGATTTACCAAAGCGGTAAATATCCACTGATTTAAGTTCTGTGACCGAAGATTGGTAAATGGCGGCTTTATCTAAATTATAATTTCCTAAATCGTCGGTGTCGTATACTTTAGACCATAGATGATTAGTTGCTTTATTTAAAGCAAGAGACATAAAGTGAGCCATCGAGTGTGCGGCACTTACCCTATATCTTGTTTCATCGTTCACAGATAGAGTTACTGTTTTCCCTATGAGGTCTCTTTCAGAAATTCCCTGTAAATCAGGTAAGTAATGTGCTGGAATAATTTTAGCTGGCGACGTTGCTTGTTTCGTTATTTCCTGATCTATATATAAATGACCATTGATAAGGCCAGCAGTGTAAACTTTTGTCACGGTAAGTTCTTTATCGCCTACTAAAACTATTCCATTATCATATAATTGGTCCGGCCACTTATAGTTCTTCGGGTAGAACGGACTATCTTGGGTTATCAAAATGGTGCCATCTTCGTATTTCATAACCCCGATAATGTTAGATTCTAACGTCAGGGTTCCCAGCATAAATGAGGCTTCGGCTGTCAATAATTCATTAATATTCATATCTATAATCATGTAACATCTCGCTAGTTATCATTTTGTGGTATCTATTGCTACCAAGTCGTTTGTTAATTTTATTCCCTAAAAATTTTTTTTATTTGAATTTTTAGTTAATCAAAGAGATAGTTGGCAGTGGTATCAAATATGATTATCCTCATCTCCGTATATTAATCAAAGATAGAATTAAAAAAGCCGTATTGATATGTATGTAATAGCTTTATTCATAGGCTATTTTATACCCTTCATCTTTCAAGCTGCTGCTTTGTTGGCTACTTTCACTCACCCCAGTCACATAGTTATCTATGCTCCTGGGGATTCGTTCACTTGCCGCCGCGCTGCAACTCGAAATCTATTAGGTATAGGTATTATTGCAAATGGAAAAGTCACATGTTTTAAATGTTTTGTTTACATGATCAATTGCTATTTTCAGAGTAAAATTTGTTGATTAGTTATCAAAATAATTTTCTGGACCAAAAAATAGACAGTCGAACTAATGAGGTATACGATACATACATCTGATATCTGATAAGAGGAAATAAATATGGTTGCTATGGTAAGAATTAATATAGATTTACCGGAAGAAACGATTAGGAAGCTTGAGATTTTGAAGGAACGCTCTCCTGATAAGTCACGTGCTGCACAGATCCGAAAAGCAATAGATGCTTATCTTGATGCTAATATTTCAGAACAGAATAATAGTGTTTTCGGTTTGTGGGGCGACAAAAAATCGGATGGATTGGAATATCAAAATAATTTACGCAAGGAATGGCAATGATTGCTATGAAGTCGTTATTTGATACTAATATATTTATAGGATATTGAAGGTATGGTTGCAAGTGTTGCATAACATAAGGTTGAAAAATCATGCCAATGAGATTATGAATGGCTTAAAGGAATACGAGCCTATTTATTCGTAGCATAATTATGTTGCGCTTAACTATCTATGCGAAACTGTGACATCTATTATTTTTATGAAATCTACTGGGTGATGATCAGAATTTTGTTCCCTAGTTAGACTATGAACGAAAGATAAAACTTGAATTTCATCTTCATGTCCAATTTGATACCTATTTCCTATAGAGTCAGATGTTGAACACCCTGATGATATTAACCCTTGTTTACGGCCAGTTAGTTTTAAGTAAATAGAGAAGCTCATATAAACATCCTATATCAATCCCATAACAGTTAATAGAAGTGTCTATATTATCTCCATAATATAAAAGAATCAAAAGTATTGTTTATATAAGAATCTTAAAATGTTCGTGGTTAATTGCTCCAACAGGGAGCATGAGACAGTATTTTACACTGAATATATATAATATTTGGTCAATTTATATATCAATCCGGAATTGGAAAGACTGATGTAACGTTTAAGGGAGAAATAGGGCGTGAGTTCAACGTAATAAAAACCGCGAGAAAGTTTTTAATATTCTCGCGGTAGTCGCGTTTTCTAAACTGAAAGATCGATGATTTTCTGTGAAGAAAAATCAAATCTCGGTATGTGGTTTAGCATTCTCCGCCAACCATGCTGCAACGCGCTGCTTCTGTTCTTCATTCAGCCACATACCCAGTTTGGTCCGACGCCAAATTGCGTCATCCAGCTCAACAACCCACTCATTATCAACCAGATAGAGAAGCTCTGCTTCATACAAGCCGTGGCCGAAAGATGCACCCAGATCTGCCAGATTATTAGCATCTTGCAGAATCAGTTCGCTGTTGCTGCCGTAAGTACGTGCATAACGTACAGCAACACCTTCCGGTAACCAGTTGTAACGTTTACGAAGTAGGCGGGCATAACCATCACGATCGCACCCTTCCAGATTACCTCCCGGTAACTGACCATTTTTGGTCCAGGCTTTTCCGGCATTGGGATAGTATTGAATGAGCTTCTCGGTTGCGTGTTCTGCCAGCTTACGGTAAGTAGTTAACTTACCACCAAACACAGACAGTAATGGTGCTTTGCCGTATTCATCATGAATATCAAGGGTATAGTCGCGTGTAATGGCCTGAGGTGAATCGGATTCATCATCGCACAGTGGACGTACGCCAGAATAGGTCCAGACGATATCGTCACGGCTAAGTTGTTTTTTGAAGTGATCGTTATAAACTCTCAACAGATAATTAATCTCCTGATCGTCAATCTTCGCCTCTTTTGGATCACCTTGATATTCCACATCGGTGGTTCCGATAATGGAAAATTCATCCATCCAGGGAATAACAAATACGATACGATGATCTTCGTTTTGCAGAATATAAGCTTGCGGCTCATCATGCACTCTTGGCACCACAATATGACTGCCTTTGATCAGGCGAATACCATAAGGTGATTTCAATTTCAGGCCATCGTCAAAGAATTCTTTAACCCAAGGGCCAGTAGCATTAACCAGACCTTTTGCCCGCCAAGTATAGGTCTTACCTGTACGCAGATCTTCGGCTTCAACCATCCAACCCTCTTGTTCGCGCCATGCACGGGTCACTTTTGTTCGGGTACGGACTTCCCCGCCACGTTTTTTGACTTCTTGAGCGTTAAGGACAACTAAACGAGCATCATCAACCCAGCAGTCAGAATATTCGAAGCCGCGGACCAATTCTGGTTTCAGTACGGAATTGGCACCGAATTTTAGCCCTTTACTGCTCGGCAGGCTGACACGTTTGCCCAAATTGTCATAGAGGAACAGGCCAATACGGATCATCCATGCTGGACGCAGATGTGGCTGGTGCGGCAGGCGGAAACGCATCGGAAAAGCGATGTGTGGTGCAAGGTTCAGTAAAACTTCACGTTCTGCCAGCGCTTCGCTGACCAAACGGAATTCATAATGTTCCAGATAGCGTAAGCCACCGTGGATCAATTTTGAACTGGAAGATGACGTGGCTTTGGCTAAGTCTTGTGCTTCCAGCAACAGAACAGAGAGTCCCCGGCCAGCGGCATCTGCCGCAATCCCGGCGCCGTTAATCCCGCCGCCGATCACAATCAAGTCTTTAGTTTCCATGCATCCTCCTAAAATGTTCGAAACAGTTCTTTAATGCTCGTTTTCGCTCATGATTGTAATCAGAAACCGATCAATAGCCAACTATTTGTTAAGAAAAAACATGTTCGCGTGATATGGATAGCAAATATTACCTTATCCATATAATTTGAATGGTATTAATGAAGAAGCTAAAAGATAGCGTAATTGTGGAACGGCAAGAAGATAGGGGATAGCGTTATCCCCAAATGTAGAAAAAACTCTCAGCAGAGTTCGAACTGAACATTATGTTGCTCAATGACTTTCTGAATGCTTGGAGGGGGAGGCTGGTCAGTAAATAGGTGATCAATGAGATTCATGTTACCCAGATTAACCATAGCATTGCGGCCAAATTTAGAATGGTCAGTGACTAGCATAACGCAACGGGAGTTTTCGATAATTGCGCGTTTTATGCGTACTTCATGGTAATCAAATTCCAGTAATGAGCCATCCATATCAATGCCACTGATGCCGAGAATACCGTAATCAAGCCGAAATTGGGAAATAAAATCCAGTGTGGCTTCACCAATAATCCCGCCATCACGGGAACGAATCTCCCCACCTGCTAGGATTAAACGGAAGTCTTCTTTTGTCATTAATAGAGTAGCGACGTTGAGGTTGTTAGTGACAATCCGCAGATCTTTATGATTTAACAATGCGTGAGCGACAGCTTCGGGTGTGGTGCCAATATCAATAAACAGGGTTGCGCCGTCCGGGATATGGCTAGCAACACGTTGCGCAATACGCGCTTTCTCTTCTGACCACATGATCTTGCGGTCGTGATAAGCAGTATTAACTGAACTTGATGGCAATGCGGCACCGCCGTGATGTCGCTGTATTTTGTTTTTATCTGCCAGGTCGTTCAAATCACGGCGGATAGTCTGGGGGCTGACATTAAAGTGTTCAACCAACTCTTCAGTACTGACATAGCCCTGAAGACGTACCAGCTCAACTATTGCATCATGCCGTTGAGTTTGCTTCACGATAGTCCCCTAATGTTCTTAAAAATGCCGGTTATTATTTTTGAATGTATGACGGTTATCCCATAACGCCATCAGTAAACCGATAGTTAAACCGGAGAAATGGGCTGCGTTGGCAATGGATAGCCCAAATGCATCGAAGTATCCAACAATCAGCCAGAAGAGCGAAAAAGCCATCAAACCACGGGGAACACCAATACCACGCTCGGGTGCGCGTTCACCGGTTAGCCAGACATAACCAATTAAAGCGTAAACAACACCAGAAAGGCCGCCAAAGTGAGAACCACTGAATAATGATTGTCCCCAACCGCTGAAAACCGCGGAAACAATCATAATAACAAACAGTTTTCCTGTACCGAGGTGCTTTTCTGTTTGTCCGCCAAGATACCACCACCACATGAGATTAAAGATGATATGCAGTAGTGAGAAGTGCAATAAGCCGTGGGTGACCCAACGCCATAGTTCCATATGTTGGCTATCGTCAGGCCAGGCCAGCCAAGACATCACCTGATAATCGCCGGCAAATTGCATCCAGAGATAAACGACGATATTTAGGAGTAAAACGGTAAGGGTTAATGGGCCAGCCTGACGACTTAAGTATTGCCAATTCAGATTATTGTGGTACTTCAATGGGTGATTCACATCGCCAGATTGCCAACTGGCCGCTTGATAACGTTCATTTAGCGGATCGCGAGTAAATTGCTCCAACTCTTGCTGAACTAGAGTAAGTTTCGTGTCATCTTCTAGCCACAGTTCGACGTGTTGCCCATCGTGACTGGGGCGCATAGTGAGATGGACCTGATGGGTTGCCATATAATCGATAAAGGCTTGCGCCAGACGTGGGTTTGAAATAGCGATTACGCGGATCATGAGGTGTGTTATGCCGGATTATGTGAGGAGTCAACAGCGTGAGGATAGTCTCTGCGCCAGGCTTCAAAGCCGCCATTAATGCTGTAGACAGTTTCAAAACCGATGTTTAATAAATACTGAGCGGCACTCTGGCTGCTATGACCGTGATAACACATGACCATAACCGGCTGCTCGAAATTGGCCTGTAACATAAATTCATTCAATGTGTCATTAGTCAAATGAAAAGCGCCACACACATGGCCTGCTCGGAAACTTTGTGGATCGCGAATGTCCACCATAATGGCGGATTTATCCTGCCAGTGTTGATAAGCCTGCTCAGGGCTGATGGTTTGAAAATGTTCCATATATATTCTGAATTGCTCTTAGAACTTAGAGATTATCCCATTAGGTTATTATTGTAATAATGTTTTCCCGACGATTATCCGAGCGGGAAAATTTGTTATCAGTAATAAGTTATCAGTAATACATTATCAGTAATACATTATCAGTAATACATTATCAGTAATAAGAGTGTTCACCACGTTGGTGTTCAGTCAAGTCTCTTACCCCTTTTAGTTCTGGGAACATGTTCAGCAACTCTTTTTCAATCCCTTCTTTCAGGGTGACATCAACCATTGAACAACCATTACAGCCGCCGCCGAATTGAAGGATAGCGAAACCATCATCAGTGATTTCCATTAGGCTGACGCGGCCACCGTGACCGGCTAACTGTGGATTAATTTGTGACTGCAAAACGTATTCCACACGTTCGACAAGTGGGGAATCGTCAGAAACTTTACGCATTTTGGCGTTAGGGGCTTTTAATGTTAGCTGAGAACCTAACTGATCGGTGACAAAATCAATTTCTGCTTCTTCAAGGAAGGGGGCGCTCAGTTCGTCAACGTAAGCTGACAGTTTATCAAATTTCAGTTCAGTATCTGTCGCTTCAACGGCATCAGGCGGGCAGTAAGATACGCCACACTCAGCGGTAGGCGTACCTGGATTGATGACAAATACGCGTATTTGTGTTCCAGGTTCTTGATTTACCAGTAATTTGGCAAAGTGAGCTTGCGCTGCTTCAGTAATATTAATCATATCATTTGCTCAATAGTTGACTGCTATAGTTGGTTATAATACGCCCATTCTCGTATTGACTACAAGGTTCGACAAATCGCCCAGACCTGCACTGAACGGGCGCCAGCACGAATTAACAAACGGGAAATTTCAGTCATGGTCGCACCGGTGGTAATCACATCATCAAGTATGGCGACATGTTGTCCCGCGACTGGGCCACAAAGCTGAAATGCTTTCCTGAGATTAATTTTACGCCGTGCTGCCGATAAATTTCTTTGTGGTAGTGTAGCATGCGACCGCTGTAGAAAGCTTTGCTGATAATCGCATTGTAGCCATTCTGATAACTGTTTTGCCATTAATACACTTTGATCAAATCCCCGTTTCCAGCGCCGGTGTCGATGCAGTGGCACATTGAGCAGAATGTTGGGTTTATACCATTGTCCATCACGATAGCCCTGTTGCCAGTGCAGCAGAAACAGACGCGCCAGAACTGATGCAAGTTGTGGGGTGCCGTGATATTTATAGCGACGAATCAGGCCACTCAAGGGTGGGCAATAGTCGGTAATCGCTATCATATTCTCCCATAGCGGAGGTTTTTTGAGGCAGCGTCCACAAGGCAGTGAAGGAAGTTCTGAGGGCAGAGCGCAGCACGGGCACATATTTGTCAAACGTTTCAACCGTTTGTTGCAAAAGCTGCATACTCCATGATGTGGAAACCAAAGAGGCTGATGGCATAGCCAACAGTACCCAACCATTGTTAGCATAGACTTCTTCCTTGATGGCAAATAAAGTTGAGAATAACAATGGCTGATCTATTTTGGCAGACTTCTGCGGGAGATTCGCGTGATCTTGTGTTGCTGCACGGATGGGGGCTGAATGCAGAAGTTTGGCGTTCCATTGAAATGCGATGTGCTCCGCATTTTCGTTTACATCTGGTGGATTTACCGGGTTATGGCCGTAGCCAGAAATATGGTCCGATGAATCTTGCAGACATGGCGGATGAAGTTTGGCGATATGCACCGGAAAATGCGTTATGGCTAGGTTGGTCGTTGGGAGGATTAGTTGCCAGCCGGATTGCACTTGACCATCAGGATAAGGTTGCCGGATTAATTACCGTGGCATCTTCACCACATTTCAGCGCAGAAAGTGACTGGCCGGGGATTAAGCCGGAAGTTTTGCGCGATTTCGAACATCAGCTTAGTGAAGATTTCCAGCGCACAGTTGAGCGTTTTCTTGCTTTACAAACATTAGGCACAGATAGTGCCCGTCAAGATGCGCGATTACTGAAATCCGTTGTGCTGGCGCAGCCGATGCCTTCCGTTGAAGTGTTGCATGTTGGTCTGGAAATTTTGCGTACCGAAGATTTAAGGGAGCCTTTGGCTGAGCTTACCATCCCATTTCTGCGGATTTACGGTTATCTTGATGGGTTGGTGCCAAGAAAAATCCTCAACATTCTTGATGAAAAATGGCCGAGTTCAGTTTCAGCCATGATGCGTCATGCCGCTCATGCGCCTTTTATTTCTCATCCAGATGAGTTTGTTGGATTGTTGACTGAATTTGTTAGTAGAGAAGGATTGTAAGGTCGATGAGATAACAGATTTTTATTGGCGTGGTTTGGAGAAGTAAAGCGTCCGCCGCGTGAATGCGGCGGCTCAATTAATTCATAGTCAAATAAATATAAATCAAAGCCATTTTTAAATTCAGTACCTGGTAAATATTCTTTCGTTGAATGATTTAAGTAAGAGTATAAGTATGATTTGAATCTATACCAATTAATTAGGGATAGCGCTTTCTCAGTAAAAATTTTATTAAAGGGATGAGTAAATAGAACACCTTTATCTTCAAGATGAATATTTACCTGCTCTGTTGGAGTTAAAAAATGTTTGTTATAAACAGACATTTAATAGAATCTCATAGTTAGTTCTTCTGACGATTAGATAAATTATAGGGATTAAATTTGTTACTAAGAAAGGCAAATTCTATCGTTTAACTCCATATATTTTCCTTGTCCCTTGATATGGCGCTTTATTTGGTGTGAATACATCATCTCTGAGATACCAAAAAGGGTCGTTTAGATACTTTGTTATGATTTGGTCAAGAATACTCTTTGCTTTAACTTCTATTCTTAATATGTATTTGTTACATAGTTCTCTTGATTAGTATTGAGAAAGTGTTATTAACAAAATAATTCTACTAAGTTTTTCTGTACATGAAAAAAACCCGCTGATCTCGTCGGTGGATTGACGCTATCGCGGGTGTTGATATTCACAGTATAGTATCTTTTCAGCAAGGTCAAGTGATGGCTACTTCACATTGAATTGATTATTTTTTTAATTAACCTCAGATCTGTTTAAAGGGCAGTTAGCTCAGAGTTTAGTAATACTACTAAATAGATATACTAAATAAAAGCAAAGGGGCAATGAGATTAATACGAGAAAATATTATTCAATCTTTTATGTGGTATGTATTTGAATGATTTTTAAAGGCAATATATCAACCTAAAATTAAAAAATGAGATGTTATGGACTATCAACCTTTGGCTAGCTAATATGAGTCTTTAAGAACCAAGGATAGGTGTAAATATTTATTTATACCTATCCTCACGTGGGTGATAATTGATGAAAAAGTACATTAGTATAAGTGTCCACGAACTTGATACTTATCTTGATTACGCTATTTTAAGCATCATAGCTATATATAGCTTGCATGCTACTCCATCCGAAATGGGGATATTGGGTGCTTGCTTTGCTGCTCCATTTCTGGTGGCAAGTGGATTATTCGGCAAGCTGTTTGACAACGGAAATGTATTAAATTGGAGGACATTGTTGTTCTTTATTAATGGCATTACCATGCCTTTTCTATCTGTAGCTGATCCAATTATATTTCTTTATGTCATTACATTAATCAAGACAACTTGTCGGTGTGGGTTTGGAATATCAAATACAAAATTGAATGTAGATGATAATGAATCTCAAAGATTTTATGAGATTTATGGATATATTACCAACTTTAGCAGAATAGTCATTCCCTTGCTTGTTGTATCTCTAAACACAAACTATGGGTTATGGTTTGTCCTGTTATTATCAATGGCATTTAATCTGGTCGGCATGTTGACATCATACTTTGATAATACCTCTCGGCTTGATGTAAATAAAAGTATAACTGTTACTGTTGTAGAACGTTTCTCATTCGTACAGCAATTGCGAAATAAACCGGATTTATATTTACTTGTTTCGGCCTATACTTTGTCAAACTTAGCCTTTTTTCTTAGCAATGATATGCTCGGTATCTTCTTCGAGAAGATTGGGCAAAATCAAAGTAGTATAGGTTACATAATTTCACTTCTCGGGGTCGGTGGCATATTCGGAACTCGAGTTTCTGGCTGGTTACTTAAAAGGTTGTCAGCCAAGAATGTCTTATTATTTTCCGTTATGGCTAATTTTTTGGCCTTTTGGGGATTTGGTTTTTTAGACGCAAAAACATATCATTATGCTACATATTATTTATTGGTTTTCCTAGTTGGTATCGCCTCTGGTGTGACGTTTTTCGCAATTAGATACGGTGTAAGAAATATTATTGGTTTTGAACACGTAGGAAAAGCTACAGGAGATATACAGAAGATTTCATCTGTAGTAGAAATTTTGATGCCAATTATTGGTGGGTATATTGCAAAACTCATTTCTATCGAATTCACTTTTAAATTAACAAGCATCTTGCTTGCTGTGATATTTCTGTATTTTTTATTTAAAAAGCATAAATTAACTGAGGAAAGGAATAAATATGTACAACCAAAATAATCTTAGCAATATTGATTTTATCAATGCAAAACACTATGACTTGTACTTGAAAGGAAAAACCAAGCAAACATGGGATAGTAATCTGAATTGGAACTTGGCCGGGAGAGTTTAATCCCTGAGAATTTAAAGACAGAAATCGATGCTGCCTTTGAGAAATTAGCGGCGGGATTCGTCGTTTCTGCTCATTGAGGCTTGTGTCAGACTGGTCAAGCATGAGCAACAGCCGATGATGTGGGAAGCCGTCACATATTAGTCTAAAATAGGGAGCAATACTAAATTTATTGAATTCTGATGATTTGGGATTGTTATTCCTGTCTGTAGATCTTTTCAACTCCTTATGCCATAAGGCTTGAAGGGATATTTCAATAAAATTATTTTTTATCAATCATATGATTCGATTCGTAAGGTTTACTTATTTTTACAATTATTAACCGCTGGTTTAGTTGCATATCACTTTTTGTTCGTTTTACACTGCCAACGCTTTAGTTTATTAGTCTGAAAATTTAAGTATTGGTGGATCAGCTAATCAATCTATATCGTGTATTCAGGTAAATGAAATGTGCTTGCCTGTGGACCTATTTTTTTAGCTAAAAGATTCAATGGATTAAATGACACTGGTTCCATTTGGTAAAAAAAAGAGATTAAAGAAAGATAGTTATGTAATGACAGGAATATTTGATGACAGAAATAAAGACACAAATTAATTATGATTTTTCTCCCGATGTGATAAACCGGCAGAAAGCCTGTTTGCTGGCGGACCTGAGTACAGTGTTTAACCAGCATAACGGACAAGGGCTATTAGTGGTTGATACGGCGGTTTTTCTGGATCGCCGTCAGGAAGAATGGTTTCCTGAGGTAGTCCTTAATCATCAGCCAGCGGCAATACCGACCCAGATAAATCATCCCCGTTATGCATCTCGTTATTCTCCTTGGCTGATCCCGCTGGATATTAATCGGTCTGAGGATGCTGAACTGTTGGCGTTGAGTATCACTCAGGCGTTACAGGAAGCAGATCCCGCACAGTTGATTACCGGGCGTGGCCGGATGGTTTGTGGTTGGCTGTTCAGTATTAGTCCGGTCTCTGTGATTGCGCAACATATCAGCATGACTGCGGTACAGGAATTATCATCAGTACAGAAAATCATGCTACGTTTTTATGATCCGGCAGTGAATAATGCCATATGGCCGTTGCTGGATAGCTGGCAGCGCTCGCGTCTGCTGGGACCGCTGACAGACTGGTATCTGGTTGATGGCGATGGTCAGTTACTGCATCGGGACAATGCACAGTCTGCGAGGGAGTTATACACCTTTTCACTGGGCCTGTCCTCGGAAGAAGTAGCCGAAATAACTTGGTCAGGTCCGATGAATCGGGCATTGCGCCAATATCGTCAGGCACACCGTAACCGGTTACGCCGAACAGAACCTGAACTATTGGATGTCATACTGACCTTATTACGCCGGATAACCAAGCGCTATTCCTTTAGTGATGCTCTGGATCTGGAAGTTTGTGCATTGCATGGCTTGCTATATCACCCGGCGATTGATTTACACCCTCGGATACAATCGCTGTTGTCTGCCGAAGAGGGTAATAGTACTGGTAGCTATGTCGAGCGTACAGCCAGACTGACAGAAGAAGAATGGCAGGTTCTGGCCCGTGAGTGTTGCCATCTCAATATTTCTACTATTTCGCCAAAGAATAAGGAGATTCTGTAATGAATCGACTATCGTGCCAGATGTGCGAAGTAACCGGACCAGCGCTGCTGCCTGTGCGTTATAGCGTGGTGCCTGATTGTGTTGGTGAAACTTTACCGATGTGGGCAGAAACTCTGACTCCCTCGGCTCAGGGCTACCATTATGCCCTGCGTGCCTTACGACAAGGGTTTTTATATGTTTATTACACCGACTCTGGACCCTTGGTTCAGTATTGCTGGGAAACCTGGAGCATTAGCGAGGATGGCGCGCTGTGGAAGCAGCCGAATGCCTTTAGTGTGTTTGATAAGAAAACAGCGGATTGTTACGCGCCGACCCATCAAAGTACTAATGTGGAATTTATTGTGTTGAGGGATATGGCTTTACGTCAAGATGTCTGGCTGGCCTTTTCTCCCTCAGTCTGGAGTCAAGAAACAATCCAGTACTATCACAACCACCCTGAAGCACGGCAAAAACGCATGCAGTGTGTGAAACCGTGGCAGTGGCGCGGAGTGCCTGAGGGTGTTGGCATCAGTCAGGTTACCGTGGATAACTTGAATACGGTGATGGATTACCATAAGGAGGATGACTCCGCCGCCAAATATATTCTGCCTTACAACCCTAAAGTGAGGCGGATCAGCCGGACAAGTGGAAAAGCGCCATATTATACCTTTGATCCTAACACCGTTGGTCCACAGGGTACACTCTATCCGTGGAGTGAAAAGCGGTCGGGGAATGCAGAGGCGACCGTTAAAGCCATGCAAAAACGAGGATCGGCAGAGGATGGTAGTTCTGTCTCTCCAGTGTTAATCGTTTTGCATGATCCGATTGGTATTGCTCATGAGCTGGCTGGTTGGAGTGATGACATCGCCGGAGAACACTCCGCTTGGTTAGATGATTTGTCGATTGAATTTATGACCCAACAATCACTGAATGGAGCGAAGAATCAAATTCAGCAGGTTGAAAAAGCTAGGGCAGAGCAGCAGACGCTGGATGCTTATAAAAGTACGGCCAATTACGGGATGGATAAGGTTTTGGTAAAAATCCCCTCGGTGGCGATGTCACAGCGGCAAAGTACACTTGATGCATTGATGGTAAAAGCAAAGCAAGTCGCGGAACAGAATGGGGAGATAGCCCTGGCGACCAGTTGGAATAAATATGAGGCAGAACTGAATCTAGCTAAACGACAGGCGTTTTCAGATTGTTATGACAAATTCTGCCATACGATTGCCAGCCGGTTAGAGTCTTTGGCTGAATTTCGGGTAAGCTGGTTAAAAGAAGAGCGGCTGATAACACATTGCCATGATTTTTATTCAACTCAGGTTTCTGACAACCTTAGTTATCGGGAGGCAGTGGATTATGCAATGGCCTCACTCAATGTTACGGATAGTGGTAGTGCTTTTTTGGATGAATTAATAGGACAATATTCGGCAAAACCGGAGGGTAATTTTGTTTGGCGTTCTCTGTTATTGAATAATCCGGAAGTAATGGCGGATACCGAAGCGTTATTATATAAAATGAAGGCGAGTAAAAACGATACATTACCTGCTGCTGAATCTGACTATCTTTCTGTCGTGCAGAAATGTTTTGGCAAACTGGTTGATGCTTATGATAAGGCGAATGAAGCACTGGAAGCGCCTATATCGTCAAATTCGTCTTTTTCTCGTGCTATGTTGGCATGTGATAGACGTTTATCCACGATTGGGCAGCGTGTGTTCCGGCTTTCTGGTCTGGATAGTGCGCTGAATAGTTTGAATATATTGCTGAATAAGACAATATTTTCTGTCGCATCTGGTGTACCGTTGGATAGAATCCAAGAGCTTTGTCTTGCAGATATTCAAAATGGTAATTCATGTAGACAGGTAATTGCTCGTGGCCTTCAGACTTATAAGTCCTCGAAAGATCTTGAAAAGCTAAATAGTTATAAACAGCAATTTGATAAATTTGCCGAAAGTGCCGAAGGCGAAAAAACCTTAAAAGCTTCACGAATAAAAATTCTGGTTCTGTTTTTTAACGGGATGGAATTTGCTGATCAACTGAAAGAGAGTAAAGGAGATGCTAAAGGGTATGCTCAGGTTACTTCGGCGTTTCTAAGTACACTGAGCACGGTTGCTGATGTGATCAAACCAGCTATTGAATATGGGATAAAAAATCAAGCAGCAACTACGTCGATTAAATTTGTAGGAGCCAGCGCTGGAGTGGTAGCGTCTGTATTGAATTTAGGGATTGATGGTAGTGATGTTGTCAGTGAATGGAGAAAAGAAGATACTCGCTGGTCTTTCTTTGGGTTGTCTCTTCTAAAATCATCGGCGGATGTGGGTTTACTTGTGAAATCAATGAGTGGCTTATTAGAAGTGTTGGTTAAGCGTGAGTTTAGTAATAAGATAATAGAATTAGCATTTGACCAAATAGGTAAGATCGCTGCTTGGCGTATTATTGGATTCTTCGCTAGCTGGCAGTTCATGATAATAATATTTGTTCTTGATGAATTATATACTCTTTTTATTGATAATGATTTGCAAGGTTGGTGCCGTAACAGTGTATTTGGTAAAGAACCTGATAAATATCTCGTTTCAACTATATTGATTGAGACACAGGATAAACGTAATGAGCTTTATCAAAAACAAAGCGAAAAGTTAGGCGAAGCTTTGGGGGCAGTATTATGACTAAACGTAGAGATATTAAAGAGTTTATTAATTTCGAAAAAATCAGAAACGAATTATCAGATGCAAAATTCTATATGGGATTAAGTTCTTATGGTACTGTTGAGGAAAGAAATAAAGCTGCTGAAGCAGAGAAAAAAATTCCAGAATTAGAAGCACTACTTGCTAAAGAACCGCCACCGCCAGAATTACCCCCGAAAGCACCATTGATTAAAGTGACCGGAACTCTGGAAGAATTTAGTGTAATGAAAGTATGGGGTTATTTTACTGATCGTGAATATGATCCGGAGGGATTTGCACGGCAGGAAAAACGTGCTCAAGTAGGCGCATTACTGCTTGCTATCGCAGGGAATGCCGCAGCAGCGGCAGTGACATCACAGAGTCGAGAAAGGATGAGTGATCCCAGTGATTTTGTTCGTGGAAAAATTAACGGTATTCCATTTCATGGTTGGTTAGGGATGACCAATGCCAAAGTTGGTGATTATGTTGAATTAGCTGTAGCGCCTAAAGATAATCATTATGTTGTTTATGCCTTGGCTAATCCTTATACAAGGATTATTTCAATGACTCCTCGTTGCGAATGTGGTCTTGATGGATATATCAAGTTTGGTACGAAAGTTAATCATGGATTAGCATTGTTTTTATTTTTAATGACTCTTTCTTTCATGTTTTACGGAAATGCAGAAAAAGTGACAATGGTGGTTTTCTTGTCTCTTGTTTTTATCTTTATTCTTGTCGATGTTTTATTCTACTTTAAAGGTAAAAGTCTTGAGAAAAAAGATCCAAAACCAACAATACTATTATCTGAAAGAATATTTATAACTTTGGGATTTCCTGAACCATCTTTGGTTGATTTAAATATTTCAACTAAGAAAAAGCTTAAGGATTTAAAACTACAGGGAAAATATGTTGATCCTGATAGTGAAGAAGGGGAGAATATTCCTTGCAAATGGTATCGCTTGGAATTTTTTTATTACTATTAATTAAAGGAAAATAAAAAAGTTAGCAGAAATTTTGGGGCAGCATTATGACCAAATGCAGAGAATGAAAGAGTTTATCGACTTTCAAAAAGATAGAAATCCACCAATCCCGCCGATAAGCTGACGCTATCGCAGATGTTAGTTCGAGTAATCTATCGTATTTTTGCGAGTCTAAATGGCGATCGAACATTGATTAATTGTTTTAGACCATTCAACATTCCCCAGCAATCCGATAAACCGCCGTATCACATTTCTGTGCTTCAGGGCATTGTTTGCAACCGCCGCTTAGGCAGGCAGTTGCATCAATTTTTTCCAATTTGCCCATCACTGTAAGTTGTTCAAGCATAGCGGCAATCATCTGTACTGACGCAGAAAGCTGGTGGCTCAACAATTTGGCATCTGCCCGTCCATTCAGAGCGACTGCATCCCTTACTTGTAACAGGCTAATCATTTTCAACTCCTAGTGACAGTTTCCACTGGAGCAGTGGCAGCTATTTCCCGGGTTGCTGATTAACTTCATTGTCACGCGGCTGCGTACTCGACGCAGGAAGTAGAACACCAATGCGTTAAATAGAATGACGGTCAGAATAATGATCAGGCTGCTTTGCGAATGCTGTGAGAAAGTCACCATCTGGTAGAACAGGGCTGAAATTGAATAAGCTACGTTCAGCCCCCACAGAATGGAGAATGTCATCCAACCACGGCTTGTTTCACGAGCGATCGCGCCCATCACCGAAACACAAGGCACATATAACAGAACAAAGATCAGATAACTGTAAGCAGAAATAGCGGAACCAAATTTGGCACTCATTGTTCCCATAGAGCTATTATCCATTTCACCGTCACCTTTACTGGCTTCGATTGGGTTGGCAAGCACGCTCAGAGTGAATGTCTCTTTTAAACTATTCCAGGTTTCACCAACCGCATCTTTCAGCTCAGCAAACAGGTTGAACTCATCTGCATTAAACGGTTCATTAGCAATGTTTTCTGCGGTATACAGAGTATTCAGTGTTCCAACCACCACTTCTTTTGCCATGGCACCAGTTATCAAACCAACAGTTGCTTGCCAGTTATCAGAGTGAACACCAATTGGCTGTAACACAGGTGTAATGACCTTGCTGACCGAAGCCAGAGCAGATTGGTTGATGCTATCCACTGTTTTACCAGAGAATGAGAAGCTGTTGAGTGCACCAATAAACATACTGGCGATAACGATCACTTTACCGGCACGGATAACAAAACCTTTCAGGCGTTGCCAGGTTTGCAGAAGCAGGGTTTTTAGATGTGGAATATGGTAAACCGGGAGTTCCATAACGAATGGTGAAGCTTCGCCACGCATAATGGTGTATTTCAACATCAGGCCAGTCAGGATAGCAACTGCAATGCCCAATATATAAAGGGAAAAAACAATGGTTGCCCCGTTTTTGCCAAAGAATGCAGCGGCAAAGACGGCAAAGATGGCTAATCGTGCACCGCAAGACATAAAGGGGGCCATCATAATCGTGATCAAGCGTTCACGCGGCGCATCTAGCGTTCTCGCCCCCATAATGGATGGGACGTTGCAACCGAAGCCAACGATCAACGGGACAAACGATTTACCCGGTAGTCCTAAAACTTGCATCAGACGATCCATGACAAACGCAGCCCGCGCCATATAACCGGAGTCCTCAAGGAAAGAGAGGAATAAATACATCATGCCGATTTGTGGTACCAGTGGTAAAACCGTATTAATACCACCACCGATACCTTGCGCGAGGAAAATCGTCAGCCATTCAGGGAAACTTAAGGTATGCCCAAGCCATTGAACCCCATGAATGAAAATAGCGACAGAACCACCGTCAAAAATAGGTTGTAATGCACCGCCGATATTAATCGCTAGCACGAACATTAAATACATAACCGCCAGGAAAATAGGTACGCCTAACCAACGATTGAGGATAATTCTGTCAATTGCCTGAGTGAGTTTGTTTGGCATGGCTTTTTGGGTATCAATCACTGCCATGCACAATGTATTGATGCTTTGATAGCGCACATCGGCAATCACTAGTTCGGGCTCTTCATGTTGCTGTTGTTGCAAGCGTTCTTTGGATTCAATCAGCATTGAGGTAGCAAGGCCGGAACGTTCCAGACTGTAAATATCCCCTTCAAGCATCTGAAGCGCTAGCCAACGGCGTTGTTGAGCATGAAAATTGTCTGAAATTGCACCAGATAACGTCTCAACTTCTTGCAACAGGCAATCAGGGTAGTGAATTAGTGATTGCCCGGAATTCTGCTTATGGCGGTCAATTGCCCGTTTCAGCTCATTCAGTCCCGTTGCTCGGGTTGAAACCATTGGAATGACTGGACAACCAAGGCGTTGCTCCAGTTCGGCAATATCAATTTGGATATGCTGACTGTCAGCGATATCCAACATATTGAGAGCAACGATGCATGGAATGCCTGATTCCAACAGTTGTAACGTCAGATAGAGATTTCGTTCAAGGTTAGAAGCATCTACGACGTTAATCAGCATGTCTGCATCACCGCTCAGGATATAGTGGCAGGCTATCTGCTCATCCAGTGATGTTTG
Source organism: Photorhabdus antumapuensis (assembly GCF_020387775.1). NCBI lineage: Bacteria > Pseudomonadati > Pseudomonadota > Gammaproteobacteria > Enterobacterales > Morganellaceae > Photorhabdus > Photorhabdus antumapuensis. The sequence continues at coordinate 69,470 of NZ_JAHZMK010000026.1, forward strand.
TTCAGAAATCGTGGTTAGAGAGTAGGTTCCCGGCAGGTCAACTAACTCAATTTTGTGTTCTGCGGTGATAAAACGGCCAACTTTTCGTTCTACCGTAACGCCAGCCCAATTGCCTACACGTTGACGAGCGCCAGTAAGCTGGTTAAATAATGTCGTTTTGCCGGCATTGGGGTTGCCAATTAAGCCAATAGTCAGTGCTTTCATGTTTTTAGTGCCAGATTAGGAGTTACCGTTTTGCTACTTGCAATGGATTATGCGTTGCATTGAGCGTTGTCTAATGTGAGAAATTCCAAGTCTTTTTTTCTCAGAATTAGGCTGACTCGGCGAGTCTCAATTTGTATCGGATCACCTAAAGGTGCTAAGCGGACCACATGAAAAGAGGAGCCGGGCAACATACCTAATGACAGCAATTTCTGTCGGTAAGCTGGGCTGATCTTCGGAGAAAAACCAATGATCTTGTAACTATGGTTTGGAAGAAGTTGCATATAACCTTCCGGAATTTGTGATAAGTAAAATAATACCGAGAATTAGTCGTACCCATTCATTATGAAGTGCGATTTTTAATCCAATTCATACTAATTGCAAATAAGAATAATAACCAACATTAATTTCAATGTTAATCGTATTTTCATTATTGATGTTAATTTAGCCACTCAGGTTGGCATAAATCCGTGAATTTGGATTCTTGCCGACACAAGCGGTGAAATGTGCACTGCCGAAGCAGTGCATCTGTTTACAGCGATAGGAATCTTAACGTTTTTTTCCGAATGCGGCGGCTAGCGCATCACTCATAGCACTGTTTCCGGCTGAGGTAGAAGAACGGGAAGTATTACGGTTCCTGTCATTACGTTCAGGGCGGCGATCAGTTTGTGCATTATTACTGCGGCGTGAGTGGGTTTCTCCCGGTTGCTCATCAAGGCGCATGGTCAGAGCAATGCGCTTGCGGTTCAGATCAACTTCCAACACTTTTACTTTAACGATATCACCTGCTTTTACCACGGTGTGAGGATCTTCTACAAAACGATCGGACAGCGAAGAGATATGAACTAAACCATCTTGATGAACGCCGATATCGACAAATGCGCCAAAATTAGTCACGTTAGTGACTGCACCTTCTAGCACCATTCCCGGACGCAGATCATTCATGGTTTCCACACCTTCCGTGAAAGTCGCAGTTTTAAACTCTGGACGTGGATCGCGGCCAGGTTTTTCCAGCTCTTTCAAAATATCGGTAACGGTTGGAACACCAAATTGCTCGGTGGTGAAATCCAGAGGTTGTAATCCACGCAATGAAGCAGGGTTACCCATCAATTCTTGGAGTTTCTGCTCAGTGGCCGCCAAAATTTTTTCAACTACTGGATAAGCTTCCGGATGAACGGTCGATGCATCCAGCGGGTTATCACCGTGATTAATCCGCAAGAATCCAGCACATTGCTCAAAAGCCTTTGGCCCGAGGCGACTGACTTTCAGTAATTGTGCACGGTTATTGAAACGGCCATTCTCATCACGCCAGTTGACGATATTCTGGGCAATCATACGGGTTAACCCGGCAACTCTGGTTAACAGTGGAACAGAAGCGGTATTGAGATCCACGCCAACGGCGTTTACACAATCCTCAACGACGGCATCCAATTTTTTGGCAAGCTGACTCTGACCGACATCATGTTGATACTGACCTACACCGATGGATTTCGGATCGATTTTTACTAATTCAGCCAGTGGATCTTGCAAGCGGCGGGCGATAGAGACGGCACCGCGTAGTGAAACGTCAAGATCAGGAAACTCCTGAGCTGCCAGCTCAGAAGCAGAATAAACCGATGCCCCTGCCTCACTGACAATCACTTTTTGGGCTTTTATCTCTGGAAACTGTTTTTGCACATCCGCAAAGAAACGTTCTGTTTCGCGGGAAGCGGTTCCGTTACCAATGGCGACCAGTTCTACCTGATGCTTGATGCACAACGCGGCGACACTTGCAGCGGCTTTAGCCGCTTGCCCGGTGTGTGGATAGATCGTGTCTGTGGCAATCAGTTTGCCGGTTGCATCAATAATGGCCACTTTGACGCCGGTACGCAGACCGGGATCGAGCCCCATCGTTGCGCGCATACCCGCTGGTGCAGCCATCAGTAGATCTTGTAGGTTGCGGGCGAATACTTTGATGGCTTCATCTTCCGCTTTCTCACGCAAGGTACTCATCAATTCAGTTTCAAGATGTAGCAATACCTTGACGCGCCAAGTCCAATTCACCACGGCTTTGCGCCAGCTATCTGCCGGCGCATTGTTTAAGCGCAGATTAAGATGTTGAGTAATAATCTGTTCGCCGTAACTCTCTTTCGGTGGTTCATCAAACTGGGGATCAGCATTTAGGGAAAGTTGCAGTATGCTTTCATTACGGCCACGAAACATGGCTAATGCGCGGTGAGAAGGGACTTGTGCAATGGGTTCATGGTGATCAAAGTAGTCGCGGAATTTAGCGCCTTCCTCCTCTTTTCCTGCAACGACTTTAGCGACCAGATGAGCATTTTTCCATAGATAGTCACGTACTTTTGCCAATAACGCTGCATCTTCGGCAAAACGTTCCATTAGGATATAACGCGCGCCATCCAAAGCCGCTTTAGTATCAGACACACCTTTATCGGTATCAACAAAGGTAGTGGCAACCTGCTCTGGTTCTTGCTGTGGATCTTGCCACAAGGCGTCCGCTAGTGGTTCAAGGCCCGCTTCAATAGCGATTTGTCCACGGGTACGGCGTTTCGGTTTGTATGGCAGATAAAGATCTTCCAGCTCTGTTTTGCTCAGGGTGCTATTAATGGCTTCGGCCAGTTCTGGGGTCAGCTTACCTTGCTCGTCAATGGATTTAAGAATGGTCTGGCGGCGGTCCGACAGTTCGCGCAGATAACTAAGGCGGGTTTCAAGTTGACGGAGTTGGGTATCATCCAGACCGCCGGTAACTTCTTTACGATAGCGTGCAATAAAAGGGACAGTATTCCCTTCATCAAGCAGGCTAATCGCAGAAAGTACCTGTTGTGGCTGCGCTTGTAGCTCACTTGCAATAATTTGGCTCAGAGATTCATTCATGTTGCGTTTTCTTCTGGTGGATAAGCTTCAGATTTCAAATATTCACAAAACCCCTTTATACGTTCTGCGAGAAACAATTTCCAGTTTACATCTAATCTTATTCTGACGAGTTACGATATCATTCAACGAATTTGTTGCTGGTTACGCTATAACAACAGTGATTAAACCTAAATGTGAAAAGTTGTCGCTGGGAACCATAAGTGTGTTACCGGACTTGTTATGAGCTATTTCTGAATATACGAATTAAACTGAAAGAACGGCTAAAACAGGAAAAGCTAGAGTTTCATAGTGTTGTCCTTGAAGCAGGTAACTAATAAATGACAATTCTAATTTTGACTTTCGTTAAAAATGGAGGGATTACCGAAAGAATTTATTTAATGAAAATTAGATTTATTTTGGAAAAATAAATCTAAACAACAGAATATTTAGCACCAATAAATCAAATAAATCCCAATTGAAATGAACGTTATTTTAAGGTGATTTGATGGTTTTATTAATCAAGACTGGAAGATTTTTTGATCTTCCAGTCTTATTGTTTATTATTGTGTTGTTTTACTTATATCAGTGATTATATTTTTGTTAATTAAATGTCGATCATATAATTGTCAACTATCATTCACTACCGTTGTTCTCAAGGAGGTTTCGATGTTAGCTCAGTTACCGCACACTGTAGTACAACTAGAAACCGACGTTAAGCGTAAGAAATCCTCACGTAAAATGGTTGCTTTTGATGTGAAACGTGCGGTAGAACAGGGTGATAAGGATTTCCAGTATTTTCTTAAAAGCGGAAAGTTGCCAGTTTCTAAGTGAGTTCAATTGTCTTACGTATATGTTTCTGACTTATTTAAACGCCTCCCTGACTGGGAGGCGCTTTACGCTGATTTTTATAATTATAAAATATGTGGCGATATAATTGATTACCTTGTCCGTGATGCTAAGAGTAAAACAACAGCACTATTTCACGTTCATTTAATGCTTTAATTCTGGCTGCCTGTATTAAATTCTGCTTTGCAGAGTGAATGAATCGTTAGCGTGCGATTCATCCGGTTGTTATTCTTCGATATATAGCTAGCTTGTCTAAAGAGTATACAGGCTATTTCATATATTCAATTTCATTCACGTACCACAGCATTTTTCCTGTGGGTGTATGAACGGTTGCGCTGTCGCCAACTTCTTTCTTCAATAAAGCCCGTGCCATTGGCGAATCGATTGATATGTAGTCTTTGCGACCAAAAATTTCGTCGTACCCGACAATACGGAAGCGTTTAATCTCACCTTGATCATTTTCGATCTCTACCCATGCACCGAAGAACACTCGTCCATCTTGTTGGGGGGAATAATCCACACACCGCAATTCTTCTAAGCTTTTGGTCAGATATCGAACTCTTCGATCAATTTCCCGTAGCCTCTTCTTGTTATATTGATAATCTGCGTTTTCACTCCGGTCACCGAGGCTTGCTGCCCAAGTGACTTTTTTAGTCACTTCTGGACGTTCCTCACGCCAGAGATAATCCAGCTCTTCCTTTAATTTGTTGTAGCCTTCACGGGTTATCAGTTTAGTTTTCATTTTAGCTTGATGTAGATGTAGTAGATGTCAAATTAAGACACGGTTTTTAGTCATTAATCAATAAATCCCGGTTGTTTTGCAAGATTAACGTATTAGTTACATTCAGGTCGTCATGGGTTGCGTAAATTTATCACTGTTGATGGATTGAATCGGCTGCGTGACAAGCGAATACAATACGCTCCCACTACGGTGAACACGGATGTTAAAACGAGAGATAAGCGGTTAGCAGGCGGTTTCGAATTAGCATTATCGATGGCAGGATTGCTTTACCTGTCTGCTTATTATGATATTTGGCTCTAATATTTATAACGTTCATCATATAATTTATGGTTCTGTATACTGAATAGTATGTATGCTGTGAATCTTTCTGGTGATGAAACAGGCTATTAAGGTTCAATTGAAGAAAAAACAAGCTAAGTTGTTTACTATAGTAAGAAAAGGTGACGAGAAATCGACCGACGAGTGGCTTCTGGTCCAAACGTTGGGATGTGCTGAACATTATCAATCCAGATCCTCGTAGGGAAGGAAAAACCAAAACTGTGGAGCAGGTAAGAAGATAATATGCAGCAAAGAGCATTTTTCGTTTAGTCTGCCTGATGAATTTAATCCAGCTAATAAATGGATTTCTATCGATTTTCCGGTAGCTAGAGCGCTAATTGGTAGGTTGGTGGATGGCAAAATAACGGTAGAAATTCGATATTTGACAGTGAATTACTGCGTTCTCATTGTCAGTAATAAACTACTAAATTAATCATCTGAATTAATAACAGTGGAAATAAGTCCTATTAGGAATAGTCTCAAAATACAGATATCTGGTTTCTATCTTTGGGTTAATCTCTTTCATAATGATAAATTTATCAAAGTATGTGGTGTTTTTTGGAGTTTAATAATGCAAGTAGATAACAAGATCCTTGTGGTGGATGATGACATGCGTTTACGAACGTTATTAGAACGTTATCTGACAGAACAAGGCTTTCAGGTACGTAGTGCTGCTAATGCGGAGCAGATGGACCGCTTACTGACACGGGAATCTGTTAGCTTAATCGTATTGGATTTAATGTTACCAGGAGAAGATGGGCTTTCTGTTTGCCAAAGGCTGAGAAACCAAAATAATCCGGTGCCAATTATTATGGTGACGGCGAGGGGAGAGGAGGTAGATCGTATTGTTGGGTTGGAAATTGGCGCTGATGATTATATTCCGAAGCCATTTAATCCCCGTGAGTTATTGGCGCGTATCCGGGCGGTATTACGTCGTCAGGCGAATAAGTTATTGGGCCTACCGGCTGAGGATGATGCAATTATTAATTTTGGTAAGTTTAGCCTCAATTTGAGTACGCGGGAAATGTTTCAGGGGGATGAACATATTCAATTAACCAGTGGAGAATTTGCTGTATTGAAAGTACTGGTGTCTTATCCTGGCGTGCCACTGTCCCGTAATAAGCTGATGAGTTTAGCTCGTGGCCGGGAATATAGTACGATGAAGCGATCGATTGATGTCTTGGTTTCACGTCTGCGCCGTGTGATTGAAGAAGATCCTACCCATCCTCGCTATATCCAGACTATCTGGGGTCTGGGCTATGTCTTTGTGCCAGACGGAATTCGTGTATGAAATTATTGCGGTTCTCCCCTCGCAGCACGTTTACCCATACTTTATTCCTGATTATGGCTATGCTGTTTATCAGTCTGGTAACCAGTTACTTGGTTGTTGTGAATTTCGTTATCATGCCAAGTTTGCAGCAGTTCAATAAGGTATTAGCGTATGAAGTTCGTACCCTAATGGCTGAAAAGTTGAAGCTAGAGGATGGCTCTTTTCTGGTGATATCGCCGGTAGTTCGCCGGGAGATTTACCAGGAGTTGGGTATTACGCTCTATTCTGAATCTGACGCGGAGGTACAAGGTTTACGTTGGGCCAGGCGTTATGATTTCTTGAGTGAGAAGATGGGCGAATACCTTGGTGGCAAGGCTGATCTTCGTCTGGAGATAAACACAGATAGCCCGATACTTTGGCTTAATTCTTATCTGGCTCCCGATATTTGGGTCAGGGTTCCTCTGACTGAGATCGAACAAAATCAATTCTCTCCTATTTTCCGCTATACACTGGCAATTCTATTACTGGTATTCGGTTGTATCTGGCTTTATATCCGTTTTCAGAACCGGCCTTTACTGGAAATGGAGTATGCCGCCAGGCAAACAGGTAAAGGTATTATGATGCCAGCGGTGGGGGAGGCGGGTTCTATGGAAGTTCGTGCAGCCATTCGCGCATTTAACCAAATGTCCGCCGGGATAAAGTTATTGGAAAGTGACCGTACGATATTAATTGCCGGAGTAAGCCATGATTTGCGTACTCCGCTGACACGTATCCGACTAGCAACAGAAATGATGAGCAAGGAAGATGCTTATCTGTCTGAATCTATCAATAAAGATATTGAAGAGTGTAACGCTATTATTGAGCAATTTATTGACTATCTCCGTACTGGACAAGAAATGCCAATGGAGTTTTGTGAACTGAATTCTATTCTCAAAGAGGTGATTTCCGCAGAGAATGGCTATGAGCAGGATATTGAAAACCATCTGTCTCTTCACCCAATAACGGTTAACGCCAATCCGATTTCTATTAAACGGGCATTGGCTAATATGTTGGTTAATGCCAATCGTTATGGTAATGGCTGGATTAAAGTGAGTAGTGGTCAGACAAATAAATTTGCCTGGTTTCAGGTAGAAGATAATGGCGCTGGCATTAAACAGGAAGATTTGCCACGGTTATTTCAGCCATTCGTTCGCGGCGAAAGAGCGCGCAGCAGCAGTGGAACAGGGTTAGGTCTGGCGATTGTTCAGCGAATTATTGATGCTCATGATGGGAAAATTGAAATGAGCACCAGCCCCAGAGGAGGATTATCTATCCGTGTCTGTATTCCTGTCGTGGAAGATAATTTTTAACGGCTTGATAATCATCTCCTATATTTGATTTTAATGGTGTGTGGAGATGACAGTTTTATGTCAGTCATCGGTTAAGCGTCCATTGCGCTGTCATAAAAATGTCATAATTAAGACATTTTGCTGTAATTAAATTGACCTATTTTCTCTCTTGCACCTTTTTTGATTTGACGAGTACATTTCTTTATTGATTCTCAATATCCCATTAGGAGGGATTATGAAACTGATGCGTACCACCGTAACCGGTATAATGGCAGCGACGTTTTCTTTGACAACCCTGTCGGTATTTGCTGCCACTAGCTTAACGGGGGCAGGTGCGACATTTCCCGCACCGGTGTATGCCAAGTGGGCAGATTCTTATCAAAAAGAGACAGGCAATAAAGTCAATTATCAAGGCATCGGTTCCTCCGGTGGCGTAAAACAAATTCTGGCAAATACCGTTGATTTCGGGGCTTCCGATGCCCCTTTATCGGATGAAAAGTTAGCTGCTGATGGCTTGTTTCAGTTCCCGACAGTCATCGGTGGGGTGGTACTGGCGGTTAATATCCCAGGGATTAAATCCGGTGAATTGACATTGGATGGTAAAACTTTAGGCGATATTTATTTAGGTAAAGTGAAAAAGTGGAATGATCCAGCAATTACTCAATTGAATCCGGGAGTCAAACTGCCGGAGCAAGATATTGCCGTGATACGTCGTGCTGACGGTTCCGGTACCTCCTTTGTGTTTACTAGCTACCTCTCTAAAGTGAATAAAGCGTGGCAAGAGAAAGTTGGCGCGGGTTCCACCGTAAGCTGGCCTATTGGTTTAGGCGGTAAAGGCAATGATGGGGTTGCCGCATTTGTTCAGCGTCTGACAGGTTCCATTGGTTATGTTGAATATGCTTACGCTAAACAGAATCATCTGGCTTATACCAAATTGGTATCTGCTGACGGCAACATTGTGAACCCGACAGAAGAGAGTTTCAGTGCCGCAGCGAAGAAAGCGGAATGGCATAAAACATTTGCTCAGGATTTGACAAACCAACAAGGTGAAAATGCGTGGCCGATGACTTCCACTACATTTATTCTGGTTCATAAACAGCAGAAAAATGCAGTGAAAGGGGCGGAAGTATTGAAATTCTTTGACTGGGCTTATGAGAAAGGCAGTCAACAGGCAAACGAGCTGGATTATGCAACCCTGCCCGGAGAGGTGATTAAGCAAGTGCGTGCGACTTGGAAAACTCAGATAAAAGATAGCAATGGTAAGGCTCTATATTAAGTCGTGTTGATAGTGATTGTTTTAAATATCGATTAAATTTGTCGTTTTAATTTCTCCCCCGGCTTAAGGGGGAGTTAACCCCGAATGAGAATAAGCTCTATGGCCGAACAAAAAACGGCAATGAAAGCACCCAGTAAAAATGGCGATATTATTTTCAGCGCACTGGTTAGGTTAGCTGCGCTGATAACTTTATTTTTGTTAGGAGGCATCATTATCTCGCTGATTATTGCCTCCTGGCCTAGTATTCAGCAGTTCGGCATCTCTTTCTTCTGGCAGAAAACGTGGGATGCCCCGGCGGAGCAATTTGGCGCCTTGATACCGATTTACGGTACGTTGGTGACTTCGTTGATTGCGTTGATTATCGCAGTGCCCGTCAGTTTTGGGATTGCCCTGTTTCTAACCGAACTGGCGCCTAACTGGCTGAAACGTCCGCTCGGTATCGCCATTGAGTTACTGGCCGCCATCCCAAGTATTGTATATGGCATGTGGGGGTTGTTTGTTTTTTCGCCGCTGTTTGCCACCTATTTCCAACAGCCCGTCGGTAATGTCCTTTCTAGTCTGCCAATTGTGGGTGAATTGTTCTCCGGCCCTGCCTTTGGCATCGGTATTCTGGCGGCAGGTGTCATTCTCGCTATCATGATTATCCCTTATATCGCTTCGGTGATGCGTGACGTCTTCGAACAGACTCCGGTGATGATGAAAGAATCCGCTTATGGTATCGGCTGTACCACTTGGGAGGTTATCTGGCACATCGTGTTGCCTCACACCCGAAATGGCGTGATCGGTGGCGTCATGTTAGGGCTTGGTCGTGCGTTGGGGGAAACGATGGCGGTGACTTTTATCATCGGTAATACCTACCAGCTCGACAGTTTCTCACTGTTTATGCCCGGTAACAGCATCACTTCTGCGCTGGCGAACGAATTCGCGGAAGCAGAATCTGGCTTGCATACCGCATCATTGATGGAGCTTGGTCTGATTCTATTTGTGATCACCTTCATTGTGCTGGCGCTATCAAAATTGATGATTATGCGTTTGGCGAAGAATGAGGGGCGCTGATATGGCAACTATAGACAGACAAAAGCCTATTGATGCCAATGTAAGTAGCCGTAAACAGGCATGGCGTCGTCAAAAAAATCGTTTCGCTCTGCTGTTATCAATGGCGACCATGTTGTTTGGTCTGTTTTGGCTGGTGTGGATTTTGTTTTCCACCGTCACTAAAGGTTTCGACGGCATGTCACTGGCGTTGTTCACTGAAATGACACCACCACCGAATACGGAAGGTGGTGGTTTGGCAAATGCCATTGTTGGCAGTGGATTACTGATCCTGTGGGCGACGGTTATCGGTACGCCTCTGGGGATCATGGCGGGTATCTATTTGGCGGAATATGGCCGCCGGTCATGGCTGGCAGAGGTGATCCGCTTTATCAATGATATTTTGCTGTCAGCCCCTTCTATTGTTGTCGGTTTATTTGTTTACATGGTCGTTGTGACGAAAATGCAGCACTTCTCCGGTTGGGCGGGAGTGATTGCTTTGGCGTTGTTACAGGTGCCGATTGTTATCAGGACCACGGAAAATATGTTGAAACTGGTTCCTGATAGCCTGCGAGAAGCCGCTTATGCCTTAGGTACACCGAAGTGGAAAATGATTTCAGCCATTACGCTGAAAGCATCGGTATCCGGCATTATCACCGGTGTGCTGCTGGCCATTGCCCGAATTGCCGGAGAAACAGCGCCATTGCTGTTCACCTCTCTTTCCAATCAGTTCTGGAGTACTGATCTGAGCCAGCCAATTGCTAACTTACCGGTCACCATCTTTAAATTTGCCATGAGTCCATTCTCCGAATGGCAGCAACTGGCGTGGGCCGGCGTATTATTGATAACCCTGTGTGTATTGCTGATTAACATTGTGGCGCGTGTGTTGTTTGCCAAGAAAAAGCACTGACCGATATTTTCAACAGAGAGAAGTAAATGAGCATAGTTAATGATATCGCTAGCAGCAAAATTCAGGTTCACAATCTGAACTTTTACTATGGCAAATTTCACGCGCTGAAAAACATAACGTTGAATATTGCAAAGAATAAAGTAACCGCTTTTATCGGTCCGTCGGGTTGCGGTAAGTCTACGTTACTACGAACTTTCAACAAAATGTATGAACTGTATGGTGAACAGCGGGCGGAAGGTGAAATTCTGTTGGATGGCAATAATATCCTGACTGATAAACAGGATGTGGCGCTGCTACGGGCTAAAGTTGGCATGGTATTCCAAAAACCAACGCCATTTCCGATGTCTATTTACGACAATATCGCGTTTGGTGTCCGTCTGTTTGAAAAACTCTCTAGAGCAGAAATGGATGAACGTGTTCAGTGGGCTTTGACGAAAGCGGCATTATGGAATGAAACCCGGGATAAGTTGTATCAGAGCGGATACAGTCTATCTGGCGGGCAACAGCAACGTTTGTGTATTGCGCGTGGCATTGCGATCCGGCCGGAAGTTTTACTGTTGGATGAACCTTGTTCAGCTCTCGACCCGATTTCTACTGGTCGGATTGAAGAGTTGATCAGCGAATTGAAATCGGAATATACCGTGGTGATTGTGACTCATAATATGCAGCAGGCGGCGCGTTGTTCAGACCACACTGCGTTTATGTACCTTGGTGAATTGATTGAATTCAGTGATACAGACACATTGTTTACCACACCAAAAATGAAACAAACTGAAGACTATATTACCGGTCGTTATGGTTGATTACGGGGCGTAACATGGACAATCTGAATCTCAATAAACATATTTCTGGTCAGTTTAACGCTGAACTGGCACATGTCCGTACTGAACTGATGGCAATGGGCGGGCTGGTGGAGGAGCAACTCACTAAAGCTATTACCGCGATGCATAATCAGGATGCCGCATTGGCGCGTGAAGTGATTGAGGATGACCATAAGGTCAATATGATGGAAGTGGCTATTGATGAAGCGTGTGTTCGCATCATTGCTAAGCGCCAGCCAACGGCCAGTGATCTGCGGCTGATTATGTCAATTTCGAAAACAATCGCTGAGCTGGAAAGAATTGGTGATGTCGCAAATAAAATTTGCCAGACGGCACTTGAGAAATTCTCACATCAGCATCAACCACTGTTGGTTAGCCTGGAATCTCTTGGCCGCCATACCATCCAGATGCTGCATGATGTTTTAGATGCCTTTGCCCGCATGGATCTGGAAGAAGCGATTCGTATCTATCACGAAGATAAAAAGGTGGATAAAGAGTATGAAGGTATTATCCGCCAGTTGATGACTTATATGATGGAAGATCCTCGAACCATTCCCAGTGTGCTAACCGTCCTGCTTTGTGCCCGTTCTATTGAACGAATTGGCGATCGTTGTCAAAACATCTGTGAATTCATTTTCTACTATGTTAAAGGGCAGGATTTCCGGCACGTAGGTGGTGATGAACTGGAAAAGCTGTTGACGAAAGATAACGAGTAGCTCGCTGACCCCTTTGTCAATCATCTGAAATGCTGGTATTTTTACCAGCATTTTTTTACCTTATAATTATTAATAGTTATAAGTATAGTTATTTATATTATTTCATGCACTATAGTGGAATTGATAGCTTGTGATTAATAAAGAATTAATTGTTGTCAGGAGTGTTTAATGAAATCTCGCGTTCTTATTACGGCGTTATTGGCCGGGTTAACACTGGTTACTGGTGCTGCGAAGGCGGATAAGCTGGATGATATTAAAAAAACCGGCACAGTGCGGATCGCTGTGTTCGACAGTAATCCACCGTTTGGTTTTATTGACCCGCAAACCAAAAAACTGGCGGGTTATGATGTAGATATCGCAAACGCGATTGCAAATGACTTGGGTGTTAAATTGGAACTGCGTCCGACTAACCCGGCAAACCGTTTACCTCTGTTGGCATCAAAGAAAGTTGACTTGATTGCCGCCAACTTTACCGTCACTAATGAGCGTGCTAAACAAGTTGATTTTTCAATCCCTTATTTTGCCACTGGGCAAAAATTTATTGCCCGTAAAGGTGTTTTAAAATCTCCCGAAGACATTAAAAATTTACGTATTGGTGCTGATAAGGGGACAGTACAGGAAATTACGTTGCGCGAGCATTATCCGACAGCCAAAGTGATCTCTTATGACGACACACCTCTGGCCTTTGCTGCGCTACGTAACGGTAATGTGCAAGCCATCACGCAGGATGATGCCAAGTTAGTCGGTCTGTTGGCTAATGTACCGGCAGCCCAAAAAGCTGAGTTTGAGATCTCTCCTTTTAGCATCACTCGTGAATATCAGGCAGTGGCTGCGGCGAAAGGACAAGAGCGCTTGGTTGAAGCGGTGAACCAAACTTTGCTGAAACTGGAAAAAGAGGGTGAAGCCGCAGAGATTTATAACCGCTGGTTTGGCCCGGAGACCAAGTCGTCTCAGCCGCGAGGGGACTTTAAGTTTGCGCCTTTGGAGCAGCAAACTGAGTCCTAATAAGTAATAAACCCTTGGTAACTAGCCTCGCCTGTTGTTGCGGGGCTTTGTCATTGGTAATACCTGGTAATCGTAAGATATGTTTGAGTTATTTGTTACAGAACAGTTGCTTGCTCCCCAATATTTGGGGTGGCTTTGGCAAGGTTTCCTGATTACGCTGTGGATATCCGCTTGTACCGTTCTGGCTTCCACCGTACTAGGGTTTGTACTGGCTGCTGCCCGTGACAGCCAACTGAAAATTCTCCGTTGGCCGGTAACCGCTTACACCACGCTATTTCGCAACACGCCTTTGCTGATACAACTGTTTTTCTGGTATTTCGCCTCAGGGCAAATACTGCCGCAAGAAGTGATGCTTTGGCTGAACACGCCTCATGAAATCAATTTGTTAGGTCTATCATTGGCCTGGCCTTCATTTGAATTCCTGGCTGGATTTATTGGTTTAACCCTCTATTCAGCACCATTTGTGGCGGAAGAGCTACGCGCTGGTATCCAGGGTGTAGGGCGCGGGCAAAAATATGCCGCTCATGCACTGGGGCTCACCGGCTGGCAGGCAATGCGTTATGTCGTATTGCCACAAGCGTTGAAGATCGCAACGCCGCCATTGCTAGGACAATATATGAATATTGTGAAAAACTCATCACTGACAATGGCAATTGGCGTGGCTGAGTTGTCATATGCTTCGCGTCAAGTAGAAACCGAAACATTGAAAACGTTTGAAGCATTCGGTGTGGCGACGGTGCTGTATATCGCCACTATTGCCGTCATGGAAGGTTGGGGGCAATGGCGTCAACAACAAGCTATAGCGAGAGGACATTAAAATGGATTTTTCAGTCATTGCAGAAAACTGGCGCTATTTACTGTTAGGAACCTTCCCTGATGGTCCTCTTGAAGGGGCAGCGTTGACATTGATTATTAGCCTGATGGCTGGGGCGATTTCTATTGTATTGGGTACGGTTGCTGGTATTGCTTTGGCAATGCTGAAAGGCTTCTGGGTTAACCTGTTAGCCGCAGTATTGGGCTTTTTCCGTGCAATTCCCGTCATTATGCTGATTTTCTGGACTTACTTCCTATTGCCGGTGATGCTTGGTATAGAAATTCCAGAAATTACGACAGTAGTTTGCGCTTTGGCATTGATCACCTCGGCCTATTTGGCGCATGGGGTAAAAGCGGGGATTATGGCGATTGGTGCCGGTCAGTGGCAAGCAGGGCTATCATTAGGTTTTAACCGTTGGCAGGTACTTTGGTACATTGTTTTGCCACAAGCGTTGCGGATGATGGTACCTTCCTTTATTAATCAGTGGATTGCGCTGATAAAAGATACCTCTCTGGCTTATATTGTTGGCGTGGCGGAACTGTCATTCTTGGCAACTCAGGTTAATAATCGCAGCATGGTTTACCCGACAGAAGTCTTTTTATTTGTCGCGTTAATTTATTTCGTGATGTGTTTGGCACTGGAATTAACTGCAAACTATCTTGTTCGCCGTTTTTCTCTGCAACGCAGGAAAATGTCTATTTTCCGTTTCTGGCGGAAAGAAAAATTAGTTTTGGCTCCCCAATATTAGTCTTTCTCTTTATTTAATTATCTATATCTAAAGTATAGTCTCCCTATTTTCACGATAGGGAGATTATTGATGTTAATTTCCCTCATTAATATGTATAACCCCATGATTTTCTTTATGGAAATATAGTGTAATTTCTACAATTGCACCATCTTGTTTCTGTAACATGTGGTGAAGATTCACTGGCTTACTATCTGTACCGATTGGTGTACGACCGGATGACATTAGCTCTATGTTCGTTTTTCCTGATTTTGGGTTAATATATTTCGGATCGAATATATCATTATCTCTGATAAACCTTATTCCCTTGAAGTTCAATTAGCTCAGTTGACCAATATAACCATATATTTATATATGGGGCAAATTCGACTTATTTATTATGTGTTTTTTACTGTAATTCAATAAAACTGCTTGTTATTAAAATAGGCTCATCATATGATTCTAAGTCTTCATTTAACCACATTGCCCCATTCCTGTCTAAATGAAATTTAACTAAAGACCCAAATTCGTCTAATGAAGTAATAACATTAAGTTTACTAATGGGATTAAAAGAATTCCATGAAATAAGTAAGGAATTACAGAATAATATTGAATATTCTAAATAATCCTTATTCACATAGTCATCAATATGAAGTGAATTTACAAAATACTCAAATCCAACACAATCCTGAAAGTGTTTTTGGGATGCAGAAGAGCTGTAAGTCAGACCCTGTAAATAATTCTATGTATTGCTCCATCAACTCCACTACCACCAAGTAAAGATGTATTAGCTGCATTAACGATAGCATCAACAGCAACTTTTGTTATGTCACCTAACATAATTTCCACTTTATTTTTCATTTAATAATATCCTTAAAAACACCTCTACTAAAGTTTTGTAAGATTGTTTTTCTTCGGGTGAATATATGACATTCATTACCTGCCTATCTAAAATACAATCATATATGTCTATACTTAGCCAACCCTTAGACCATATATCAATAGTCCCTAGTTTTCCACAGCCCTCTTTTTAAATAATTTTTTCTGATAAGTAAATAGTAACTGGCAGATAAATAAGCCCCAGCCGTGGCTGGGGTTGTGAGTTATTTGTTTTGAGGATAGTTATAATGATCAGGTATTTTGTAATCTTCTGGGATTTTTGGTTCATCTACGATATTTAGTAGTTCATCAGCATCATTAGTAAACGCTTCAAAAAAGCTAGATAATGTCATCGAGTGGACTCTTATCCTTAATAAAGCTGCTTGTACTGCTAATCTATCACCAGTACTTATAGCACTATCAAGTAATTTTTGACTGTCAAATAATCTCTGTAAATATTCGATGTAGGATACATCAATATCCTTACCATAATTTACAGATAAGCCATCTAAGTCTACTTTAGCGTTAGATTGTTCAGAGAATAGCTTCAAATAAGAAGTTTTTAACTCTTCAAAAAGGAATTTATCTTTCATTTAGGCAATCTCCTGCCTTCGGCTTTTGCACTTTTTGTTTTGGCTTCATTAAAAGATCCATCAAGATTAACGACAACCTTAAATTTACCGTTTCTATCAAATACTTCAAGATGATTCATATGAGAGCCATCAAGATAATATTTATCTCCTTTGGTAATCATACCACCAATATCATCTTTAACTTGATAAACACTCTGTCCCTGATAAATTTGACTGGTTTTATTTGAGCCATCTTTAATCTGACTCCCAAATCCCGGTTGCTTAAAAAACTCTCCCATATTACCAACTGCACCCTTATTCGGCTGATAAGGTTGTTTATTCTTCCCAACAATCGAAGCAACGGAAGCTTTACCGCCGATAGCACCACCAATACCGGCAGATTCTACCGCTTCTTTGGCTATTAATGCACCTTTTTCCCAAGCGGGCAGCGAGTTATACAACAGCCCTAAATCGTTCTGGTTTTCTGTCGTCACAAACTGGCTGATGCGATGAGCATCCTCAGCCGATAAGTCAAACATCCATCTTAAGCCACTGATGGCATCTGCTGTTTTTATCCCGCCGTCCATTTCGGCCTGATAGGTCAATGTACATAACCCACCGCTCCCGGCACAGTCAGATAACATGTCTGCCCGTTGTGCTGCGCTCAGTTTGTTGTATTTGTTCCAGATTGCTTCGGTAGGCGTTCCCTGCTTATTGGCTTCCTGGAGCTCTCTGACCAGATTGTAGGCATTCATGGAGTTCAGGTGGTTAAAGAGAATAACAATTTCTCCGGCATTAGCCCCACTGTTAGCGCCTTTGGCACTGTTGGTCGCAATGGCCCCTGCAACGCTGCCAATGATTTTGCCACCCGCCTGAATTTTCATTGGATCATTGAATGTTTTATCCAATGTTATCGCGGCCAGTTCTGCCGCTAATGCCCCGGCAGCCGCCCCTTTGGCATCACCGCCGCCAATTTCCGCCGCAAGGGCAGAAACCGCCGCATGGCTGATAGCTTTTCCGGGTAAACCTAACACCTGACCGTTCTTGCCAATCAACCCGGCACCCTCGGCGTTAATCTGGCTGCCAATATTGGCCAGTAATGCGGTGGTAAAATTGTCCTTAAAACTACCGCCATTGATGGCTGTACCCAGGCTGGAACTGATAATGGATTGACCTGCTACCCGTTGAGCGACTTTGCTCCAGTCACCATTGCTTAATTTAGGTAATGTCGCTTTTGCCGGGTTAATTTGCGTGCCATTGGCGGCTTTATCCCATCCCATGACGTTATCA
>NZ_JAHZMK010000027.1:0-24285 GCF_020387775.1 Photorhabdus antumapuensis
GCAAGTGAATGAATCCCCAGGAGCATAGATAACGATGTGACTGGGGTGAGTGAAAGTAGCCAACAAAGCAGCAGCTTGAAAGATGAAGGGTATATACAAAGGGGCTTTTTTCTTGGCCCCAGATATTATTGTAATGTAGAAGAATGATTTTGATTATAATCTTATTGATGTTGCCAAATATGGTGAATAATAAAAAAGCGGCATTATGCCGCTTAATTTATTGCTAAATATTATTCTTGTTTATGGTGCAATTTACTAAAGTATTTTTAATTTACACTAGCGGCCAATTTAACATGACTACGCAGTCATTGTAATTATCATTAGTGCCATTTTCAGCGCCGATAATCGCTGTTCCCGGTTTTCCATCAAGGGTGTTATCGAAATAACGCAGTTTGCTGGGTTTGCCATTTCCTTCAATTGCAATACAAACTTTTCCTGTACCTGATGTGTAGATTTTAGTCGCCATCGGATTATTTTTTCCTTTGTTGGTTAATGTATCTACCAGAAGGTCGTCAATATACACTTTTACTGTTTGCTGGATGTTCGTATTATTATAGGCCGTTAGTCCGAATCTAATACTATGAGGCAACTGTAAACAGTGTTTACCGGTGTCATTGGTGCCACATGTTCCGCCACAGCTACTATTGCTACCACGGTCACTGCCTAACAAATCTGTATCAACAGAGACTGCCGCTTGAATTTTGTTGAAAGTGACTCCAGGCCAACCAGCTTGGGTGGATACAGGACCGGTATCAATAGTATTTGACTGTGTATTGTATCGGATATAATTACCATCTTTGAAAAAGTAAATTAAATGGCTGGCAATATTCCTCCATAAAATAACAGCATCCAGATTAGAGTTGAATCCAGAGTAATTTCCGGTAGTTCCCCACCTGGCTGAAATCGTTTTCTTACTAATTGTGTGTGAACTAACGGTATAATCAATACAATCGCGACCTTTAAAGAAACAAACAACATCTCGTTTTGTATCGACCCATTCTGTGGCAGCATCTATCCCATTTTCGAATTCGGTGCCTTTCAATCCGGGCCATCCTGCTATAATGTGTTTGGGTCCCTCACTGACCTGTGCTTTTGCGATATCGAATTTAAGATATTGTGAGCCTTTAAAGAAGTATAAATAACCATTTAAATTAATTATATCGTCAATATGTCGTTGAAACTCGACAGGAAGGCTAGGCCAATTTTTACTGATAGGTTGGGGAGCGTCCCCTTTATTTATTTGTGCATCATCATGATATTTAATGTTTTCTGCATCAAGGAATAAGTAGGTATTTGTGTTCATGGTTATATCTCCTCTATGGTGATTAATTATTTAAACTTACTATTTCAAGATAATATATAATAAAAATGATATTCAAAGCTTTGATTGTAATTCTTTTATATTGATTATTTATAGGGTGATGTAGAGTAATTTATGTCATTGATGGTTTGTAATCAAGATTTTATATTAATCAATAATTAATGAATTTAATGACATTGATGTTTTGCAAAAGTACAAATGCCATGATAAGAGGTGTGCTTATTATATAAGTTAATTGTTAAGTATGGTTTATATTTCTCCAATATTCTCTTTAAATGTTTTTTATTGAATAATAACACCTTGGTATATGTTGTGTTAATAATAAATTTAGCATAGTAAAAAAGCGGAATAATACCGCTTTAATTTATTGTTAAATATTATTTTTTCTTATGGTGAAATTTACCAAAGTATTTTTAATTTACACCATCGGCCAATTTAACATGACTACGCAGTCATTGTAATTATTATTAGTGCCATTTTCAGCCCCGATAATCGCTGTTCCCGGTTTTCCATCAAGGGTGTTATCGAAATAACGTAGTTTGCTGGGTTTACCATCTCCTTCAATTGCAATACAAACTTTTCCTGTACCTGATGTGTAGGTTTTGATTGCCATCGGATTAATTGTTCCTTTGCCAGTTAATGTGTCTACCAGAAGGTCGTCAATATACACTTTTACCGTTTGCTGAATGCTCGTATTATTATAAGCTGTCAAGCCAAATAGAATATTTTTAGGTAATTGGAAACAGTGTTTACCGGTGTCATTGGTACCGCATTCTCCACCGCAATTTGAGGGGTTGGTAGGAGGACAAGGATCATTGATTTTTTCCATTTTCCACTGGTCTACCTTAATTGTTTTACGAGTACTATTACCAGAAAGAGATACCCCATATAACGTGTTTGGTTTGTTGGCATTACCATAACTATTAAGGAAACCTTTATTTCCCCATCGATTATATAGGCTGATAATTGCTCCTTCTATGATATTTTCCTTTGTAGAATAAGGCGTCTCGCAATAAATAATCCACTCTAATGTTTTTGGAGAATAAGTATTTATATCTGAGGTGATTATCGGATATATTTCTCCACTTGGTACCGGTTGATTTGGGCCATCATAATATCCCAAGTAACCACCATCGCAGAAAGACAGATTATGAAGTAAAATAATATCATCATTAATTATTTCACTGCCGATAGCCTTTCCTGTTCCTGATTTTATTCGCCATATTCCTCCTAGATCAGAAAAAGAGGGAGCTACAGTTAACACGCTATGTTTTGCGCCTGGTATGTCATTATTTCCATATGTACTGAGATATCCTCCTTGCCAGTTATTATAACCATTTAATATTCTTATTGTATCGCCATATTTAATTATATCAGCCATAATTTATCCTTAAGGTTTGTAGTTTATTTTTAACAATGAAAATGATATTGAAATTACCCTGGCTTAATTACCCTTTTTATAGTTTTCTGGATTATCTCATAATAGGTTATTAAAATAAGACAAATGCTAAACTTTTTTGTAATCCTAAAAAAGTGATTAACGCCAGGTTTGATTAATTATGAATATTAATGGTTGTTGAAGGAAGGCATAGAGTTTGTTTCTTTTTTCTGACAATGAATATATCACTAAAATTGTCTTAATTTAATTTGCGATATTTCTATCATGATCTGTAAAGTAAAAGTGGTATGTGCAGATTTAATCGTCAATCTTAAATAACATCTTAGGGAGGTATTATGTCAGTGTAATAAAATCACATCATATTATGTGGTTTACATCATTTGCTAAGTTAAATTAGTTAATGGTGATGGAGAGGTGAAAATTAATTTTATTGATACGAAGAATGCGGCTCTAATAAATTAATGCTTTGATATATGATTGCTTTTTATCACCAAACTGAATTTATTGCGCCAAAATAGAATTTAGTTCTCACATCAAAATTGTTAAATTCCAAACTTTCAGGATATAACAAAAAAATTCCTGATGGAAAAATCATGGAAAAATCATGGAAAAATCATGGAAAAATCATGGAAAAATCATGGAAAAATCATGGAAAAATCATGGAAAAATCATGGAAATGATCTACAACTATCTTCAAGCTGCACATGCCCAATATGCTTTGAATTGACATAAATCTGATTAATGACAACCAACAGCCCGTTTATGATAACGGGCTGCTATAACCACTGATTTTTTAATTTCGGGTGGTTATGTCCATTTCAACGCGGCATCATCTACAGGCTGTCCCAAAACCTGTTTATCTTTTTTGTAATCATGCGGAACCTGCCAGGTTGAACTGTGTCCCTGACGAGGAAGTAAGTCCTTTGCACGTTTTACATAACCAGATTGCAAAGCACCAAAAATATGTTCGTCCTCCTGTATCTCACCCGGCTGAGCATGTGGTGTCACAACGGTTGCACCACGACGATCCATCTCGTTCAACAAACGACAGATATATTCCGCAGAGAGATCAACTTTCAACGTCCAGGGGTTATTGATATAACCAAACAGACAAGCAAAATTAGGGATATTCTGTATCAACGTCCCTTTATAAAGCATTCGATCATGACCTTGCTGTTTTTGTCCATCAATAGAGAGTTCAATTCCACCAATAAAATGTAATTTCAGTCCAGTGGCGGTAACAATAATATCCGCTGGTAATTCCTTGCCGGATTGTAATGAGATGCTGTTTTCAGTTATGCGTTTAATATTGTCAGTAACGATAGAGGCTTTACCTTCTTTCAGTACCTTAAATAGATTACTGTTGGGAATAAAACACATCCGTTCATCCCATGGCATATATTTCGGCGTAAAGTGCTTCATGTCAAAATCTGGGCCGACACGCTTGCGAGCCGATGCCAGCAAAAACGATTTCAATAAGTTAGGTAAATACCGACTCGTTTTATAAAGTAAGCGCTGTAGAAAGAGATTGCGATTTCTACTCAATGTGTAAATCCAGCGCTGTGGAATAATGCCTTTGCAGTACTCTGCTATCTTATCTCTTTCCGGTACGGAAAGAACATAACTCGGGGAGCGCTGTAACATCGTGATATGTTTAGTATCATTTGCCATTGCAGGCAGTAAAGTAACGGCTGTTGCACCACTACCAATCACAACAACTTGCTTTCCTTTATAATCCAACTCTTCAGGCCAGTGTTGAGGGTGAATTACCGGGCCTTTAAAATCTTCAATACCGGGGAATTGAGGTAAATGAGGTTCATCATAGTTATAATAGCCTGTTGCAGCGACGAGAAAACGACAGGTAAATTGCTGAGTTTCCCCACTTATTTCATCAATCGCGATAACAGTCCACTGGCGAGTCTCATTTGACCAGTCAGTATGAGTGATTTTTAGCCCAAACTGTATTTTGTTATTAATTTCATACTCTTTTGCTGTTGCATCGATATAACTTCTAATTGAAGGCCCATCGGCAAAAATACTGGTGTCTGTCCAAGGGCGGAATTTATAGCCATAACTCATCATATCTGAATCTGAGCGAATGCCTGGATAGCGAAATAAATCCCAAGTACCGCCTATCGTCTGGCGACGTTCTAAGATAATAAACTTCTTATCAGGACATTTCCTTGTTAAATGACATGCTGTACCAATGCCTGCAATACCAGCGCCAATAATCAAAACATCATAATGGTTATTCACTGTATCCCTCCTATAAGGTATTTTTTGATGAGTTGAAACTTACCTAATTAAAACAAGGTGATTCTTGTCGTTATTGGCAGTAGCATAACAATATTAATTAGATTTCTTTAGTTTTACATTGCTCATTACAAGCGTTTAACGTGTCAATATTCCCTACCACCACAAATAAATAATTAGCTTGAGAATATTTTCACCCTTCAATATATACCCTATGGATTTCAAGATGCATCGCTCCTTTGCCGCCTCGCTGCAACTCGAAATCTATTAGGTATAAAATAATCCAGAGAACAGGATATTCTCTGAATTATTTTAAAAATGTGAAGTTGTTCAAGGGATTTTAATTTTTACTTATTGCTGACTGATCTCTCCTAATCATTTTCATGTTAGGGGCCAGTTCAATACCACCACGCTATCATTGTAATTGCCCTCGGTGCCATTTTCAGCACCAATAATGACTGAACCGGGTTTTCCATCAAGAGTATTATAGGCATAACGAAGTTTGCAGGGTTTGCCATCCCCGGTAATTTCAATACAGATTTTGCCTGTACCGGATGTATAGGCTTTAGTTGCCATCAGATTATCTGTTCCTTTGCCGGTTAATGTATCTACCAGAAGATCGTCAATATAGACTTTTACCGTTTGCCGATGAATATCGGTATTAGAATAGGCTGTCAGGCCAAATCGAATACTTTGAGGTAACTGGAAGCAATGTTTACCTGTTTCGTTGATACCACATGTTCCGCTACAGCTTCCATTATTGCCTCGGTCACTGCCTAATAAATCGGGATCGACTGATACTGCTGCTTGAATTTTGTTGAAAGGACCTCCGGTATAATTAGAAATGGGAGCCGGTCCATAATCAATAGCATTCGATTTTAGGTTAAACCGAATATAATTACCTCCTTTGAAGAGATCAATACGAGAATATATTCTCTGTACAGCCGCGTCTAGATTGGTGCTGAATTCTGTGTATTTCTCTGTAACGCCCCATCTGGCTGAGATAGAGTCCCGCTTAATCGTATGTGAATTCACAGCGTAATCGATACAATCACTTCCTTTGAAGAAGCAAACAATATTTGTTGTAAATTCTGTGGCTGCATCTATCCCATTTTCGAATTCGGTTCCTTTCAGTCCGGGCCATCCCTCTGAGATAAACTTCGGCCCATCAGTTACCTTAGCTTTTGCGATATCGAATTTAACGTATTGCGAGCCTTTGAAGAAATATAAATAACCATTTAAATTAATCACATCGTCAATATGTCTTTGAAACTCGATAGGCAAGTTATGCCAATCGTTACTGATAGGCTGAGGATAGGTAATATCTGGTTTTTTTGATATCTCATTATATCTGGCGTTATCTGCATTAAGGAATAAATAGACACTTGAGTTCATTAATATATATCCTTCATGGTTTTTAAATTTGTCATTTATTTTGCGTATTTGTTAAACTTCCTGTTCATAGATAAAATATATTAATAATGATATTAAGACTATTTTGCGAAACAGAAAAATTCACGCTGTGAAAATTAATATAAAAGATAGATTATGGCAATGTTATATATTAATAGATTATTTATTGATTTAATGATGTTGTTTGTTTGCAAAAATATAAATATAGACTAAGAGATAAGAACTATATTATACAGTTAAGATGAAAAGCACTATTTTGTATTTCCATTTTATTTATTTTTGTGTTTTAATAATAACATATTAAAAATATATTATATTGATAATATTTTTATATAAAAAGCGGCATCATAATACCGCTTTAATTTAGTGTTCTATTTTTAGGTGATGAAATTACTCAGGTGTTTCTAACTCACACTTGCGGCCAATTCAATATCACTACGCAGTCATTGTAATTATTCTTGGTACCGTTTTCAGCACCAATAATGACTGACCCGGGTTTTCCATCGAGGGTATTATAGGCATAACGGAGCTTACAGGGTTTGCCATCACCGGTAATTTCAATACAGATTTTACCTGTACCTGATGAGTAGGATTTGGTGGCGGTTAAGTTATCAATTCCTTTGCCGGTTAATGTATCTACCAGAATGTCGTCGATATATATTTTTATCGCTTGCTGATGAACATCAGTATTCGTGTAGGCTGTTAGCCTAAATCTGGTACTCTGCGGTAATTGGAAACAGTAGTTACCAGTGTCATTATTACCACATGCTCCGCCACAGTTTTGACTACCTAACAAATCTGTATCAACTGATACCGCAGCTTGAATTCTGTTGAAGGTAACTCCTAGCCAATTAATTTTATTAGGGGTCGTTGGTCCTCCATCGATAGTATTTAATTTCAGATTAAATCGGATATTAGAGTTACCTTTGAAAATGAAGATATAATGGTATCCACGAGTCCTCCATAAAATTGCGGCATCCAGATTTGTACTGAATTCTGAATATTTACCAGTTGTTCCCAATTTTTCTGAAATCGTTTTCTGATTGATCGTATGTGAACTGACAGTATAATCGATACACTCGCTACCTTTAAAGAAACAAACGACATTGGTGATATCAGGGTTTTTTATATCGATCCATTCCGTAGCTGCATCTATCCCATTTTCAAATTCGGTTCCTATTAATCCAGGCCATCCCTCCACAATGGGCTTAGGTCCTTCAGCCACCTGAGCTTTTGCGATGTCGAATTTAAGATATTGCGATCCTTTAAAGAAATACAAATAACCATTTAAATTAATCACATCGTCAAAATGTCTTTGGAATGCGACAGGAAGATTAGGCCAATCTTTACTGACAGGTTGGGGATAACCTGGGTACACCCCATTATGGCCAGATATTTCATTGTATTTAATATTTTCCGAGTTAAGAAAAAGATAACTGGATGTATTCATTGTTATATATCCTTCATGGTAATTATATTTTAACGTATTATTTAGATTTTTAGTCGAAATAGATTTCAAATAGTATTGAAAAATACAAATTTAATTATGTAATTTATTTATATATTTGATGGCACAGAATGATTTGTATAATTGGAGGTTAATTCCAATGATGGGTTGTAATCAAGATTATATATTGATGATTTGCTGATCGATTTGATTTGTTTGTATCTTTGCAGAAATAAAAATACATGCTAAGAGATAAGGTATATATAAATCAAATGGGAATTAAAGTATTAGATTGTATTTTTTAACGTCTTTTTTAGTGTTTTTTATTTTTATGTGGGATGAGTAATGCTTGGAAATATATTTTATTAATGATATTTATGGCATAAGAAAGCGGCATATAATACCGCTTTAATGTATTGATAATTTTTTTAGTGAAATTAACAGGGTATTTTTAACTAATTCACCAGTGGCCAATTCAAGACGACCACACTATCGTTGTAATTATTATTGGAATCATTTTCAGCACCAATAATGACTGAACCGGGTTTTCCATCAAGAGTATTATAGGAATAACGGAGCTTGCAGGGTTTGCTATCCCCTATAATCTCAATACAGATTTTGCCTGTACCTGATGTATAGGCTTTAGTCTCTGTTCCTTTACCGGTTAATGTGTCTACCAGAAGGTCGTCAATATACACTTTTACTGTTTGTTGATGGATAGCTGTATTCGTATAAGCTATTAGACCAAATCGAATACTTTGAGGTATTTGGAAGCAGTATTTACCGCTGTCACTAGTACCGCATTCTCCAGCACAATTGGAGGGTTTGGTAACCGGGAGACAAGGATCTTTAACTTGTGTCATTTTCCACAGGCCGGTATAAGGTTTGCGGAGGTTATTAGCAGAAGTATATACATGACATACTGTTTCAGGGAGTCCAACCCAACCATTGGTATCAAGAAAGCCTCTGGTTCCCCAACGGTTATATAGCGTAACGCTTTCATCTTCTTTGATTTTCCCATCAATAGATGGCATGTCGGAATAAATAATCCACTCTAAGGTTTCTGGACGAATGTTTTTATCTGATGTGTGTATCGGGTATATTTCACCTTCTGGAACCTGTTGACTTGAGGATTGATAATGTCCTAAGTAGCCGCCATCACATTGATAAAGATTGTGGAGTAAAATAGTATCATTGTTAATAACTTCACTACCGATAGGCTTGCCCGTTCCTGATTCAATTCGCCAGAATGTTCCTGCCGCGGTGGTGGTTATCACAGCATGTTTTCCATCTGAAATACCACTCGTTCCATATACACTAAGATATCCACCATCCCAGTTTCTGAAACTATTTAATATTTTTACGGTATCGCCATATTTAAGTATATTTGCCATAATTTCTCCTGAAAGTCGATTACTTATTTCTAACTGTTGATATGTTATTTAATTTACGATATCCCTATCGCGGCATGTAGTAATAAAGGTATATCATGCCGCTTTAATTTATTGGTAAGTTTTACTGCTATTAATGGTGGAATCTATGTAAAAGTCTTTTCACTCATACCAGCGGCCAATTTAATACCACTACGCTATCGTTGTAATTATTATTAACACCACTTTCAGCACCGATAGTCATTGTTCCCGGTTTTCCATCAAGCGTATTATAGGAGTAACGGAGTTTGCAGGGTTTACCATCTCCTATAATCTCAATACAGATTTTGCCTGTACCTGATGTATAGGCTTTAGTCTCTGTTCCTTTACCGGTTAATGTGTCTACCAGAAGGTCGTCAATATACACTTTTACTGTTTGTTGATGGATAGTTGTATTCGTATAAGCTATTAGACCAAATCGAATACTTTGAGGTATTTGGAAGCAGTATTTACCAGTGTCATTGATACCGCATTCTCCGCCACAATTTGATGGTTTATTAGGGGTGCAAGGATCGTTGACTTTTTCTATTTTCCACAGGCCGGTACCACGTAGGCGTTGAGCCGCTCCAGAAGAAAATACTTGATATTTCGAATTTACTAAGGTGGAGTCACCATGTATATCAAGGAATCCCCTTAGTTCATATTGGCTAAAGAAAGCAAAAACCCCCTCTTCTGTCATTCTGCCATCTTGAGAAATGGCTTGTTGATTAATAGACCATAACATTGCTGCTTTAGTATGAATGTTGATATCTGATGTGTTAACCCGATAAAGCTCCGGTGGTGCCTCACTCCCCGTTCTTTCATAGCATGATAAGTAACCGCCATCGCATTGATAAAGATTATGGAGTAAGATAACTTCATTATTTATTATCTCACTGCCTATCGGTTTTCCGGTGCCTGACTCTATTCGCCATATTCCTCCAGCATCAGAAAAAGAGGGAACGACAGTGACTACCTTATGTTTTGCGCCGAGCCTGTTATCATCTCCATATACACTGAGATATCCTCCTTCCCAGTTTTGATATCTATTTAGTAGTTTTACGGTATCACCATATCTAATTATATTATCCATTGTCTCTCCAGAGGATTTGTTATTTATTTCTTATCATTGATATATCCCTGATTTCATCATGCGACTATATGTATAATCTTTTAAATGACTTCAGAGATAAGCCATCGGGATCAGCAAGATATCTTGCTTTTTTGTGATTCTTAGTGGAGATAATCATCCCACCAATAGAGTATCAATCATAAGATTATTGGAGAAAGGTGGAGCATTTGTTACTTACTCCTAACAATGAACGGAGCCCAGAAATTGCCATCATTTGATGATTCTATTTTGCCATTATCAGCGCTACTTCAAGCTTGGTTACGCCAGACGCTTACGGTGATGCTACGTGGTGCTTTTTTTTAATCTGCGTGTGATGTAAATTGCTTACCACGTCAATGAAATTTAAGCCAGTAGGAATTGGAACTCATAATGTCGAAGTTAATTGGGAATAATCAGGTAGTTGGAACTAATAATATAGTTGTTATTGCGATGGTTGTTGCATTAGTTCAATTTATTAATGCATTAGAGTACATGATGGTAACTCCGCTTTTTGTTTATATGTCGAAAGATTTTCACATGCCGGTTACGATGGCGGGAGTTATTGCGGGTGTTTATGTTTTTTCCTCGGTGTTTTCTGGCCTGATATCTTTTTTCTTTATCGATCGCTTTAATAAAAAAAAGGTTCTCATTTTAAACACGCTGTTTCTTGGCCTGATTACATTCCTAACGATTTTTTCCTCAGAGCCATACCAACTGATTCTGCTACGTATGATTGCCGGTCTGTTTGGTGGTGTGACATTGGGAGTAGGCATTGGGATCTTACTTAATAATTCTCCAGAAAGTATGCGGGGAAGAGTATTAGGGATTGCATTTTCATCTTTTTCATTTGTGAGCATTTTAGGTATCCCGTTGTGTTTATATTTGGCCGAGAATTTTAACTGGCAAGTCTCTTTTTTATTTATCGTTATTTTATGCATAGTGAGTTTGCCTCTGATCCTCTTCCTTATTCCAGGAGCAGAGAAAGTAAAAAAGAGTCACAATAAAATTGTGCTGACTAAAAAAATAACATTAGCCGGGATGGCTAGTGGTGTCAGTAATTTTAGTCCCTTCATGCTTATTCCGATACTTGCTCCGTTATTAACCAATGTGTTTTATATCCCGGAAAATCAGATTGCACTGGTATTCTTTTGCGGTGGTATCACATCTTGGGTGGGTACTTATTTAACCGGGAAACTTTGCGATAGATACCCTCCTCAGCGAATTACTATCGCCGCCGCGACGCTATTTATTGTCAATATCTTTCTGGGATTGACGGGAAAAGTAGATGGATACATTTTCTTCTCACTTTTTATGTTCGCGACTTATGTGCAGGTGATGGCTGCAAACGTGCTCGCTTCTTATGCCTCGACGCCTGAAAATCGTGCAGGTTTTGGCGCCCTTCAGATGGCATTTTCTAATTTGGGCGCCGGTGTGGTGTTCTTCTTCTCCTCCATTTTCTTAGACGGTAAGGAGATTATTGCTGAGAACGTGCAGCCTATTTTCATACTGACTATGGTTAGTGCCCTGATATTACCTATATACGTAATGAAATTAGCTCAGGTGATGAAAAGAGGGACGAAAGATCTAATGAATAATGCTGAACGTAATAGTTAAGGGAAAATAACGATAGATATGTGATCTAGCCTTAATGGTAAAATAAAGGTTTTGCGCTATATTTGAATTTAAGGCTAATCATTGATATAAGAGTATAGGTATAATTAGTAAAAATGGAATGTTGTTTTAAGTATAATATCACTGGAGGAAATTACTATAATAAGTGCCTATCTCAATAGCTCTATTGGGATAAGCAGTAAGGATAATTTTGGCTCATGCTGGATGATAGTGTGCGAAAGGATGAAGTTATTATAAATCCTATCATAATTATTATTGAAATTACTAATTGACATAGGTGAATAAAATGGAACGAAAATTAAGTAATGCTCAGAATAAACCAGCTATTAATATTATTGCGGGAGTAACTAATATTAAATCTATTTATAATAAAACGCCTTGTAAAATTGTGGTTGAGCATGGATATATTTCCAGGAAAAATTTTTCTGTGGATAAGATGTCTGAATGGCATGGCGATTTATGGGCTCCTTGGATAGGGGATAAATATGAACCTAATAAAGCAATTCATATCTATACTGAAAAAGGATTTAAATCTGAATTTGGATTTAATATTTGGATATTTCAAGACTATTGTAATCCACTGAATGCAAATGCGGTTAAATATTCCATAAATAGGGAATTTACTTACGATGATGCATTAGAGATTTCAGGTAATAATCGAGGCGGCGGAAATAAAATTCTAACATTAGAGTTTCATGATAATAATATTCATCTGGAAATGATATAGCGTTATGAGATATTGAATATCTCGGATAACGTTCCGTATCAATAGACATCCGTTGAAATGACAGCATTTCTTCGCGTGTTGTTCAGTATTTTTGATTTTCTTGTCGATAGTTTAGATAGTTAACTATTAGACAAGTTTTTATTTGAACTAATAATTAAATTATTGAAATGCTAAAGTTCAGGAAGAAATAGATAATTATCCTAATGCAGTACGTGATCGAATTAACTTTGAACTCGTAGCCTTACAGTGTGACTATCCTCATTCTTTCGATAATT
Organism: Photorhabdus antumapuensis; assembly: GCF_020387775.1. NCBI lineage: Bacteria > Pseudomonadati > Pseudomonadota > Gammaproteobacteria > Enterobacterales > Morganellaceae > Photorhabdus > Photorhabdus antumapuensis. The sequence continues at coordinate 12,988 of NZ_JAHZMK010000027.1, forward strand.
TTGATTTTTATGAGGTTTTATCTGATGGCGATTTACTTAAAGAGCAAAAAATGAAGTATCCTCCAGCTCAAAAGAAATCCATGAGAAAAACGATTGGTCGCTATGCTATGCAGTTGACAATTAAAAGTGCTGATTCATACCGCATGATTTATGTCGCTAAGTTTGAAGAAGCGATTTATGTATTGCATCCATTCAAGAAACGGTTAATTCATAACATCATGGTTTTCAACCTTTTTTAAATCCGGTGATGATTACTGACCATTTATTTGATTCTCTGATTAATCAGAAAAGATGAATTTGTATAGTGACATGATAAAGTAATCTGGTATTATAAGTTATTGTAAATGTAACACCAGTATATTATTGGTCTTTACGTAAAACCGTTAATATTTTTTGTAAATGCTGACAAAAACTGTCACTAGTTTGTGAATAATGCTTGTTAGGGTAATCGTGTTTTTCCGTGAATAGCAATAATATATACCTAATAGATTTCGAGTTGCAGCGAGGCGGCAAGTGAACGAATCCCCAGGAGTATAGATAACGATGTGACTGGGGTGAGTGAAAGCAGCCAACAAAGCAACAGCTTGAAAGATGAAGGGTATAAATAACGATAGGAATAGTTCAGATGAAATATGCCTTTATTACCGGTGCGACAGGAGATATTGGTTTCGCAATTACAGAGAGATTATCTGAGGATGGCTTTGAACCAATATTATTATCGCGTACTCCTGAGCGCCTTGATAGTGCAATTGGTCAGTTACGCAATAAATATGGTAGTCAATTTGCTAAGAAAATAGTTTGTGATGTCTCTAATCATGATGATGTTAAAAAAGCGTTTGACCAACTGGAGCTTGAAGATAATAAGCTGACAGTACTTGTGAATTGCGCAGGCATTTCTGGTGGGGGTATTACTGCTGAAGTAAGCCCACGAACTTGGCAAAATGTCATAAACGTTAATTTAAATGGTACTTACTTTGTTATACGTGAAGCTTTGACAAGAGAATTAATGTTATCTGGTGGCAGAATTATCAATATTGCTTCCACTGGTGGGAAACAAGGTGTTATTTATGGTGCGCCTTATTCTGCTTCTAAGCATGGTGTTATTGGCCTGACTAAATCTTTAGGGCTTGAATTAGCACGTAATGGTTCAGGTGTCACGGTTAACGCAGTTTGTCCTGGGTTTGTTGAAAGTGATATGGCGGAGCGTGTCAGAGAACATTACGCCAAAATTTGGGACACTGATATAGCCGAAGCGAAAAGAAGAGTAGAAGAGCGTGTTCCTATCGGAAGATATATTGAACCTAATGAAGTGGCTGAAATGGTTGCTTATCTTGCATCCCCTCTCGCCGGGGCTGTAACCGCTCAAGCGCTGAATGTGTGTGGTGGATTAGGTAATTACTAATCATGGACGATATTTCATTATCATCTGATTTTTTTGATCTTTGGATTATCAAAATCGATGATATTGATTTAGCCTCTATTGAACAGTTAATTTACTGCTCTGATATAGTTCGCCATAATCACATTTGTTTAGCGGATAGAAGAAAAAAATTTATATTTAGACGGGCTGCATTACGTTATGTTTTAAGTCAATATTTATCTGATTATGAAATCATAACGAATGATAACGGAAAACCTTATATATCCACGGAGCAAGACTTCAACTATTATTTTTCACTGAGTGCTTCAAGAAACTATTGTGCCATCGGTTTTAGCTCAAGGGAAATAGGTGTTGATATTGAAGTCACTCCTTCTAAGATAAAATTTTCTGAAATTGTTGAACGTTTTATTCAGGATGAGGAGCTGGAATATATGAAAGGTGTAATGTTAAAACAACCATCAGGGATTAGCCTGGGATTTAAGAATTACTATCATTTAATGTCGTTATACTATTGGGTTAGGCTTGAAGCATATATTAAATTATTTGCTTCGACTTTACATGAGAAATTATTGGCTAATAACTCTGATTCTGTTAAAGATATGAAAGAATTAGAGGCAAGCACATTATTGATTCATCATCAGCAATTTGTTTGTGCCTTATCTCAAAAGAAGGTAATTTCTACACCAAATATCAAGGAAATAAACTATTCCGAAATTATAAGGAACAAAGATGAGTAATATTATTGACTTAAGTGTTCCTATAGATTGTGATTTTTGGGAACCTGAGAAAGTAACCAGGGGAGTCGTTGATCATAAAGAAGGTGCCAATAAATTAGGTGAGAGTTATTTATATTTCCATACCAGTTCATGGTGGAAAAGAGCCTTTATAAAACTGTTCAAACGCAAAAAGTGGATTATTGATCACAATGATTTTCCTGATGGTATGGGATTATCTCTGATGCATTATCAATTAACCACGCATACTGGAACGCATATTGATGCTCCCTATCACTATGGGTGGCATAAAGGGCAAGATCAGCCAGCAACGATTACTGATATCCCTTTGGATTGGTTTTATAATCATGGTGTATTACTTGATTTTAGTCATGATAATCAATCAATTGATAAACAGGCGGTAGAAAATCATTTAAAGAAAATTAATTATAAAATAAAAGAAAATGATATTGTCCTTATTAGTACCGGAGCTGATAAACTGATAGGAGCGAAATCCTATTTTACTCACTATAGAGCAATTGAAAGCAGTGCTGTTCAATGGTTAGTTGAGCAAGGGGTAAAGATTATTGGGACAGATGCATTTAGCTTTGATCGGCCATTTATAGAGATGATTAACGATTATAAGAAAACTGGGAATAAAGATTGCTTATGGCCATCTCATTTTATCGGACGGGATCATCCTTATTTACAGATAGAACGGCTTTGTAATTTAACCAGTATTCCTAAACCTTATGGATTTAAAGTGTGCTGTTTTCCAATAAAATTAGAGAAAGCAGATGCTTCATGGAGTCGAGTGGTCGCAATATTATAATAATAATATGTAATTATATGGTAAGACGGGAGAGAATATGAGCAGAAAAGAGATTTCAAGATCATACAATTAAATCTAATGTCCAATATGCCTGAGTATACCTTAGATATTTAAAAGAAGGGGCTTAAGGTATGAGTTGTGCATTGCATGATTTAGAGCCCTATTGGGACAGGCAGTTATTTGTATCGAATTAATAAAGATAGCTATATTTTTTGGCTATATTGTACTGTGGGCGGATATATCAGCTCTATGATAATAAATTTGTCATCTCCTTTCTGGATGATTTTTAAGAATAAATTGAGTAATTAAAAAAAAGCTTAATTATTCTATCCATATGCAGAACGAAGGGAGTTAACTTAGTTTGGTTCAGCCTGGAATATTCATATTATTATTGCAATTTTAATAGATGAAAGAACAGTGAAAGAAACAAATGAGTATTTAAATAGAGCTATGGTTTGGTGCTTATTTTCAAGAATTTTGGTTAGGAGATAAAAATCAAATATATATACCTAATAGATTTCGAGTTGCAGCGAGGCGGCAAGTGAACGAATCCCCAGGAGCATAGATAACGATGTGACTGGGGTGAGTGAAAGCAGCCAACAAAGCAGCAGCTTGAAAGATGAAGGGTATATGACAAATATAATTTTATAGATGAAGTAGTTTAATATCACTACTTGCAGATAATGATTTTCTTAAATGAAAATGGGTAAATTTTATATTAATAAAGCTTGCCTGAATAAATGTTTATTATATTTCTATCGAGATAATTATTGTGATAATAAATAACAGAAATGAATCTCAACCACGTAGAGTTGTGGTGACAGGGCTAGGTGTTGTTGCACCGACAGGTGTTGGCGTTAATGAATTTTGGAACAATATTCATAACGGAAAATCGGGAGTGAGTAAATATGAATGGGGAAGAGAAAGATTTGGCTTTAAAAGCGGAGCAATAGGACAAGTTCACGGTAACAATGGCAATAACAAAGAGTTTGTTCTGAAAAGTGAGCGTAAATATCTCCAGTTTGCTTTAGAAGCCTCTGAGATGGCAATGCAAGATGCAAACTTAAAACCTTCAGACATTGATGGCCAGCGTTTTGGTGTTGCGATAGCAACAGCGATTGCTGATGCTGAGGGAATGGAAGAGTGTTTACTCAGGATCACCAAAGGGGGCAAAGAGAATATTCACCCTGATTTAATTAAATCAGAAGATTATGACAGCTTTGATTTCAGCTCTGCCGCAACCTCTGTTGCGAAAAAATATGGTGCATCTATGTCCGTCAGTAACATATCAACCGGGTGTGCGGCAGGACTTGATGCATTAGGTATTGCGATGGAGCATATCCGTTATGGCAGAGCGGATATTATGCTGGCTGGTGCAAGTGAAGCGCCACTTTGTCCACTTTCTATCGGCTCTTTTGAAGCTTTAGGGGCGCTATCATCAAGAGAGTTGGAAAATCAGCAAGCAGCGACTTGTCCTTTTTCGCTTGAGCGGGATGGATTTGTGATTGCAGAAGGGTGTGGAATATTAATTTTAGAGTCTTATGAACACGCTAAGCAGCGTGGAGCACATATCTATGCTGAATTAGCAGGGTATGCATCCGTCAATAACGCTTATCATATGACTGACTTGCCAGCGGATGGAATGGCAATGGCACGATGCATTGATATGGCATTGAAAGATGCCCAGATATCGCCATCAGCGGTAAATTATATTAGTGCTCATGGCAGTTCTACGGCTCAAAATGATATTAACGAATCAAATGCGATTAAATTTGTTTTGGGAGAAAATGCATTTGGTATTCCAATTAATTCATTAAAGTCAATGACAGGTCATGCTTTAGCTGCCGCTAATGCGATTGAGTCTGTAGCATTATGTCTTGAAATAGAAAAGCAGTATGTTCACCCAACAATTAATTATCAAACACCAGATCCTGATTGCGATTTAGATTATATTCCTAATCAAGGTTGCTCATATCCAATTAAGACCGCGTTAAAATTATCAAGTGGTTTTTCTGGTATTCACAGTGTTATTGTTATGAGGGCAGTAGACAATGCGTAGAAGAGTTGTCGTTACCGGTGTTGGTGCAATACATCCTGATGGCAATGATGTCACCTCCATAAAATCAAAAGTCATTCAGAAGTTATTGGGCCAAGAATCGATAAATAATACGACCGCAAGTTCTGTAATAAGAACATTGAGTGGTTTCGATGGCGCAAAATATATCAATAACCGCTTAAGACGTAAAATTGATGAATTTTCGGTTTATGGTATCGTCGCCGTTGAAATGGCATTAAAAGCGAGTAGCTTGGATGTCGATAAGCTTGATCCTAATCGCGTTGGAATATATGTCGGAAACTGTTTTGGTGGATGGCAGTATATTGAGGATGAAGTTAAAGCGCTCCATATTGAAGGCATAAAGGGAATGGGACCTTATGTTGCCACGGCATGGTTCCCAGCGGCACTTCAAGGGCAATTGTCACTGCTTTATGGTTTTAGTGCGCAATCTAAAACGTTTTCTACCTCCGATGTGGCAGGGATGCAAGCAATAGGCTATGCGGCTGAGGCGATTTCTAATGGTGTTGCGGAAGTGATGTTATGTGGTGCGTCAGAACATCTTTCTAGCCCATTAGTTAAAAATTTACTGGAGAAAGCGTCAGGCCAGAAACACTCTGAGGTTTTTGGCGAAAAACGGCCAGGAGATTTTTCGGAGGGCGCTGCATTTTTGGTGCTGGAAGAGAAGCAACATGCTTTAGAGCGCGGTGCTTCGATATTATGTGAATTAACCGGTTTTGTTGATTATTTTGCACCGGATAAAAATACCAGAAATAATACCTTAGAATATACTGCTGAACTATTCAGTCATAATAAAAATGCTGTATTTATTATGGATGGAATATATGATGATGAAAAAGAAATAACGAGTAATGCTTTCTCAAATAAAGAGATAAAAACATCATTTATAAATCTGAGACCTTATTTGAATAATCAATTCTCAGTCAGTGGCGTGATTGATTCAGTCTTGGCGTCATCATTCTTGTCAGAAAGTCATGAAGATGGGGAACAACAATCTAATAAAATTAATGAGTTTTCAAATGCTAACCAAATAATAATTCAGCGCTTCAGTAATAAAGGTCATGTGTGTGCGTTGAGTTTTTCGGCTATTTAATCTCTAAAATATTTAAGTACGTGAGGAAAAATATATGAATAATAATCCAGAAGTAAAAATAAAAACGATTTTGTCTCTTTTTCTTAACATTAATATTGATGATTTCAATATGGATGCAAACCTTGCTGATGCCTATGATATGGACTCTACGGAATTAGCTGACTTGGCAAAAGATATTGAGAAAGAATTCGGTATTTCCGTAACTAAAAGTCAATTTAGTCATTGGGAAACAGGAAGAGCGGTTCTTGATTTCGTTTCATCAAGTTTAAACGATAAAAATTAACTGCTAATTAAAGGGAAACAGAAATGAAACTAATCTCTATGTTGTTGCATTCAGAGCGTGATAACTTACATCATGATTGTATTATTACTAAGGATTATCATTATACAAGAAAAGAGGTAATATCTTCTGTTTCCCATTTAATCGATGATTTACTTAGTCGAGGAGTTCAAAAAGATAATAAAGTCATTGTTATATTTGAGCATGATGAATTAGGTGTTTTCTTTTTAGCTGCTGCTAGTGCTATGGGGCTGCATTTATTAATGCCCTATAATTTATCATCAGCGACAATCGATGAATGGATTAATTTTACCAATGAAGTGCAATACGATTTTGTGATTTATCTTAAAAAAGATAAACATTTTGTTGGAAGATTAAAAGAAAACAACATTAATGTGATTGATATTTCAGATTATAAGATCCGGGGCAGTGACGATATCGCGGAAATCCCCATGATAACGTATTCTCCGCAATCTATTGCTAATTTTATTGTCTTGTTCACTAGTGGAAGTACAGGTAAACCGAAAGCAATTAGTATTTCAGAATCGTTAGTATGTCGACGAATTTATTCGGTGACAGAGAAATTAAAGTTCACTCAAGATGCTAAAATATTCATGTCAGGTTTGTTGAATAATACAACTGGAGTGATTTTTTCTTTCGGTTCATTATTACATCAATCAACACTTTTTATACCTGAAGACAGAAATGTAGAGAGATGGCCTGATTATCTTTCTCGCAATAAAATAACCCATATTATGTTACGCCCAGAGTCGATGAAGTTATTCGTTAAATCAACCGCGGAACATAATATCGATCTCTCTGACTTACGGGTTGTTGCTTATGGTGCCGCAGCTATGCCGCCTAGCGTACTGGAGAAAGGGCGCCAATTAATTGGTTGTGAATGGGTGCAGGGATATGGGTTAAGTGAAACTTATGGTCCTTTCTGTTGGGTTGATGAACAAGATCATCGTGATAAAAGATATCTCAATTCAATTTATTGTGTTGGCAAGATTGATAATACATTAGAGGTAGCGGTTAAACCTATTATAGGCTCATCTGATAATATCGGAGAAATTATCCTAAGGGGTGAAAGTATTATGGAAGGATATTATGATGTCCTTTCTAGAGAAATAACGCCTCCTGATGAGTGGTTTGCCACTGGTGATTTAGGCTATATAGATGAGGAAGGTTATTTAATTTTAAAAGGACGTAAGCAAAATACTTTTATGAGTGCTAACGGACATAGGATTTATCCCGAAGAAGTTGAATCTATTTTATCCCGAATACCCAATGTGAATGTGGCTACGGTTGTTGGTTTTTCTTTCCATGAAAATGGTGTTGCTATTGATCAGCCGGTTGCCTGTATGAGTGGAGAGATATCGAAAAAATCATTACCTGAAATTGAAGATATTATTTCATCATTTTTAAGTAGTAAACTCAGTCGAGAAAAATGGCCGGATTGGTTCTATGTTACTGATGAACACTTTCCAAAAAGCCATAATGATAAAATATTTAAATCAGAGTTAATTAAATCAATCAATCCTAAAAAATTATTTACATTGAGGAATCAATAATGAATTATGTAGAATCACATTCAATTGTCTGTAATGCTCAGATAGAAGATGTATATCAAATTATTATTAATTCTGATAAATGGCCAGAAATATTTGAACCATGTCAGGAAGTAAAGACTCTGTTTAGGGATAAAGCAGGTGAGAAAATAGAAGTTAAAGCCTTACTTAACGGTATTTTAATGCAATGGGAATCGGACCGTAAATTTTATCCAGAAACATTCAGTATAAAATCAAAACTGAGCCCCCCAATGACATTAGTTAAAGAAATGGAAACGTCATGGCGCGTGATTAAAATTAATTCTCAGCAATGTGTGCTGTTATTAGAGCATTTGTATGATCTTGAGTCTGAAATCACTGGGTTAATTGATGGTGTTGAAACGATAGAACAGGCACACGAATTTATCAGTAAAGCTATTGATACTAATTCAGTTAAAGAGCTCAATAAGATAAAAAATATCGTAGAGTCAACAGAGGGGGTGGAAAAAATATTAAAAGGAACGTTTACTCACTCAGCCATATGTGAAGCTCCAGCGCAGCAGGTCTATACTTTGGTTAAGGATGTCTCTTGTTGGACTGATATTTTTTCATTCTGTGATGGTGCGGAAGTTTTAAATAGATCGGGCAATCAAGAATTGGTTGAAATCAAAGCAAAACAAAATAATAAAGCAGTAAGTTGGCAAACGCAGCGATATTATTTTGATGCTATTTATCGGATTGACTATGTTATGCCTACACCGATGCCATTATTAAAAACAATGAATGGCAGATGGCAAGTCATTCCTATTAATGATCAACGCTGTATTCTAACGGTGCAAAGGAATTGGTCTTTATTAGCAGATGTCAGTGGTATCGTTGATGGTGTTGATAATCATGACCAGGCTAATTCCCTTATTATCTCATTTATCAATGATAATACTCGAATGGAAATGGATAGTATAAAGAGCCAGGTAGAAAGTCATAAAAAATCAGGTTTATTAACGTTCACGGCAGGATATTATATCCCTCACCAGGTCGATGATGTTTACAATATATTTTTAAATATCAATGACTGGAATAAAATATTGCCTCATTGTGATTCAGTAAAAGTCATTTATAATGATAATAAGTATCAAGAATTTAACATGGAAGTATCAACGCCAAATGGAAATGAGACTTTCCGTAGTATACGATTCTGTGATGCGAATAATTTATCGATTGAATATTTTCAACCAGAGCCTCCTTTAGTATTAAAGTCTCATAGTGGCTCATGGCGTATATTTAGTAAAGGAAGTGGTTCGTTCATTGTTTCTAGTCATGATGTTGAGTTAAATCATGATTTATGTGCAGTTAAATTTGGTACGGAAGATAAAGCAAGACAACAAGAGATAGTAAAAAATGCTATTTCAGAAAATAGTAAGAAAATGGTCTTTGCTTGTAAAGAGTGGTTAGACACTCGTATTTAGTAAATCAAAGGAAAATAAGATGAATAATAAAAATAAACCCAATAGAATTTCGCCAGAACTTCTTGCTACTTGTGGTTATTTTATGCCGAGACTATTTTTCTTAAATTCTCAATATGCTCCCCAAGTTCATTGGGGAGATGTTGTTGCGGCATTGAGTCATTTTCCAGCGGAAAACTTAGACTTATCCTCTGAAGAGTTTTGGTATGAATGGATGATTAATTGGTCAAAAGTGGGTGATAGCTATATTAATATCGCTAACTCGGCTAAAAGTGAAGTCAGCCATGTTCGTGCTTTGAGGAGTGCCGCTGCCTGTTATCATTGGGCAGAATTTATGTATTTCAGTGATAGGAGTAGAAAGATACAGCTCAGAGAGTATATTCGTTCATGTTTTTTATCTAGTATAAAATATAGTGATTTGTTGGTTGAGCATCAATATATTGCCGTTGATAAATTTCATATGCCGTTTTTCCTTATATTCCCTAAAGGGTATAAAGAAGAAGAGAATCATTCTTTGCCTTGTGTTATTTTATCCAATGGATTGGATTCGATGACTGAAATTGAAATATTATCTTTGGCTGAGTTTTTCTTGGGGAGAAATATGGCGGTAGCTATATTTGATGGGCCAGGGCAGGGAATAAATCTTGGAAATTCTCCGATAGCTATCGATATGGAATTATATGTTGCTTCTATAGTAAAATTATTAGAGGATGATGCCAGAATTAATAGTGATCTTCTTTGTTTCCTAGGAATTAGTTTTGGTGGTTATTTTGCGCTACGTGTTGCGCAAAGAATTGGTGATAAATTTTGTTGTATCGTCAATTTATCCGGTGGGCCTGAAATAGCAGAGTTTGATAAGTTGCCAAGACGGCTTAAAGAAGATTTCCAATTTGCATTTATGCAAGATAGTAGTCGTATGCAGTCTCTTTTTGACGAAATTAAATTGGACATCTCTTTACCTTGTAAAACCAAGGTTTTTACTGTTCATGGTGGATTAGATGATATATTCCCGATCGATAAAGTGAAAAAGTTAGATCAGTCATGGGGTGATAATCATAAGTTATTATGTTATGAATCAGAGGCTCATGTTTGTTTAAATAAAATAAACGAATATATGATACAAGTTTCAGATTGGGTTAGTGAACAATTTTGGCTAAATGGCTATAAAAAAGGCTAACTTATTTTATACTATACCTAATAGATTTCGAGTTGCAGCGCGGCGGCAAGTGAACGAATCCCCAGGAGCATAGATAACGATGTGACTGGGGTGAGTGAAAGCCGCCAACAAAGCAGCAGCTTGAAAGATGAAGGGTATAACTGCCTATTCCATTAGATCTCATGATTGTGGGCTATTATTTTGTAAGTTAATAGTGAATACGGATAGTGTGCAGGAGTTGCTACGTATATTGTCTTGGCTCGCTCTTTTTATAAAGAATGGGAAATGAAATAGTTTAATGGGATGGGCGTTAAATAGGACATCAGGTTGTGAATAGCTGTTCTTATATTGAAGGTAAGCTAGTGATTATTCATCTTATCTAAAAAAATTTATTTTTTTCAACAGAAGTTAAGGTTAAACCTATTTGGGTATGCCTTTTAGTTCCGCTGCTCTTTTACATTAGTAACAAAATCAAAACATCTTCCCAGGCATTACGAAGAGATATGTCCGAATAAAATAAGACCATATTTTCTCTATGTTCGATGTTCGACACTTACTTCAACCTTGTTTCGGCGTAATGCATCGAATATTTACTCTTGACAGAGTTTGGTAATTATGTAAGACGGTAATAGTATTTTCGTCAATACAGACAATTGAGGTTTATATTAAATATAGGATTTCGAGTTTATGGTTTTATAGAGAAATCTCGACATTGTTCCATGATAGATAATTAAGAATATACCTAATAGATTTCGA
>NZ_JAHZMK010000027.1:24310-193317 GCF_020387775.1 Photorhabdus antumapuensis
GTGAAAGCAGCCAACAAAGCAGTAGCTTGAAAGATGAAGGGTATAAATAGTTATATTGGGTAATTGGCTAGTAACTCAATCTTATTTATTTAGTAAAGCCTTTCCTATTTGATTTTTATTAAAATGAGGAGTACGGAAATGTCAAGAACCGAAAGACTTATAGTATTATTGCAATACTTGAGACAAAGAAGGTATCCTGTCAGTGGTAAATTACTAGCGAGTGATTTAAATGTAAGCTTGCGCACGCTCTATCGAGATATTGCCTTATTAAATAGTCAGGGGGCAAATATAGAGGGTGAACCAGGTTTAGGGTATATATTACGGCCGGGCTTCATGTTGCCTCCTTTAATGTTTACGATGGATGAAATTGATGCCTTAGTTTTGGGCAATAAATGGGTTATTGAACAAAAGGATGTTGTTTTGGCTAAGTCTGCTCATAGCTTTATATCTAAGATTGCCGCAGTATTGCCCGAAGAACAGCGTGATCAGTTATATTATTCACCAATGTTTGTAAAAACAGAAGGTTACAGTAAAATTACGGATAATAATTTAATGTTATCTGATATCAGAAGAGCGATATATCATAAGTCAAAAATAGTGATAACTTTTCTTGATTTAAATAATACACATACTGTGAAAACTGCCTGTCCGCTGTCGATCTTTTTTAATAATGAATTCTTTTTAGTTTCTTGGTGTGAAGTTAGTCGTAAGTTTTTTAAGTTACAAGTAGAAAAGATAGAGAAATTGGAAGTGTTATCTGAAAGATATATACAAGATAGAATATTATTACTAAAAAAATGGAGCGAGAAAGAGGGGTTGTCTGATAATAATTTATCCTAAATAAATGATTGCGAATGAATAATTTATGTGGGTATTTATCCTGTACATGTTTAATTGTTCTTTTTATTAAGTATATAGTTGCAAATATATGGTAGATTCTGATGATTATCTGAACTTTTTGCTTTTATTTATACTGAGGGCTTGAAAAGTTTAGTGATTTTATTAGGTTTGCTAAAATTCGGTTTTGTTTACTAAAAACTAGGGATGAGATCCCTTAAAGGATCGAGTGAACAAGAACGATTATTAGGAAAAAGCCGCCCTAGAGTGCCGATTGTGAATGGTAGGATAAATCACTTAATTTGGTAATCTGGGGCAACGAACAACATAGGGCTGGCTTGAGATTGTGGAGAATAAAATTCAAGATAAGATTTTACGTCGATTGAACAAAGATCGTGATCCTATCATGATCTTTGTTTTGTCTACTTGTGAGCTTGTCTTTATGTAAGAGTGCTATTGGTATTTCCCACATGATGCATTTTACTGACGTAATAATGCAGTGGAAGAAACGCTACCATTTCCATGCATCTGGGCTGGTTCCTGTGGGTAATACACTAATGCCAAAATCACTAATGACGACAGCGACATAGATATCATTATCATAACAATTTAATTGATAACTCCTTCCCTTTGCCGTCCATTGCCAATAATCATTTTTCCAACTTTCTGGATAGAATTCTTGGATAAGTGAAGCGGTTGCTGGATGTAACCCATCAACATTGAGAGTACTCGTATTTCCAGAGCTGCTCCAAATCACATCACCGATTAAGTTTTCATTTGTAAGATTAATAACGAAAAAATAATGATTATTAATTCCAAGCATTTCACCTTTTTCTTTTTCCTCAGTCTCTCTCATCTTCGACTCCTGGTTCATGGATAAAATGGGTGATTATTATAGAAATAATAATAGTTTCTCTGATATTTCTATTTTTATTGTGATAAATGCAATAGCTTAACTAATAATTACCGCAGAAATATAACCATAATAAATATATTTTTATTTGATATTGTTTTTGTTTGGATGATTTTCATTGATCTGTTATTCACAGTATTTTATTATTGTTCTGGATGATTTGTTTTCTATAAATTAATTGTGTTTATGAGTAGTAGTCAGAAATTATATATAATATATTTTTATATTAGCGTGAAAGCACAGAATATAAAGTATATCATCATGAATGTTTTACATGAATATTAAATGAAAGTTAATTGTGCGTTGGAAAATGGTTTGAATAGCTATTTTATTGGGTTGATATCGCAGGCAGGAAAAATAGGCCATTATGATGTGGGTATTTATAATATATTGATTTTAATGATTTAGTTAATTGTTTTTATTTGGTTGAGTAAAATTTTTTGTGATATCTATCACGATTTTAATGCTAAAAATGCGCGCAAGTAACCGTATTGAACTAAAAATAGAACGTAAGGTGATAATTTAGTTTTATGATTATTTAGAATTGTTTGCTGTAGAGGGGATATAAATAGAAAATTGTCATGAAGTTATCTGAGAAGTTATGTTTTTAATCATGTGGCCTGAATGTAGGTTAGAATGGCTTTATTTTTTTCGTATAAGAATAAGAGGTGAGTTTGTATAAGTGTGAGGACAGCCATTATGGTAAAAAAGGTCTCTCGATTACAAATGGATTAATAGATTAAAAATAACTGCCAGTGAAATATCTTACGATTTTTAGATGGCAATAAATAGATTTATTGTCAAATGCCGTGAGAATTTATAACTCAAAGAGATGAAATTTACATAGGCGCATCCGTGATGAATGTTTTAATAAATGAATATAAGAAGAAAATGGACAGTGTAAGATTAGGTGATCCTGAGGGAAAGGGATTTTTTTACGATGTTAAAGAAGCAATATGGTATTGTTATTCGTATGATATTTGTTCTTATCTTCTGAATTCAGATTATGTTACAAAAAATAAATTGAGTATTCCGTTGGAAATATTTTCTGCATCAGATAAGCGTAGTGTTGCCAGATTCATTCTTTATCTTAATAATTCGCTCATTTTTAATGATGATAAACATAATAATGATGCAGTAAGTTTTATACGTAGAAAATTTAATGAGATAGATTTTGAAATAATCGCCAATGATCTTGTGTCTCCTTTAAAAGAGTTTGATGTTATAACTGCGAAGCATCTAAGGGGAGTGAATAACTTGCTGGCTGCTTCTTTAGTGGGATTGAAAGCTTCGACGTTCTTTGCTGCTCACGCCTTGAGTGTCGGTATGTTTTTTGATGGGAGGGTGAGGGGGAAGGCATATTTTGTATCGATTGCGGAATCTTTTATTGCCATATATCAGCAAATTTTACGGCAAATAACCATTAACGGTGAGGCAACGGATCTGATCTATGTTGAGAAATTTGTGGCTGATCTGTCGGTAATATTTATTGCCGCTCACGAAACGACGATGCAATTGATAGCTGCCACACTGTTTTATATCAAAAACCATGCAATCACAGTGACGGAAAACAATATTAAAAGCATTGTCACTGAAACTTATCGTATATCTAGCCCAGTGCTTTCCGTAGATAGAGTATTTAAAGAGAGATTGATATATAAAGATACCTGTTTCAATAAGGGAGATCGGGCCCTGTTTTATACCGGATTAGCCAATTTTGATGCTGCGGTTTTTGATCATCCTTACCAGTTTCAGCCTGATCGTGAAGGCTGCCCACTTTCATTTGGTGTAGGAGTAAAAAAGTGTATTGGCATGAGTATCTCGATACATTTTACCTGCCAGTTGATAACCAGAATACTCTCTTGTTATCAACTTGATGATGTTGAAATTCATGAAGTCACTGTTGGTTCGTCAGCTATTGGTTGTTCAAAATTTACATTGAGTGTATCGAAGAAATTAAAAGTCTCATTTTGAATGGATATGAAGTTTAATAGCTTTGCATATTCGGATTTATTTGCCCAAATCTTGATGATTTTTGTGAAAATCGATGTTAAATTCACTAGCAGTATATTCCGTGAGCTCCGCATAAATAATATAAGTGAGTAGTGGATGTCTATAGTGAACTAATAACCGTAATGCGGTAGGAGTAAGGCTGATGGCCACATTAGCAAATGAAAGAATCACCACAAGGGTGAATTCAGAAACGAAAGAGTTACTCGAAAGAGCATTATCAGGGTATGCAAGTTTGAATAGCTTTATTGCAAATGCTGCTGTAGCAGAGGCAAAAAGACTTATTGAACAAAATATGCGTATTCGATTGTGCCAAGAAGATGCATTGGTATTTGGTCATGCATTGGAAAGACCAGTCAAGGTAAATGAACGTTTCCTTCGTGCTGCTTGTAGACATAAGGAAACAATAACAGATGATGATAGAACGTTATAACGGCTAAATTATCGTGACACAGAATACTGAACGCCCTCGATAGCATGATAAAAAGGACTTATCAAGTGTACTAGCTCAGACTTGATCTGAC
The DNA here is from genome assembly GCF_020387775.1 of Photorhabdus antumapuensis. NCBI lineage: Bacteria > Pseudomonadati > Pseudomonadota > Gammaproteobacteria > Enterobacterales > Morganellaceae > Photorhabdus > Photorhabdus antumapuensis. The sequence goes on from NZ_JAHZMK010000027.1 coordinate 28,595, forward strand.
ATCCATTCTTGATAGCTGTCAGATCAGGTTTGAGTTCTAGTACAAGCGATTACGCCACAGAGTTTCTCCGTGTCATTCTTCGGTAATTTTCTACTCTTCCTGTCATGACATTTTCTATACCGGACAATATTCCAGAACAATTATGACAAGCAGGGAAGTCTTCATTTTTTGCACCAACGAGTCGTTGTGTGAATATATAGGTCTGACTCAAACTACTTGATATATTTTCTCCCTTTTTAGAAAGTTCAGTGACCATATAATTTAAGGATTGTACTTCAGCATGTAGGCCCGCAATACCCGCCATTTTCGGTAAAATGTTTTTGTTTTCCTTAATGTGTTCTCTGATCCTCTGCTCAATTAGAGGATGTAATGCAGTGCCTGATTCTTGATATGCTTTCTGTATACCAGATATAAATTTTCCTTCATTAGCAACACGATAGCTGCCAAGATCCATATTTGGTCTCCAGCGTTTGGATGTTTGGAGTTTATCGGGGTGGTACTGTTCGAAACCGGGCTTCGCTTTTTCGCTGATAAGTTGCACGCCAGGGAAAGTGTTTTTTGCACTCAAGCTACCACTCAGGTTTAAAAATTTATCTTTATAAGTAGTATCATGCATAATACCGGCATGGGCAGCATATCCTTTTAGTTTTGCATTTGTGAACGTCATTTCTTGGGATGTTTTTATTCTCTGTCTTTGTTTCTGTTTTATTTCCTTTTGTGTTTTCGCATCTTGCTCTTGCTGTTTCATTTCCTCTATTTTTTGCTCATTTCTTTCTGTTTCTTTTAATATTTCACCGGTACTTTTGGTGAAATATTGGTATCTCTGCTCAACCCTTGGATTTTGTTTATACAAAAGTGGCGGAATATTAGGTTTGTTTTGTGGAATGGCAAGATCAAGCCAATCTAAACTTGAGAGCCCCATATTATCCGCAAGCGTAACTGGGTTATTCATCACCATACAATAGAGATTTAATCCATCGATAGTACCGGCCGGGTCTGCACTTAACCATCTTCCTGCCCATGGCTGATAATACCGATAGCCGTAATAATACAGTCCAGTGGCATCCCGTTCTTTACCCGAATACCGGATCGTTTTGTAACTGGCTTCTGTCTGGTTTCTTGCGGCCCATAGCGCTGTACCGCCAAATGGATAGTACTCTTCTTGACTGATGATTTGCCCGTCACTATCTAGCTCAAGTTGGCTGGAGCCAATAAGATTGTCATAACTGTAACGTACCTGATTATTATTGATATTTTCCGGTTTGCCGCTTTCCCAGTGCAGAACTCGCACTTGCGCACGACCAGCTTCACCCACTGTAATGATCTGCAACGCTTCCGTTGTGGTAGCATCGTTTTGTGTTGTACGTAGTTCTAACCCTGACAGGTAAACGACTCGTTGTTGTCGGCGGATATTCTGCATTTGTTGTTCACTCACTTTTAGCAGCCGCATTCCGTCGTTGCCATAGCGATACCACTCTATGTCGTTGCCACTGTCGGTGCGGTTATCTCGTTTGACTGGTGTCATCTGTTGTAGTTCACCTCGTGCATTCCAGTTTAGGTTTTGTCCGGGTAGTAATGTCTCCTGATGACCGCCTGCCTGAAACAACGCATCCACTTTGTTCGGGTCAGTGGTTAAGGTATTCAGCACCGCCCGGTTGCTGCGGTTCGAGACGGTTATGTCTGTGGTGTAGTTGTTTTGGCTCGCGGGTGAGTTATGCCGGATTTGGGTCAGGTTGCCACCACGGTCATAGGTATAAGTACGAGTGTAATTGGTATAAGTGTTGTTATCGGAAGGGAGTGCTGGAGAGGGGAGCTTCTGATTCTGCTGGCCGATATTCGCCATTTCGCGCCCTGTTGCGCTGATAAGCTGATACAGGGAATCGTAGGTATAGATATTCTCCGGCACCATTTTCTGATTGCGCCAGAAGCGGGTCGCTTCTGCATCGTTACGGAGACTGATTATGTTGCCAACTGGATCATATTCATAACGTAAGTCTTGCAGGGCCTTGTTATTGGCTGAACGACGAGTAGTGATGCCAATCAGTCGCTGAGTTTCCGGCTCGTAAGTGTATTCAGTGATGATACCGTTACCGTGCTCTTCGCGTAGTTTTTGTCCTGCGGCTGAATAGGTTAGGGATTTGATAATCACCTGTTCACTCTGGCCTTTTACCGTTAGCCAACTGCCTTTTAACTGACCGGCTACGTCATACGCCAGACGCTGGATGTTTCCTTTGGCATCGGTTTGTGTCAACAGAGCGCCGGTGGCGTCGGTTCTGCTTTCGGTGGTGTATGCATCGCTATTTAATTTCTTATCCCAAACCTTTTTATCATCTCCGAACCAGTTTTCCTCTTGACCATCAGCCAGTAGCTGACGGGATTGTGATAAAACTGCTCCAGTCAGGGAAAGGCGATTCAGTTGGGTCACTCCTGCTGTGTCGTAGTGATGTACACACTGACCAGCAAGATTTTGGTCTTTTTCTGCTGGTGTGTTTCCAGCCCAGATAAGACGTTCAGTGATATGGGATGCCCTTTCCTTTGGTTCTTGTTCGGTTACGGATAACAGACGACCGGGCAGAGAGTTGTCTTCATATTGCCGGGTCTGCTTGACACCCGTTGCAGTTACCGTCAGGACAAGACGGTTTTCAATATCATGAAGCGTAACAGTATTGCCTGCATCGACACTCTCTGTACGCAGGACGTTGCCCGTTAAATCATACTGCCAGAGAAAATTGGGTTTCACCGAGTTATCTTTCTGCCAGGCGTCATACAGGCGTGGATCAATACTTTGGTGCAGATGTCCGAGAACATCATACTGATGACGGGTGATACGGATATCACTATTTTTTTCTGCGGTAGTTCGGTGATAACGGATTTCACGGACATCCAGCCCACGGTTATCGTGAACCGTGATAGTGGGGGTATGTTGATAAATTTTGGCGTCAAAGTTGTTCATAATTTACCTCTTTGTGGTGTTGAATAATTGTGGTGTTGAATAATTTTTTATCTGCATAGCAGCGAACAAATGCTAAGTACAGCTTCTCCATATAATGAGGATAACCTTTCTATTCGGTATACCAGCGGTATGCGAGATTTCAGGAGATAAGCAGGAATAATCTCATTCAGAAATGCTGCTCAAAGGTGCTGTTGCAACCGAATAACAGTAACAAGTATAGGCAGACGAGTACAAGTATCGTAGAAAACAGCGTTAGGATCTTTTGCTATCGCTCATGGCTGTTTTTTTATGTTAATTGGTGAATTTTTCAATAAAGGAGAAGTAACCTATCCTTATTTAACATACAGTTATGTATTGATGGAATGTTAATTGGAAGTTCAGTTATCTGTTATAAGTGTGAGTTATTTTATTGGCTAAGTAATTTTTGATGTTCGTCCATATACGAAATTCGGGTTAGTTAGTCTGGCGTCAATTAATGACGCCAGACTGCTCGGATGTATCGGATTCTCGTGTCAGGCAGATATTCCAATCAGTATCACTGATTTAAACTTCATCTTGTGCGTCAATTGCGTCGGAATAAATCTATTGTGCCTTCAGTATGATACTTTTATCTATCACATCATCCAGGTAGTTTTGCTTAATCGTCTGTCTGTTTCTTTATCTGCTGAATATTAATTGAATGCTCTAATGCAATAAAATATATACCCTTCATCTTTCAAGCTGCTGCTTTGTTGGCTGCTTTCACTCACCCCAGTCACATCGTTATCTATGCTCCTGGGGATTCATTCACTTGCCGCCGCGCTGCAACTCGAAATCTATTAGGTATAATTTATTAAATTCACTAATAATATTTTTCAGGAAGAACTATTCTATTGCAATGATTTAATTGTGTTTTTTTAAAGTAATATATGATTTTAATTCTTAATTAAATTATATAGATTAAATTTGATAATATCTGGTTGTCTGCTGAATTCCTTAAATAAAAATTATTTAAAATGAAAAAGCCAGATTTCAATTTGTATGAGGTTTATATTGCATTTATATAATGATATAAAATAATAAATTTGCTAAATAATGTGATTATTACATGGGTTAATATTGAAATACATTATGAGTCAGATGTTGGTTAATTTAACATTGTTATTTTAACAATACAAATAATATTGGATTGTAATTCTTGGTTAAATTGTGAAATAAAGCATGGATGTCGGCAATTATAAATGTAAATGTTATATTTTTAGTATTATAAATTGAGATTTCCTATAAAATTAAGTGTTATATTTTGTATATTTTGGATATTGATAAAATAAAAACTTTTGGTTTTTTATTGAAATATCATTATATATAATATTGCTTATTGGCAATTCTTATTTTGGTTGTTATTGAAATATTTTATTCTTCCCGGGAGTTATAATGGTTGATAAAGAAATATTAACATGAATGATTAGTAAGATAGGTAAATTAATTATATAAAAGCAAATTTCTATCATGTGTATAGAAATATGTTTTTTATTTTTAACTTTTTGATGGGTTTTTATTTTAATAAAAACTTGATTGGTGTTGGTAATATCATAAATTGCTTACTTTTAGGTATTGTAAATATCGATAATATAAATGTAGATCGTTAATCTGCTTTTCTTAAAATAATTCTGAAAATTTCTCATCATTGAATAGAAATAGACCATGTAATGTTTTACCCGAAATGGCTTTCGCGTTGAAAATAATAAGCTTGCTACTTTGAATTTGATGGTTTTATTTCGGGTTTGGCGACTTTACCTATTGGAAAAATTGACGAGAATAAAGAAGTAACATTGTTGATTATCATGCTAAATATTAATTACGTGAATATCTCAGTATTCTATTTGTTTTTTAAATGTTAAATATTGACTATAAATTCATATTTGATGAGTGATTATATGATCTTTTGCTGTTATTTGCGCATATACCCGTTATCTTTCAAGCTGCCTCTTTGTTGGCTGCACTCACTCACCCCGGTCACATAGTTCTCTATGCTCCCGGGGATTCGCTCCCTTGCCGTCGCGATGCAACTCGAAATCTATTAGGTATAAATAATGATGTAAAAATTCGTTGATAAGGTTATTAAATATAAATTGGTTATTACATTAGCGTTTATTAAATCATAATTGTTATGTTTTTATTATTTTTCTTACAAGGAATTAACAAAATTAAATGTTAGTTTTACCAGAACGGTGACCTGTTTTTATTTGGTTAAGGAGTTGTATTCAACATGTCATTATTTTTTCTTCGGCAGAATTTATTTGCCGGAGGTTGAAACAACGTACCTATTATTTTAAGGGAGTAAATGCCCTTTTTCTTTAATTTCTGGAGATGACTTTTGACCTCTCTTGCTTATGTTGACGCCCTTTGTGCGCTTGATCATCCTTATCGGGTCGATAGTGTTTGCGACCAACTATTTGATGCTGCCATGCGTGAGTTGACTCTGTACCACTGTGAAAATACTCCCGGTTACTCTCAGTGGTTGAAGGCTAACGGTCTGGAAGTGGAAAGACTGGAGAAACTGGATGATTGGTCGCGTTTGCCGCCTATTTTCGCTAATTATTTCAAACGCCGGTTGTTGCTCAGTACCACGGGTAGGAATGCATTGGAGTTGACCTCTTCCGGGACAACCGGCCAAAAGAGCCGTATGCGTTACGATGCACGTAGTATGCGTGCAGCTCAAAATATGGTTGAACGGATTTTCGAGTATTACGGTTGGAATACGCCGCAGCAGCCTTGTAATTACTTGCTACTAAGCTATGAGCCTGCCGGCACGGTTACGTTGGGAACCGCGTATACCGATCAGTATCTGTGTAAGTATGCACCGGTAAACCAAGCCTATTATGCATTGCGCCACAATGGAAAAAGCAATGAGTTTGATCCTTTTGGTGTGATCCGATCCTTACAAGAGTTTGCTGCACAAGGGTTGCCGGTGCGTATCTTGGGCTTTCCGGCATTCTTGTGGTTCACACTGGAGCGGATGCAGGAAATGGGGTTGCCGCCAGTGCAGTTGCATCCTGAGTCACTGGTATTTTTAGGTGGAGGCTGGAAAACGCACGCTGATAAAGCCATTCCAAAATCCTTACTGTATCAGCGTTTGGGGGAACAACTGGGTATTCCTGACGAGCGGTGCCGGGATGGTTACGGCTCGGTTGAACATCCTGTGCCTTATGTTGAGTGCCGAAATCACCATTTTCATGTGCCGGTCTATGCCCGTACCTATATCCGCGATACAGCTAACATGGCAGTTCAACCCTATGGTAAGCCAGGTTTTCTGCATCTGGTATCACCTTACATCACTTCCAGCCCGGCACACAGTATTGTGGTGAGTGATTTGGCGGTGCTGCATCCCTCTGCTGAATGTGGTTGTGAGTTAGCTACCGATTGGTTTGAGTTATTGGGTCGTGCTGGTACCAGTAAAAGCCGCAGTTGTGCGATTGCCGCTTCTGAGTTGATAAAGGAGTCCTGAAATGTATTTAGTGAATGGTAAGGTTATCTCTGACTTGGAGCCCGCTAGCGTATTGGCGGAACTTAAAGGTAATTTGGCTGAGGCGCTGGCGGGTCCTCCAAGTGTGCAACAGGTATTGACGTGTGCTGGGCGCTTTGTTGATGGTCTCGATGCTATTGCTGCTAAGCTTGAGTTGGATGCAGCCGCAATCACCACGTTACGTCACTTTTGTCATCGCGATTCTTTAGAGGCAAAGTTGCGGCACGAACTGGGGGAACAACCTTTTTCTCTGCGTCGTTTTGACTATACACAGCCCCGTTTTGAAACTTGGCAACCGTTGGGATTGGTGGTGCATATTACGCCGGCCAACGCGCCTTTGCTGCCATTTATGGCAGTGCTGGAGAGCTTGCTAGTGGGTAATGTCAACTGGTTACGTCCTAGTAGCAGTGATCACGGCCTTAATGCGCAGATACTGGCTGAATTCCTACGTCATGACCTGAGCGGCACGTTGGCACCTTATGTATCCGTGTTGCCTTTGCCATCTGATCAATTATCAGAATTACTGGCGTGTGCTGATGCAGTATCCGCCTGGGGCAGTAATGGCGCCCTGACCGCTATCCGTAGCCAACTACGGCCCGGTTGCCGTTGGATAGATTGGGGACATCGTATCAGTTTTGCTTATTTGGACCCAATGGTTGCCAGTGATGCTGATTACGATGCATTGGCTGATGATGTTTGCCGTTTTGACCAACAAGCGTGTTCCAGTCCACAGTGTTTGTTGGTAGATAATGCTGACGAGAACGTTTTACGGGCAGTCGTTGGTGCTGTGGCCGCCGCACTGGAACGGCGCGCGCCAGTATGGCCAGCCTTACAAACAGACATACAGGAAGCGGCGGAAATCAGCAGTCAGATGGCATTTTTAAAGTTGGATCACACTTTTGCTGAACTCTGCGGTTCGGTAGAAGAGGGCAATGGCTGGCGGATAGCCTGGATACAGCGTCAAGAGCTGGCACCCTCACCGTTGTACCGTACTCTGCAAATTCGTCCGGCACCGCAGGCACAATTGGTCGAGATTTTGTTGCCATGGCGTCCCTATTTGCAAAGTTGTGCTTTGATAGCGCAAGAAAAAGAGCTACCGATGTTGAGTCGTCAGTTGTTGGCCGCCGGTGTTAGCCGGATATGTCAAGCCGGGACGATGCATGATGGCTATGAGGGTGAGCCCCATGATGGTGTTTACGCATTGACTCGGCTGGCGCGGCGAGTCTCCGTCAGCTTAAAACCTGAACAACTACCAGGCCATGTCACGTTGGATAAATTGCCGGCCAATCCGCCAGAGTTGGCAGGGATTCCAGTGATGGATAAAGCCAAGTTTCAGAGCGGCGGTGTGACTGCAAAAGCACAGGTGTTTTTCCGTAGCGGTGGCAGTAGCGGCGAACCGAAGCTGGCGGGTTTCAGCCATCAAGATTATCACAGTCAAATGCAGGCTGCGGCAGATGGCTTATTTGCTGCTGGCTTGGACCCATCCCAAGACCGGGTCATGAATTTGTTTTATGGTAGTAACTTGTATGGCGGTTTGATGAGTTTCTTCACTATTCTGGATAAATTATCCGTGCCTCATTACCCGATGGGTGGCCCAATAGACGATGATTTTAGCCAAATCAGGCACTTTATTGTCACTCAAGGGGTCAATACGCTGGCGGGAATGTCAAGTACTATACACCGATTGTTTGAATGTGAAGAGGCTGCGTTGCGCGCTTATGGTGGGATACGCAAAATTTTTACTGGTGGTGAGCATATTGGTGAAGAGCGACGTCGGTTTCTGTCCAGTTTTGGCGTACAGGTAATTCGTTCGGCGATTTACGGTTCCGTGGATGCTGGTCCGTTAGGTCATGCTTGTGCTTGTTGCCAAGAGGGAGAGTTCCATCTGTTATCTGATATTCAATGGTTGGAAATCTTGGCTCTTGATAGTGATCAGCCTGTTCCGATAGGGGAAACCGGTCGACTGGTGTTTACCTCTCTGGCTCGCGAAGGGCAGGTGGTTCAGCGTTACGATGTAGGTGACTTAGGTTATTGGCTTTCCGACTCCTGTGCCTGTGGATTACCAACGCCGCGGTTTAAACTGGGAGGTCGTCATGGTGTGTTATTACGGGTAGGTTCTATTTTTTTGAACCCAACAGAATTATCAGCCGGGCTGCCATTTCCGATGCAGTGGCTGGTAGGGAACAACTCCAGTGGTTGTGATTATATCCATATATTAGCCGACGGAGATGTTGATCAGGTACGTGTGCATCTGCTGCAACATAAGATGATGAATCAGGTTGTCAGCGGTGGATTACTGCAATTGGACGTTATCCCTACACCTGTTGGACAGTTCCGCCGTCACCCGCAAAGTGGCAAAACGCCGCTAGTGCTGGATAGCCGATTCTGAGAACAATAATACTACTTTTTGGGTAAATCATGACACTATCATTACACGATTTGGTTGAGTACGCCCGCAATCATGCTCCTTTTTTTAAAGATCTTTATCGTGATCTGCCTCGATCTGGTTGGACGTTAACTGATCTGCCATTGATCAATTCTGCTGACTATTGGCAGCAATCGCAATCGCTGGAAAATTGGCCGGTATTAACCGGCCCTGTCAATGGTGGTCATGTTTTTAAAACCGGTGGCTCTACCAGTGATGGTCGATTGTCGGTATTCAGTTGTAGCGAATGGCGTGCTTTTGTACGCGCATTTGGTCAAGGGCTTGCACAGCAATTACAGCCTGGTGACCACGTTGCTAATCTGTTTGTGGCGGGTGATTTGTATACCAGTTTATTGTTTATTCACGGTGCCTTGTCCTATTCACCGGTGCCGGTGGTGGAGTATCCATTTACCTGGACAATTGATGATCGGGTACTGGCGGATGCGATTGTTAGCTTGAGGATTAATGTTCTGGCCGGGGTAACGGTGCAACTATTACGTTTTGCCAGTACCTTGCAGCAGTGCGGCCAGTCTATACCCGGCATTGATCGTCTGTTGTACGGCGGTGAAAGCCTGTTTCCAGAGCAATTGACACTGTTGAGTCGCGTATTTCCTAATGCGCGTATTGGTTCAGTTGGTTGTGCCAGCGTTGATGCGGGTCTCATTGGGGCAGCGTCTCCCGATTGTTGTTACGGCGAACATCGGGTTTTTGATACGGATACCATTGTCGAAATTATTGATGAATCCAATGGTCAGCCGATTACCGTGCCTGGACAAAATGGCCTATTGGTTGTGACCAACTTGCAACGGCGTCTGATGCCGGTTATCCGCTATCCTACCGGTGACATGGCCTGTTGGTGTGAAGCGCCAGGGCAGCCGCGCCGCAAGTTCGCTTTGCAGGGGCGAGCGGGCAGTGCTCACCGAGTTCGAGTATGCTCACTGTCCATTTTTCCTGACCATATTGCGCGTTTACTGCAACAGCAAGAGGGCATACTGGCTTGGCAGTTATTGCTGAGCCGTCAGGGTGGCATAGATAGGATAGAACTATTGTTAGCTGGCGATTCATCACTGGCGCCATCTACAACATCAGTACACCAGGCATTGTTGGTGGCACAACCCGCTATGGCAAAGTTATGTGATCAGGGGTTACTGCATGTGGAGGTCACTTACTGTGCTTTGGAAAATATGGTCACTCATCCACGCTCCGGTAAATTGATGCGGGTAGTTGATCATCGTGGTTATGGTGCTGAAGAGAAGGCAGCATGAGGATGAATTCAGGAATACCATTAATTCGATTATTCCGGGCAGAGGATGCTACCGGTGTTAGTGCGTTATTTCGGGCGGTTTATGGTGAAGATTATGTCTACCCGGAAGTCTATTTACCTACCATGCTTGGCCGCTATAACGCGGCAAAACAGTGGTATTCCGCTGTTGCGGTACAGGATGGACAAGTGTTGGGGCATGCGGCACTGTGGCGGGATGAACGTTGTCCATTAAGCGCTGAACTGGCGTTGATTGCGGTACACCCACAGGCACGTGGGCAGGGTATTGCCACTGTATTGGGTCGATATTTGTGTGATCAGGCTAAGAAAATGGGGCTAAGTATACTCACGATTAAGCAAGTATCGTCACATAACCACAGCCAGCGTCTGGCTCAAAATCTGGGTTTTCACACCACGGGTTTGCTGCCGGACTATGTAACATCACCATTTGATCAGGCACGACCGGAAAGCATCGTACTGGGTTGTTTGCCTTTGCAAAGCTGGCCGTTTCCAGAGTTACATTGGCCTTCCGGTTGGCAAGGGTGGTTGACATCGGTGACTCAAGTGTTTGGTCAAGAACCTCTGCAACCGGAGGAGTTGGCTGATGCGGATATCCGTATAACCAATCATGGATGCCGGCTGGAAGTGTGGATAGAAAAGCAGACAACCGAACGGGTAAAAGAGGTGGCGGAGTTACCGGCACATAAACTGGTATATGTGAAACTGCCGGTAGGGGAAGGGACGCTTCAGGCAATGGAAATCTTGCAGCAGGCGGGATTTGCCTGTACCGGGTTTGTGCCGGGTCATCATCACCATTGGGAAGCTTTATTGGTTCGGGGACATAGTAGGAAAGAGTTGACCTTAGATTGTCAGTTTGCTCGTCGTTTGCACCAGCAAAGCATGTTTGCTTGTGCAGGCGCATAGCCCTTGCCATTGTCAGAGGTAATCTAGTAAAGCCCATCAAAGCCTGAATAGTTTTGCAGATTATTGACAAAGTGTTGGTCTTTTGGTCAGCACTTTGAACGGATATTCAATTTATTCGTGATGCCCACCTTTGCTGCAAAATTGTATCCAACTTGTTATAAAACATGATGAATTACAGGCATTAATCAACCACATTTCTCTAAATTTCAGAATATTCCTATATATTTTTAAGTGAAATTCATTGCACTATTGAACACTTATTAATCCATAAGTGGCAATAACATGATGATGATTTTAATTAGAGCCACTCTTCATACGGTGAATCAATGGAGATGTGAATAGATGGCAATAGGGTATTTCCTGCTCGTAGGTGACAAAACAACCTGTGGCGGCCAGATTATTACTGGTGACCACACCATGACATTTGATGGACGGGCAACCGCTCGTGAAGGGGATAAGGTTACCTGTGGTAAACATCCCGGTACTTATATCATTGTCGGTGGTGTATCCGATGTGTTTGACATGGGGCGTAAGCTGGCTGGCACGCTGGATAGTGTCAGTACTTGCCCCTGTCGGGCCCGATTTATTAATTCTGAGATGGACAGCTATGAAAAGCAGGATAAGGCTGCTGACCGAGTTGTCGCTCCTGCGAATATAGTGATGCAGCGTTTCTCCTCGCCGACAAAGGAAGCGGGTGGTATTCAGCCAAAGCCGCCTGTAACGCCGACACCTCCGCCGCCGATACCGGTATTTACGAAGTCCTGTCAGCGGGGTAAAGGGTGTACCGATGCTGGAACTGAGGCTGAACCCGCAGATAACTTCGGCAGAATGGCGATATATCAGGTTCCGTCATCTCCTGCTCCTGCCACGCAGCAAAAACCAGAACAGCCTCCACAGGGCAAGCAACACCCGCCAGAACCGGATAAGCCGCGGGATAAAAAATTACCGTGGTATAAGCGGTGGTTTCGTAGTGGAAAAGATAATGCCGAAGCGGCTGCTACCGCTGTGGCCGCCACTGCCCGTAGCGCGGTAGCGGATGGCGAGACGCTGGCGATGCGTTACATTGGTGGTGGCGCTATCAGTGCTGGACGCTGGCTGGCAGCACCGAATCCGGTAACGGTTGGGTTAATGGGGCTGTTTTATTCACCCTCTTTGAATCAGGGTGAGGAGGATTACTTAGATCCGCATCGCTTGAGACAGATAGCGGAACAGTACGGTAAAGCGCCAACTCGAGTACGTTTTCGCTGGATCAGAGATGAAAAAAGCGGCAGGATGACGGTTCAGGGATATCATGTCAGCCCGGAAGGCGGTTTGGATAAAGTGCCGGTTCGCATGATGACGCTGAATCGGACCACGGGTAATTACGAATTCTGGGAACCGGGAGAAACCCGGCCGACAATTTTATGGACGCCGAACGAGCAGGAGTTTCAGGTTCCGGCGCATACCGGGAATGAAGAACAGCCGTTTATTCCGTCGCAAATAACTGTGTTGCCGATCCCGGATAAAGTAGGCAGTGATATTGAATCGTTGCCGATGCCGGAAGAGAAGGATTTCCGCGATTATATTCTGGTATTCCCCATTCCGAATATGCCGCCGGTGTATGTGTATTTGAGTAAACCGCCGGTGAAATTATTTGAAGTGGATTTGTATAGAAACTTTGCGGGCAGGCTAAGAAATGGAACACATGCGGATCATATGCCTTCGGCTGCTGCGATTCAGGCTAATTTAATGAAGTTATATCCAAATATATCACCTGCTGAATTAAATGAAGCAACTAAGGATGCTGCTACTATTATTATTCCGGCAGAGGTACATCAGAAAATCAGTGCCACATATGGAGGTCGAAATACTCCCGCTCAAATAGAGCAGGATTCAAAGGATTTACGGGCAGCTGTTGATAGAGACTTTGATACGATAACTCCAGCATTGAAGGATTATGGTGCAACAGAAGTACAGCTTAAAGATGCTCGGGCCAAAATGCACAAACTTAATGAAGAACAGGGGTTATACAAATGACAATTAATATAGAGGCATTAATAAATAGTCTGGGAAAATCTTATCAGGAAATTTTTGATGAAGGATTAATCCCTTATAAAACGAAACCAACAGGATATCCTGGAGCTTCGTTCATTGCTCTGAATATGGCTAAAGAGGGTATGCATTTAGCTTTTAAAAGAGATGGTAAGATTTTATTTGCTGTAGAGCTTTTTCTGCTTGATAAGAAGAGGCCTTTATATCAATTTCCTAATGAATTACCTTCTCCCTTGAAGCCTTTGATGTCTAGGGAATGGGTTCATGAGCAGTTTGGTAGTCCTGAAAAGGCTCTTCCGCCGAGAAAATTTCTCAAGAAAGACGTTGGCTGGACGGAACTGTATACGCTATTGGATTTTCGGATACCAACTAGTATGCAGGTTGATTATGACCTGTTTGAGCGTGTTGATTCTGTAATGTTTTTACCTACCTCAGAAGTGCGTTGGTAATCAACAATAGATGGACGGTTATCTTTGAACGTCAATTCATTTGCAAGCAGCTTGGAAAATTAAATTTCAGATGAATTGGCTAAATCAAGAACGGAGGTTATATAAATAATGACTATCAACGTTGAAGCCCTAATTAATAGTTTGGGGAAAACTTATCAGGAAATTTTTGATAAAGGATCTATCCCTTATAAAACCAAACCAGTTCTGTCTTCACTGATTTATGTTCACACATAACACCCATTAAAGGGGGTTTAATGTGGAGATGGAGAATTGGATAAGGTCACTGCAATTAAAACATTAGACGAATTCGGTAAGATGGGTAAAAACATCTTTCTTTTGCGGGATTTGGAAGTCATTTTTGCTGATGAAACATTACGAACATTGAAGAAATCCATTGACCGTCTTATCAAAGCTGGGTTATTGGTGCGCATCACCAAAGGGATTTATGCAAATGCTCGCGCGAGCTTGGGAGCGTATCCGCTGGAAAGTATTGCAATCAATATCAGGCGTGGAGAATACAACTACATCAGCCTTGAGTCTGCACTGTCCCAATATGGAGTTATCTCGCAAATCCCTATCGATAGACTCACAATCATGTCAACAGGCAGATCAGGGGAGTTTGAAACGCCCTGGGGTGTCATTGAGATTACGCACACGAACAGGAAGCCAAGCGAAATTCTGAAAGGAACACTGGAAAGCCGGGGGCCGATGCGTATCGCCAAAAAAGAAACAGCTCTTCGTGATTTAAAGCGAGTAGGCAGAAATACACACCTGATCCAACAGGAGGAATTGGAATATGCCTGATAAAGCTGATTTTAATATTATTGTCGATGAAATCGTTACTCAGGACGGGCTTGCCAACATTAGGCCCGTAGTTGAGAAAGAACTGCTCATTACAGTGCAAAAAGGGTTGTATGCAAAGGAAAACAACGACACTCCTTTTAAGATGTAAGGATTTTGGGCATAAAAAGGTCAGTTACAGCTCTGGCTGAGCTTGTAATTTGATTTATTCACTTCTCATTTCCTTTCAGTAAACTATATTGTTTAAAAAAATAATGAATATACACCAAGAATATTCATCACATTGATATAAAAGACTATTATCCTGCCATTATCTCCGTCATGCATTAATATTCCGGCACACTGGTATTACCTTATTCAAAGTGTGATCTCGCGAACTATTATTGATTATTTTGTGAATCAATCATCAATATAAGTAAATATTCACCCTGCATACTTACTCTAAATAATTATATAAAAGGTAAAGTTATTTTATTGTCTGTATCTTGTTTTTTAATGTAAGCAAGTTTTGTGATTTATTATATTTTTCCTCACACATCGTCACTGTATGTGACGTCTTTAGAGGGAAGTGACCTGATGTTCTAAAGGCGTGTGTTTGTTCTGGTACCTTTCTTACATATAACGACGGTGATTATTTGTTTGCACGAAAAAACTGTTTCTCATGATAAGCCTCAATTCAGGAGTCCGTATGAATCAACTTGTCAGTCCCCTGATTTCTCGCACCGAAGAGATCTATAACCTACCCGGTAAATTGACTAACCTTGGTTATGCCTCAGTGTTTGATGTGGTACGTATACCGCGTGAGCGTTTTATTCGTGAGCATCGTGCTGCTCTAGGGCGCAATGCTGAAAAAATGTATGATCTGGCGGTGGGCTATGCCCATCAGGTGTTACACCATTTTCGCCGCAATCCTCTTAGCCTGGCAGTTCAAGTTAGCCTGAGAAGCCCGTTCTCCGTATCAGGTCCAGATTATGCTAAACAGTTTTTGGATGCGAATACCGGCTGGAAAGATAAAGCACCCAACGGGTCACCAGAAGCCAACGATGCGCCGGTAGCCTATTTGACACACATTTATCAACTGGCCCTTGAACAGGAAAAGAATGGCGCCAGTGCCATTATGAATACGCTGGCGGAACGTCGTCCCGATTTGAGCGCTTTGTTAATTAATGATAAAGCGATCAATGAAGTTGTACCGCAATTGCAGTTGGTTAATGAAATTCTATCCAAGGCCATTCAGAAGAAACTGAATCTGACTGATCTGGAAGCAGTAAACACCAAACTTTTCACCACCCGTTACCCGAATAGCCTGCCATATCATTATGGTCACCAGCAGATTCAGACAGCTCAGTCAATATTGGGTACCACGTTGCAAGATATCACCCTGCCACAGATGCTGGATCTGCCGCAAAACTTCTGGACAACAGCAAAAGGAAAATTGAGCGATACGACTGCCAGTGCTTTGACCCGACTGCAAATCATGGCGAGTCAGCTTTCGCCAGAGCAGCAGAAAATCATTACGGAGACCGTTGGTCAGGATTTCTATCAGCTAAATTATGGTGACAGTTCGCTTACGAAGAACAGTTTCAGCGATATGACCATACTGACTGGCCGAACAAATTTGACTGTGCCTCAGGTAGAACTGATGTTGAGCTCAACTGTTGGGGGTTCTACGGTGGTTAAGTCTGGTAATGTCAGTTCTGGTGACACGACTGCGACGCCATTTGCTTACGGTGCCCGCTTTATTCATGCTGGTAAGCCAAAGGCGATTACCCTGAGTCGCAGTGGAGCAGAGGTGCATTTTGCTCTGACGGTTAACAATCTGACAGATGACAAGCTGGCTCGTATTAACTGCATGGTGCGCCTGCAAAAATGGTTGAATCTGCCCTATGAGGATATTGATCTGTTGGTGACTTCTGCTATGGATGCGGAAGCAGGAAATAGTGCGCTGTTGATGAACGACAATACGCTGCGTATGTTGGGGGTGTTCAAGCATTATCAGACAAAATACGGTGTTAGCGCCAAACAATTTGCTGGCTGGCTGCGCGTGGTGACCCCGTTTGCTATTACACCGGCAACCCCGTTCTTAGATCAGGTGTTTAACTCCGTCGGTACCTTTGACACACCGTTTGTGATAGATAATCAGGATTTTGTCTATACATTGACCATAGGAGGAGATGGTGCGCGTGTTAAGCATATCAGCACTGCACTGGGCCTTAATCATCGTCAGTTCCTGTTATTGGCGGATAATATTGCCCGTCAACAGGGGAATATCACGCAAAGTACACTCAACTGTAATCTGTTTGTGGTGTCAGCTTTCTACCGTCTGGCTAATCTGGCGCGCACATTGGAGATAAATCCAGAAGCTTTCTGTACTTTGGCTGATCGATTAGATGCAGGCACAGGAATTGTCTGGCAGCAACTGGCAGGAAAACCGACGATCACGGTACCGCAAAAAGATTCCCCGCTGGCGGCGGATATCTTGAGTTTGTTGCAAGCGTTAAGTGCGATCGCTCAATGGCAACAACAGCACGATTTATCCGTTGAAACCTTACTTTTACTGTTGAGTAGCAATTCTACCTTTACCGGTCAGGGCACTGACAATCAATTGAATTTTATCCGTCAGGTGTGGCAGAACCTGAGCAGTACGTTTGTGGATGCAACATTGTTATCCCGTAGTGGTGCGCCATTAGTTGATACCAGCGGTCACGTCATTGACTGGTTTGCTCTGCTCTCGGCAGGTAATTGCCCGCTTATCGATAAGGTTGGTCTGGTGACCGATGCCGGCATGGAAAGTGTCATGGCAACTGTGGTCAATGTACAAAGTTTGTCTGATGCAGATAAGAAGCTGGCAATCACTACTCTGACGAATACGCTGAATCAAGCACAGCAAACTCAGCAAGGTGTCGCTGCCAGTTTATTGGCGCAGACCCTGAACGTGAGTCAGTCGTTGCCCGCATTGCTGCTGCGTTGGAGTGGAAAAACTGTCTATCAGTGGCTTAGTGCGACTTGGGCATTGAAGGATACCGTTAAGACCGCAGCTGATATTCCTGCTGACTATCTAAATCAATTACGTGAAGTGGTACGCCGTTCCTTGTTAACTCAACAATTCACTTTGAGTCCTGCAATGGTGCAAACCTTGCTGGGTTATCCAGCCTATTTTGGCGCTTCCGCAGAAACGGTAACCGATATCAGTTTGTGGATGCTCTATACCTTAAGCCGTTACAGCGATCTGCTGCTCTTGGTGGGTAAAGCTGGTGGTACGGAAGATGATGTGTTGGCCTACTTACGCACAGCTAATGCTGCCACATCGTTGAGTCAGGCTGATGCGGCACAAACGTTGGCAACGCTACTGGGTTGGGAGGCTAACGAGCTGCAAGCCGCTTGGACAGTATTGGATGGGATTGCCAAAACCACACCGCAACTGGATACGCTTCTGCGTCTGCAACAGGCACAAAACCAGACTGGTCTTGGCGTTACACAGCAACAGCAAGGCTATGTTCTGAGCCGTGACAGTGATTATACCCTTTGGCAAAGCACCGGTCAGGCGCTGGTGGCCGGTGTATCCCATGTCAAGGGTAGTAATTGAGCATGGCGGAAGCTCACTACCTGAGTGGATTTGATTTTTCCGTATGGTCCCATGAGGCTGTTTTTAAACCGCCATTTAAGTAAGGCAGGTGTAATTATGTTATCGACAATGGAAAAGCAACTGAATGAATCCCAGCGTGATGCGTTGGTGACCGGCTATATGAATTTTGTGGTGCCGACGCTGAAAGGCGTCGAGGGTCAGCCAGTGACGGTGGAAGATTTGTACGAATACTTGTTGATTGATCCAGAAGTGGCTGATGAGGTTGAGACCAGCCGAGTAGCTCAAGCGATTGCCAGCATACAACAATATATGACTCGTCTGGTCAACGGCTCTGAACCCGGACGTCAGGCGATGGAATCCTCTACCGCTAACGAATGGCGTGATAGTGATAGCCAATATGCTATCTGGGCTGCGGGTGCCGAGGTTCGAAATTACGCTGAAAACTATATTTCTCCCATTACCCGGCAGGAAAAAAGCCATTATTTCTCGAAGCTGGAGACCATGTTAAACCAGAACCAATTGGACCCGGACCGGGTGCAGGATGCTGTTCTGGGGTATCTCAATGAATTTGAGGCAGTGAGTAATCTGTATGTGCTCAGTGGTTATATTAATCAAGATAAATTTGAACAGGCCATTTACTATTTTATCGGCCGTACCACCACCAAACCATATCGGTACTACTGGCGCCAGATGGATCTGAGTAAAAATCGTCAAGATCCGGCGGGAAATCCGGTGACGCCAAATTGTTGGAATGATTGGCAGGAAATCACCTTGCCGCTGTCTGGTGATACGGTGCTGGAACATACGGTTCGCCCGGTATTTTATAACGACCGACTATATGTGGCTTGGGTTGAACGTGACCCGGCAGTGCAAAAGGATGCTGACGGGAAAGATATCGGTAAGACCCATGCTTACAGCATAAAGTTTGGCTATAAACGCTATGATGATACCTGGACAGCACCGAATACTACCACGCTGATGACGCAGCAAGCAGAGGAAAGTTCAGAAACACAGCGATCCTACCTGCTGATTGATGAATCGAATACTACACTGCGGCAGGTCAATCTGCTGGCTACCACCGATTTTAGTATTGATCCGACGGAGGAAACTGACAGTAATCCGTATGGTCGCCTGATGTTGGGGGTATTTGTGCGTAATTTTACGGGGACTCCACATCAAAACAGTCCTGCTGTGTATGGTTACTTGTATTGTGACTCAGCCTTCAATCGCCATATTCTCAGGCCCTTGAGTAAGAATTTTTTGTTCAGTACTTACCGTGATGAAACAAATGATCAGAACTGCCTGCAATTTGCGGTATACGATAAAAAGTATGTGGTCACTAAAGTTGTTACAGGTTCTACAGAAGATCCCGAAAACACGGGTTGGGTAGGTAAAGTTGATGACTTAAAACAGGATACCACAGGCGCTTATGTGTATATTGATCAAGATGGTTTGACACTCCATATCCAAACTACGACTAATGGGGATTTTATTAACCGCCATGCATTTAGTAATTCTGACAGAGAAAACAATTCTACGTCTGGCTATGGTTTCACGTGGCAAAAGGATGAAAGTTTTTATCTGGATTACCATGATGGAGATTATTATACCTTTCATAATGCAGCAATAAATTATTATCCTGCCGGATATGGTGGAGGATCTGTTCCTAATGGAAAGTGGGATCTATTTCAGCTGATGAGTGATGGTCTTATATCTAGTGAATGGAGTGGTGCAACCCTGCTTTGTGATTATCAATCCGTGACTGTGATGGATAACTATATTGCTTGGAAAGGAGATACACCGGACAGTTATTACCTGCCTATCCCAGACGGTGCACGGTGGTGCGATGGGGTTGGTGCAATAAATAAAGCTATCGGAATTGATACATTTAAAGCTGCATTTGGAACTATATTCTCATCATCTTGGCCGGTACTAACCAGTATCAAAAACTTCAGTAAAATCGCCGATAACCGTAAATTCTCTCAGGAAATCAATGTTGACACTGCGGATGGCCGCAATCTGTTCAGACACTATGGTAGACAAATATTCGAACTCTCCAGCAGCGCAACTTACTCTACAACTCATACCTTGTCCGAAGCGGATTTCTCCACCGATCCGGATAAAAACTACCTACAAGTTTGTTTGAGCGTTGTATGGGATCATTATGACCGCCCGTCAGGGAAAAAAGGGGCTTATTCTTGGGTTAGTAAGTGGTTCAATGTGTATATCGCATTGCAGGATAGCAAAGCACCTGATGCCATTCCTCGATTGATTTCCCGTTACGATAGTAAACGTGGTTTGGTGCAGTATCTGGATTTTTTGACCTCATCATTACCTGCGAAAACCCGTCTTAACACTACTTTTGTGCGTACTTTGATTGAGAAAGCCAATTTAGGGCTGGATAGTTTGCTGGATTACACCTTGCAGGCAGATACTTCCTTGGAAGCAGATTTGGTTACCGATGGCAAAAGTGAGTCAATGGACTTTAACGGTTCAAATGGTCTCTATTTCTGGGAATTGTTCTTTCATCTGCCGTTTCTGGTTGCTACGCGCTTTGCCAGCGAACAACAGTTTTCACCGGCTCAAAAGTTTCTGCATTATATCTTTGACCCAGCGATGAAAAACAAGCCACACAATGCCCCGGCTTACTGGAATGTACGTCCGTTAGTTGAAGGAAACAGCGATTTGTCACGTCATTTGGGCGATCCGATAGATCCGGATACTCAGGCTTATGCTCATCCGGTGATATACCAAAAAGCCGTGTTTATCGCCTATGTCAGTAACCTGATTGCTCAGGGAGACATGTGGTATCGCCAATTGACCCGTGATGGTTTGACTCAGGCCCGTGTCTATTACAATTTGGCTGCTGAATTGCTAGGGCCTCGGCCGGATGTGTCGCTGAGCAGCACCTGGACACCTCAAACCCTCAATACCTTGGCTGCCGGGCAGAAAACGGCTTTACGTGACTTTGAGCATCAGTTGGCTAACAGTGATACTGTTTTACCCGCATTGTCGGGCAATAATATTAGCCATTTGAAACTGGCAGATAATGGCTACTTTAGTGAACCGCTCAATGTCCTGATGTTGTCCCACTGGGATACGTTGGATGCTCGGTTATACAATCTGCGTCATAATCTGACCGTTGATGGTAAACCGCTTTCGCTGCCGCTGTATGCTGCGCCTGCTGATCCGGTAGCTCTGCTGGCTCAACGCGCTCAGTCCGGCACTTTGACGAATGGTGTCAGTGGCGCCATGTTGACGGTACCACCATACCGTTTCAGCGCTATGTTACCGCGAGCTTATAGCGCCGTGGGTACGCTGACTGGTTTTGGTCAGAACCTGCTTAGCCTGTTGGAACGTAGCGAACGGGCCGGTCAAGAGGAGTTGGCGCAACAGCAATTGTTGGATATGTCCAGCTATGCCATTACATTGCAACAACAGGCGTTGGATGGATTGGCGGCGGATCGTCTGGCGCTGCAAGCTAGTCAGGCGACGGTGCAACAGCGTCATGACCACTATTACACCTTGTATCAGAACAACATCTCCAGTGCGGAACAACTGGTGATGGACACTCAAACGTCAGCACAATCCCTGATTTCTTCTTCCACCGGCGTACAAACTGCCAGTGGGGCACTGAAAGTGCTCCCGAATATCTTTGGTTTTGCTGATGGTGGCTCGCGCTATGAGGGGGTAACAGAAGCGATTGCTATCGGGTTGATGGCCGCTGGGCAAGCCACCAACATAGTAGCCGATCGTCTGGCAACCACGGAGAATTACCGCCGTCGTCGTGAAGAGTGGCAAATTCAGTACCAGCAAGCACAGTCTGAGGTAGAAGCATTACAGAAACAGTTGGATGCGCTGGCGGTGCGAGAAAAAGCGGCTCAGACTTCCCTGCAACAGGCGAAGGCGCAGCAGGCGCAAATTCGGACCATGCTGACTTACCTGACTACCCGTTTTACCCAGGCGACTCTGTACCAGTGGCTGAGTGGTCAACTGGCAGCGCTGTACTACCAAGCGTATGACGCGGTGGTCTCTCTGTGTTTGTCCGCCCAGGCTTGTTGGCAGTATGAATTGGGGAATTACACGACCACTTTTATCCAGACCGGTACCTGGAATGACCATTATCGTGGTCTGCAAGTGGGGGAAACACTGCAACTTAACTTGCACCAGATGGAAGCAGCATATTTGGCTCGTCATAAGCGCCGTCTCAATGTGATACGCACTGTGTCGCTCAAAAGCTTATTGGGTGATGATGGCTTTGGTAAGTTAAAAAACGAGGGTAAAGTCGACTTTACATTAAGTGAAAAGCTGTTCGACAACGACTATCCGGGGCACTATTTGCGCCAGATTAAAACCGTGTCGGTGACATTGCCGACGCTGGTTGGGCCGTATCAGAACGTGAAGGCAACGCTCACCCAGACCAGCAGCAGTACGCTACTCACAGCAGATATCCGGGGTGTTAAATATCTTAATAATCCGGCAGATAAAGAGGGTGATGCGACGCATATTGTCACTAACTTGCGAGCCAGCCAGCAGGTGGCGCTCTCTTCTGGTCTGAATGATACGGGTAGTTTTGAGCTGCGTTTGGACGATGAGCGCTATCTATCGTTTGAGGGAACTGGGGCAGTTTCCAAATGGACGCTTACTTTCCCGCGTGCTGTAGATGAGCATATTGATGGCAACATATTGAAGGCGGATGACATGCAGGTGTCACTGTTGGTGAATATGGACGATGTACTGGTACAGGTACATTATACCGCCTGCGACGGCGGTGCCAGCTTCGCAAACCAAGTCAAGAGAACACTTTTTTAAATCAACTTTTAATTAATACCTCCCACTCTGTTCGCCAGAGTGGGAGAGAGTCTGGTCATACCTGAAATTAATTGTGCAATCTTTCTCCATTTCATTGGAAAGGAAGCTTTAAAACAAAACAAAAGGAATATGATATGAGTACATCTGATACTACTCTTTATACTCAAACCCCAGCAGTCAGCGTGTTAGATAATCGCGGTTTGTCCATTCGCGATATCGGTTTTCACCGTGTTGTGGTAAGGGGAGATACTGACACCCGCGTCACCCGTCACCAGTATGATGCTCGTGGACACCTGAACCATAGTATTGACCCACGTTTGTATGATGCAAAACAGACTAATAACTTGGTGAAGCCTAATTTTGTCTGGCAGCATGATCTGGCTGGTAATGCCCTGCGGGTAGAGAGTGTTGATGCTGGCCGTACTGTCACATTAAATGATATTGAAGGTCGTCCGGTAATGACGATTAATGCGACAGGTGTTTGTCAGTCTCATTGCTATGAAGGCAACACGTTGCCCGGTCGCTTATTATCTGTGAGTGAACAAGTTTCCGATCAGGAAACTTCTCAAGTGACAGAGCGCTTTATCTGGGCTGAGAATACCACAGCGGAGAAAGAGTATAACCTCTCCGGTCTGTGTATACGCCACTATGACACGGCGGGAGTGACCAGATTGATGAGTCAGTCATTGGCTGGCGTCATGTTATCCCAATCTCACCAATTGCTGGCCGAAGGGCAGGAGGCTAACTGGAGCGGTGACGACGAAAC
Organism: Photorhabdus antumapuensis; assembly: GCF_020387775.1. Classification (NCBI taxonomy): domain Bacteria; kingdom Pseudomonadati; phylum Pseudomonadota; class Gammaproteobacteria; order Enterobacterales; family Morganellaceae; genus Photorhabdus; species Photorhabdus antumapuensis. The sequence goes on from NZ_JAHZMK010000027.1 coordinate 52,108, forward strand.
TGTCTGGCAGCGGATGTTGGCGAGTGAGGTTTATACGACACAAAGTACAACCAATGCCGTAGGGGCTTTACTGACCCAAACCGATGCGAAAGGCAATATCCAGCGTCTGGCTTATGACATTGCGGGTCAATTAAAAGGGAGTTGGTTAACCGTGAAAGGCCAGCGTGAACAGGTGATTGTTAAGTCCCTGAGCTGGTCAGCCGCAGGTCATAAGCTGCGTGAAGAGCACGGTAACAGCGTGATTACGGAGTATAGTTATGAACCGGAAACTCAACGTCTGATAGGTATCACCACCCGACGCGCCGGAGAGAGTCAATCAGGCGCGAGAGTATTGCAGGATCTACGCTATGAGTATGATCCGGTGGGGAATGTCATTAGTATCCATAATGATGCGGAAGCCACTCGCTTTTGGCGTAATCAGAAAGTGGAGCCTGAGAACCGCTATGTTTATGATTCTCTGTATCAGCTTATTAGTGCGACAGGGCGTGAAATGGCCAATATCGGCCAGCAAAGCAACCAACTTCCCTCACCCGTAATACCTGTTCCGGCCGACGACAGCACCTATACCAATTACCTTCGTATTTATGCTTATGACCGTGGCGGTAATTTGGTTCAAATCCGACACAGTTCACCCGCGACTCAAAATAGTTACACCACAGACATGACTGTTTCAAGCCGCAATAACCGGGTGGTATTGAGTACATTAACGACAGATCCAACCCAAGTGGATGCATTATTTGATTCTGGCGGTCATCAGAAAACGTTAATGCCAGGACAAAATCTGGATTGGAATATCCGTGGTGAATTGCAACGAGTAACACCGGTGAGCCGCGAAAATACCAGTGACAGCGAATGGTATCGTTATAGCAGTGATGGAATGAGGCTGCTAAAAGTGAGTGAACAGCAGACGGGTAACAGTATTCAGGTACAACGGGTGATTTATCTACCGGGATTAGAGCTACGCACAACTGGAGTTGCGGATAAAATAACCAAAAATTTGCAGGTGATTACGGTAGGTGAAGCGGGTCGTGCACAGGTAAGGGTATTGCACTGGGAAAGCGGTAAGCCGGCAGATATCAATAACGATCAGGTGCGCTACAGTTACGATAATCTTCTTGGCTCCAGCCAGCTTGAGCTGGATGGTGAAGGTCAGATTCTCAGTCAGGAAGAGTATTATCCGTATGGCGGCACTGCGGTATGGGCAGCGAAAAATCAGACAGAAGCCAGCTACAAATTTATTCGTTACTCCGGTAAAGAGCGGGATGCTACTGGGTTGTATTATTACGGCTACCGCTATTATCAGCCTTGGGTGGGCCGATGGTTGAGTGCTGATCCGGCGGGAACCGTGGATGGGCTGAATTTGTACCGGATGGTGAGGAATAACCCAATCACATTGACTGACCATGATGGATTAGCGCCGTCTCCGAACAGAAATCGGAATACATTTTGGTTTGCTTCATTTCTGTTTCGTAAACCTGATGAGGGGATGTCTGCGTCAATGAGACGGGGACAAAAAATTGGCAGAGCTATTGCCGGCGGGATTGCGATTGGCGGTCTTGCGGCTACTATTGCCGCTACGGCTGGAGCGGCTATTCCTGTCATTCTGGGGGTTGCGGCTGTAGGCGCAGGGATTGGCGCATTGATGGGATATAACGTGGGTAGTCTGTTGGAAAAAGGCGGGGCATTACTCGCTCGGCTCGTACAGGGAAAATCGACGTTAGTGCAGTCGGCGGCTGGCGCTGCCGCCGGTGCGGGTTCAGCTGCGGCTTATGGTGCGCGAGCACAAGGCGTTGGTGTTGCATCCGCCGCCGGGGCGGTAACGGGAGCGGTGGGATCATGGATAAATAATGCTGACCGTGGGATAGGTGGCGCTATTGGGGCCGGGAGTGCGGTAGGCACCATTGACACCATGTTGGGTACTTCCACCACCTTGACACATGAAATAGCGGCCGCCTCGGGTGGCGCGGCTGGTGGGATGATCACCGGTACACAAGGGAGTACCAGAGCAGGGATCCATGCTGGTATTGGCACCTATTATGGCTCTTGGGTTGGTTTTGGTTTAGATGTTGCCAGTAACCCCGCCGGACATTTAGCTAATTACGCAGTGGGTTATGCTGCTGGTTTGGGGGCGGAAATGGCTGTCAACAGAGTAATGGGGGGCGGATTTTTGAGTAGGCTCTTAGGCCGGGCTGTCAGCCCACACGTTGCAGGTTTAGCCAGACAATTAGTGCATTTCGGTGTCGCCAGACCTGTTTTTGAGCCTATCTTTAGTGTTCTCGGCGGGCTTGCTGGTGGCATTGGAACTGGCTTGCACAGAGTGATGGGAAGAGACAGTTGGATTTCCAGAGGGCTAAGTGCTATCGGCAGTGGTGTAGATAATATTGCTGGCATGATTGGTAATCAGATCAGAGGCCGGGTTCTGACCACAACAGGGATCGCCAATGCGATAGACTATGGAACCAGTGCGATAGGAGCCGCCCGACGGGTTATCTCTTTGTAGTAAACATCGTTGGAGATCTTCGCCCAGTATTGGGCGGAGATATCAGGCCGGATCAGTGAATTACATTCGGCAATTAATTATCAAAGTCGCCTGCGATACGACAGGCGATAGTGTAGAAGAATTAATCGGGTGCGGACGGCTGGAGATTCCTCCACGCGATGCGATTGAATTTATGGTACGACTGGAAGCACTGTTCGACTGTACCTTGGGATGGTTGCGATATGAGCCTTTGTCAATAGAGATCGATGAATTTTCGGCAATCGTGAACAATGCTCTTAACGCGCACGTATCGACTGCATCAACATTATTCTCACCCCAAGAACAGGTAAAACAGCATGAAAAATTCTGAAATCCAAAGCGTTGAGCTACCGTTGGAGAAGAATGCCCTGTTGCCTGATGAAAACAGCGACTTATTAGCAATGCCGCCGTAAGCCCTTGTATCTTGAAAATTGATTACTATATAAACATGATTAGGTTTGGCACTAAGTACGATTAAAAAGGCTGAAAAAATTTATGAGAATTATTGCATGAGCTTGTAAATAGATTTTGCCATTGCTTGTTTTTGATAGGTTCAATCATCTTATGGCAGGTGGATTTATGAACGAATAACCGTTGCAGGTATTGGCTACAATGAAGGGCCGACTATTAGCTTGACTAGGAATTTTGTATCGCCAGAGATTGCTCATAAAGCAGCCAATTGTGCACGAGCCCTAGAGTTTCATCAGGAAATTAGCATGTGTACCTCCTTAGTTTTCGTGTCTTAACAATGGTGGGGAAATGTGATCTGGTATTACTATTCCGTGAGTTTTTTAAAAATATATTATTGTTCAAATAATAACTTTTGTTATTATATTTATAATAATAATAACTTTATTTTTAGTATTATATGTTGTGTTTTGTGTTTTTTTTATTTGTTTTTGAATTTAAATTTCATTTTTTTTTGTTTACTAAAAAATGATATTGATGTTATTATGTCCTTAGTTAATATTTACATGAATTTATTTTTATAAGAGTTAATTATTAAAGAGTTTGTGTAAAAGTATATCACTATTTGGGAGGGTATTTATAGAGTAAAAAATTCTTCATTCAAAGAATGAATGGGATTCGATTTTTATGTTGTTATGAAGTGCTCTTAATTCTTGCAGCACAAGGTGATGTGCAAAGTGATTTATTGTTTTTTACATACAAGGTATTAATTGTTTATCAAACTGAGCTGAATTTTATTATCTAAAAATAGGTGGGTGTTTTTCTTTGAGTTAAATATGATCTGGTGCTTTAATAACTACGCCAATGTGAAATTAAAATTGTTTTAATGTTATTGATTTATTCATTAAATGAGTGATTGTGTCCATTTAATGTAAATTTAACTGGTGCGTGGTTTTATATTTTATACGGAATTTATTCTGGGATAATGTTTATTATATTGATTGGTTAATGGTCCATGAGCAATAAATCTTCATCTTTATTATTTATCGTTTTAATGGCTTTTCTTTCTATGGGAGGGCTGGTTTCATCGGATATATTTCTACCCGCCTTGAGTAAAATGGGAAACTATTATCACGTTAGCGAATCTAGTATACAAAGTGCAATAGCTATATTTCTATTTGGTATAGCTTTTTCTCAACTTATTTATGGGCCATTAAGTGATTGTTTAGGAAGAAAAACGGTTCTTATTTCTGGAATGATTATATGGCTGATTTCGACAGTCGGTATTTTTTACAGTACGCATATTAATGAGTTGCTATTATTGCGTTTATTCCAGGGAGTCGGAGCTTGTGCTGGTATTACATTAAGTCGTGCCATTATTAACGATTTGATGGGGAAGGAAGAAGCAGCCAATTTGTATCTGATTATTTTCCCTTTTGTGGGAATGTCACCCGCTATCGCACCAATGATCGGCGGTGTGTTAAGTGAATATTATGGCTGGAAAGCCTGTTTTTTATTTCTTACTTTATTTATAACAGTCACGCTTATGTTGTGTTTGCTAGTTCTGAAAGAATCACTACCAATAAAAAAACGCCAAAAATTGAGTGTTAAAAATGTATTAGTCAGTACTTACCAGGTGATAATAAATAAAGAGTTTCTTTACTATGCAGCAATACCTTGCTTCGCTTATACGGCATATTTTTCTTATTTGATTGAATCTCCATTTATTCTTACAGCTATGGGATTACCAGAAAAATATGTTGGCTACACCTATATAATGCTCTCTTTGAGTTATGTGTTGGGTAATCTTACTGCTAAAAAATTAAGTCGCCAGCAGGGCATTAGAAAGACGATTTCTCATGGCTATCTCATCTTTGCTGTTGGAGGTATTGCTTTCACGATACAAATGTTTTTCAGTTCCTACCCATTGATAACTTCTGTACTAACAATATCAGTATTGACTTTCGGTAATGGTTTTTTGCTGCCACTAGGTACTGTATCGGCAATTGCCACTCATTCTCAAGCGGCCGGGACAGCTTCCGGCGTAATGGGAACATTGCAATTAGGTAGTGCAGGACTGGCATCATTGCTTATTGGTTATATATCTCACCATGAACCTATTAAAGTGGCATCTATCATCACAGTTGTTTCCTTGGTCGGTAGCATTATTTATATAACTGGTAATAGAGGCAATAAAGAAATAAGTAAAAAACAAACAATAGAAACTAAAATAGGAATGAAAAATGGTTAATAATATAGATGTCACATTACGTGATGGTGGATACCTGAATAATTTTAATTTTACAACAGAATACGCTATAAAGCATGTTGAAGCGTTGAATAAAAGTGGCGTGGAATGGTTTGAAATCGGTTATCGCAATGGTTCTTTCAAACCTATCTCTAATATTGGCCTAACAGGTATGTCGCCGGATAGTTATATCCGAGATATTCATCAATCGGTACCTGAGGCAAAATTGGTCGTCATTGCCCATCCTCACAATATCAATGCTGATGATATCTATGCAATGAAGACGAATGGCGTTAGCTTGCTTAGGTTATGTATTAAAGCTGATAACCCGCAGCCATGCTTAGAGTTGTGCGAGATTGCTCGATCTACTGGAATGGCTGTGGGTATTAATTTTACACGAGTGAGTCAGCTCTCTATCAGTAAAATTATTGAAGTTGCCAAACAGTGTGAACAAGCTGGTGCTAATATTATTTACCTGGCGGATTCAAATGGTAGTTTGTTCCCTGAACAGGTAGCGCAGATGTTTTATAAGTTAAAGTCTGCCACGCAATTGCAATTGGGATTCCATCCTCATGATAATCTGGGTCTTGCCACAGCGAACAGTATTGAAGCTATGAGAGCTGGAGCCAATTTTATTGATAGTTCTCTATCAGGGATGGGAAAAGGCGCCGGAAATCTCAATTTGGAAAGCTGGCTATCATTTCTCAATCTGAGCCAAAATAGTAAACAATATGACCTTGAACGAGTATTTAATCAACTCAATGAACTGCAATCCCATCATTTTTTTGCCGCCTCCAGGCGCGATCTTATCGATATAATGATGGGCATGTACAACTTGAGTGTGGAAAATAAAACAGCTCTCGAAGAAGGGTTACGAAATGGTATTAATTATGCGTTTCAGGTTGTTAAATCTTTGCGAGGAGCAACGGCATGACACGGCATAATAATGCCGGATGTTTCAGTCTCGAAGCGGTAATTCTTGCACCTGTAATGCCGCTTTGGGATCATGGCGATTTTTGCACTCCATTGCGCATATTATTACAGAAAGTGGGATATCAGGTGTCTATTATTGATACATTATCCTTAATTAATTCATCTGATCCCGACCACGCTATTAATATTATCGAATCTGAACTCAATCAACGTTTTTGCCAGCCTTATTTGCTTATCGGTTTTGCGATGTCAGGTACTCTGGTGCAATTGCTTGCGTCGCGCTTGAAAAATCTCACGGGAGTAATCTCAGTGAGTGGTCCTGGATATGCTGATTCGTTGCTGACCAATAGGCTGGAACAATTAATAGCATTACTGAATAGAAATCAGCTAGATGAAGCGATTTCTGTGTTACATGACTTTGTTATTCCTGAAGGTGGGACTCTACTTCCTAAGATGCCTGCGGTACCTGACCATTTAAGAAATACGGCTCGGGAACGCATGATAGTGGGATTTTCACTGTTGCTACAACTGGATGCCAGAACAATATTGTGCAATTACAAAGGAAAATTTCTGAGCATAGTTGGCGGATGTTCGCAATTAGCCACAGAATGTAATCAGGTGGTCAATACTAATTCTACGCACTGTTTTGTTGTCGTGGATGGAGCAGGAATGCGGCCCTGGGAAGATAAGCCGTCATTTATTAACAATGTAATTAACGATTGGCTCAAAATCTTATGAATAAAAAAATTCTTGTATTGCCCGGGGATGGTATTGGTCAGGAAGTATGCGCTGCTGCCCTTCCGGTTTTTCAGGCCCTAAATCTTCCTGTGACATTGGAAATTGGGGATATTGGTTGGACTTGTTGGGAAAGAGAAGGTAACCCAGTACCTGCCAGTACTTGGGAAAAAATAGCTTCAGTAGATGCGGTGTTACTCGGCGCTATTACTAGTAAAGGTAAAGAAGAAGCACAACAAGCGTTGCCGCCGCATTTGCGTGAGAAAACGAGAAATTATGTGTCACCCGTTATCCAATTACGCCAGCGTTTGGGATTATATGCAAATATCCGACCAGTACGTTATGTAGAAGGGGACCGTAAACCATTTCGCTGTTGTGTTATCAGGGAAAACACCGAAGGACTATATGCAGGGTTCGATTTTAAAGGAATTCCCGTGACTGCAACGACTTGGTTACAGCACCCAAATATAGATAAATATGGTCCTGAAGAAGCTGCATGGACAGTCCGTTTACAAACCCGTTTTGGTTTAGAACGTTTGTTTATCACTGCATTTGAATATGCAAAGGAAAATAACTACTCCCGTGTAACCTTTGCGGATAAACCAAATGTAATGCGGGAAAGTGGGCACTTTGCAAAAGGTATTTTCGATATCGTTGCGGCACGTTACCCTAAAATAAAAGCAGATATCCACAATGTGGATGCAGTGGCTTTATGGATGGTAAAAAAACCGCATGAATTTGGTGTCATTGTCGCTGAGAATATGTTCGGTGATATCTTGTCTGATTTGGCAGCGGGCGTAATGGGAGGGCTTGGTTTAGCGCCTAGCGCTAATATTGGTAGTGATATTGCATACTTTGAACCTGTACACGGTAGTGCGCCTGGTATGGCAGGTAAAAATAAAGCCAATCCGGCAGCGATGTTTTACACAATCGCATTACTACTGGAACATCTTGGCTTTGCTGATGCAGCACAGCAAATTAACGGTGCAGTAGATAATGTGATACGTGCAGGACGAACTGTTACTTATGATCTGGGGGGGGGCGCAACAACCCAACAAATGGCGCAGGCTATTATTAGTACTCTAAGTAAAAAATACACTAACTATTCTGCATCGGTTATTACTGTTGGTGATGAACTCCTGAGTGGTAAATATCCTAATACTAATCTTCAGGATATTAGTGAATATCTCACGGAGCAGGGATATAAGGTGAAGCAACATCAGGTTTGTGCTGATGATATTAACCAGATTGCTACCGCAGTGGTTCGCAGGCTGGGGCAGGATACTCTCATTGTTGTGTGTGGCGGTCTTGGCCCGACACCGGATGATAAAACCCGTGAGGCGATAGCAAAAGCGGCAGGAAGCCCTCTGGAAATACGTGATAACGTCTGGGTGGAAATACAGCAACAATTGGAAAAACTGGGAGTATATTGTGATCCCTCGAATCGATTCCAAGCCATGTTTCCGTCCGGAGCAAAGGTTATTCCCAATGTTACAGGTACAGCACCTGGTTTCAGCCTTAATGTTGATGGTAGCAAAATAGTTGTGTTGCCAGGGCCTCCGTCTCAAATGCGGTTAATGTTGTCAGAGGAACATTCTATCCCTCCAGTAGCTGGCATGAGAGAGCTAAACTACCATTGGACACTCATCGGCGTTAGCGAAAGTCAAGTAGGTATGATGGTGAACGCATTCTTTGATGGTGTTGAGTGTGATATTCACTATCTGTGGAAAGCGCCTTATGTAGTAGTACAAGTTATTACTCCTGCTGATTCCCCTCTTTCCGTACAGCAATTGGTTAACTTTGGCGCCATGTTTGAAAACAAATTGGTTAGTGATTGCCAGATGACTGCTATGGAAAAACTCAGTGAACAATACCGTATTAACTGGTTCACAGATGATGATGAATTAAATACATATCTACACACAACATATGCAGTAAATAATCCTTCAAAATCTCTTTCGGTGAATATTACAGCGTTTCCTTCTATAAGTTCATTTTTGTCTGGTGAAGAAATGCTTGGGCAGATGACCCTGACGACCATAGATGATAAAGGACGACAATATTCGGTGGATTTTCCATGTAATAAATTGCTACTGCAACAATCTATACCAGAGTATGCCGCCTGGAGTGTCCTGCGCGCACGTGCATCCAAAGAGGAAATGTAATGCAAACTATACAAATTGATCAAATCAAAAAGCGTTTAATGGAGCTTGATAGTGCGGCCATATCGGATGCAATGGATAGTTTGCATATTCCTGCTGGACTGGCTGGAATTGTGCCACGTAGTAATGTCGGGATTAAAATGGCCGGACCCGCTTTTACTGTGCGCTATGAACCTATCATTCCGGAACAGGGCAAGTTTCTTAATGCTGGAAACTACATTGATGAAGTACCTGCTGGATATGTAATAGTAGTTGATAACCAAGGGCGTACGGATTGTACCAGTTGGGGGAATATCTTAACTTTTAAGGCTGTACAAAAAGGAATCGCAGGTTCTGTGATTTATGGGTCAGCCAGAGACTTGTCTGAGGTTCGCAGATTGGAATATCCCTTATTCACGACAGGGGTTTATATGGTATCCGGAAAGAATCGTGCCAAGGTTGCTGCAAAACAATGCACTCTGGATATTGGCGGTGTAGCGATATCCCCAGGAGATTGGATTTTTGCTGATGATAATGGTGCGCTAGTCATCCCGCAGCAGCATTTGCTTACCGTTATTGAGCGTGCGGAAAATGTTGATAGAACTGAACAAGCTATTATTGAGGCTATAACTAATGGAGAAGATCTGGTTAACGCCCGCGAAAAACTAGGATATGCCGTACCTTGGAAAGCTGTGCAATGAGTCAGATGTTTATAGAATACTGGAAGAAAAAACTTCGTTTTTTGGATGTACATTATCATGCCCGCCCCGATAGTTACATTCGGCGGTACAATGTACTTGAAGCTGGAAGGGAATACGCCCGCCATGGTGGTGGAGTTGTACTTAAAAACCATCTGGGGAGTGTTACTGCTTTGTCGTCACTGGCTCAGGAGGCAGGGCTTCCGGTTTTTGGTTCGGTAGTATTGAATGCAACCGCTGGAGGGCTGGCAATTAAATCTGTTGTCCAGTCACTGAGTCAGTACCAGTTCTGTAAAGCTCCGCGGCTGCTGGTTCATCTGCCGACTATTGTCCCGACAAGCCATAAAAGTGTAATGAAACGTGCTTGGGCAAATACTTTCGCGCAAACTTTCGCACAGCAACCTTTGTCTGTTGTCGATAGCAATGGGCGGTTGCATAACGAGATCCATGAGTTAATTAGTTTTGCACAGCAGCATAATGTTGTGTTGTCATCCGGCCATGCTTCACGTAATGAAGTTATGCAACTTATTGATGCGATTACCACTGCGGGTGGTTGTAGGTTCATGCTGAACCAACCTGCCAGTCCTATGACAGGATTAAAAGCGAAAGATCTTAAGGAGTTGGGTGAACATGATTGGCTTTATGTGGAGCAAACGGCGTTAACTGTTTATCTTGGTTATCAGACAACTGAGGATTTTTTTGAAGTGTTATCGGAGGTGAATAATGTTGTCTATAGCTCCGATCTTGGACAGCCGGTTCAGCCAGATGTTGAGCAATGGTTGAGTGATAGTGAACGCTGGTTTAAAACTGCTGGCCTTGGTGAAGAACACATCCGAGATATCTCTTTACTGAATCCACTGCGGATGTTGGCTCCGGATTAGATGTTAGATTCATCGACTGAGAAGACGATAATTATCCGTTGTTGGTTGAATATGGAAAGTTGCAACAAGGATCTATGAAACTAGCCGAAATTATTTGGTTACAACACCACTAGAACATGACCATGCTCGCACTTTCAAAAATGATATAGCAATATCCAAATCATTTGTGAAGTTGACGGGTAATGGTCTTGATTTTGTTACAAGAAAAATAAATGCAGGCTCTGTGTGTGAGAACCCTCTGGTACAAGTTATAGATTATAGAGTGATGTGTATTAGTCGCGACTAGATCTGGCATAGCGCTTGAAAGGTTGAGAGTTACTGGTTTTGATATCGGTGTTGAATCTTTATGCAAAACACAAGAGGTCACTCTCATGATCCATGCTAACAACCCTATCATTAAACACAAAGCCGGTTTGTTGAACCCAACGTCGTGTTAATTTATTGATTTATTTTGGATGGCTTGACAGTTGCAATAGGACTTGTAAGTATTGCGTTCTAACAAAAAAAGGACATCTGATTTCTCAGATATCCTAATCTTAGAACCTTTATACTTATATCTAAGTAGCGCAAAGCTGATCAATCTACAATTATGCACTTTTAGGTTCCGGTATCGAACGCTCGTTGAGTTTTCTCATCTCTCAACCAACGCGTTTTGAATTGGTGCCCGGAGGCGGAATCGAACCACCGACACGAGGATTTTCAATCCTCTGCTCTACCGACTGAGCTATCCGGGCAACGGGGCGAATTAAACCGTATTCAGCCTAAGTCGTCAATGCCTTTCTGATAAAAAATGATAAAAGCGGATTGTTTGCTTTCTTTTTGCCCAGGATTTGTGTGGTTGTTCATCTTAGGCTGATTTTTGTTAACTTAACGCACCATTTTTGCGACATAAGGCAATAGCTAAAACATCTTCTGCCAGCAGTTTTGCCGTAGCGATATCATCAATATCCCGTTTAACTAGTAACTTACTCAGGCAACCTTCCAGAATCAGTTCCATCTGTTTGGCAACGAGTTCGCAATCTTCAATATCTAATTGATGTAATAGTTCGGTAGTGTAGCGGGAAGAGTTCTGTTTTTGTAATTCAGCTAATTGATGAATAGGGTGGTCAGGTTCAGGGAATTCGCTACAGGCCGCGATAAACAGGCAGCCTGGGTAGCGTTTCTCTTTTACTTTTTCATCAAGGGCTGCATAACGAGCCAGTAGCTTCTGTTCTGGTGTCAGATTTTCATCCAGTAATATTTGTCGTTGCCAGACTTCAATCTGTTGGCCGTGATAACGTAGACAGTCATAAAGCAGAGCTTCCCGATCGGGCCAGAACTGCTTGAGATATTCGATATCCATGTTAAGCGAGCCAAAAAGTATCTCAGTTGTGATGGATAAGCCATGTTGCTCCAGTAAGTTTAAGGCATGGCTAAGAACTTGTTCTCGTTGCACGGTGCTCTCCTTCAGATCATTTTGGTAGATGCTGCAAATGCTCGTTAAAACGGGTTGCATTCATAAAACCATTTACCCGTGAATCGGGGATCTCTTTTCCTTGAGAATCGAAAAACAGAATAGTCGGTAATCCCCGAACGCTAAGTTTTTCTAAAAGCTGTTTCTGTTGCGGGCTGTTGTTCGTGACATTGGCCTGTAACAGTAAGGTATCACCCAGTTGTGACTGGACTTGTGGATCGCTGAAAGTATATTTTTCAAATTCTTTACAAGCAGTACACCAGTCAGCATAGAAATCAAGCATAACGGTTTTATGGCTGTTTTGTGTCATTATCTGTTCTAATTCCTGCCAGTTATTTATCTGGCGGAAGTTGAGACTATGTTGCGATTGTTGTGTGACCGTTGTACCCCAAAACCAATCTTGCAATGGACGGGTAGCTATCAGCATCAGAATTAATAATATCAGTTGTATGATTCGTACCCAACCGTTTTGGCTTCTAATCGTCAGAGCAAATCCCCATCCCAGGAAGCTGACCGCCAGCAGGCTCCATAATCGTATTCCCCATGTATCACCGATAACCCTTTCCAGCAGGAAAACGGGTAGCGCAAGAATAATGAAGCCAAAAGCTTCTTTAACATACTGCATCCAAGGCCCACTGCGTGGTAGGAGTTTGTGACCAAATAGGGTGACGGCAATGAGCGGTAATCCCATTCCCAAAGCGTAAAGATAAAGGGTTAGGCCACCTGCCACGGTATTACCACTTTGAGCAATGTAGAGTAGAATTGCACTTAAAGGTGCGGTAGTACAAGGCGAGCAAATTAATCCTGCTAACGCACCCATAGCGAATACACCGAGAAGTGAACCGCTTTTTTGCTGGTTGCTCCAGTTGACTAAACGCGTCTGAACAGCGGAAGGCAATTGCAGAGAATAGAGGCCGAACATCGACAGAGCCAGCAGAATAAACAAGACTGATAAGCCAATCAGCACATATGGATGTTGTAGTGCGGCCTGAAATTGTAGACCCGCCGCTGCGACAATCAATCCAAGTAGCGTATAGGTGATTGCCATGCCTTGAATATAGCTTAGCGCTAACCAAAATATCTGTTTTAGGCTTTTAGGACGTTGGCTGCCAAGAATAATGCTGGAAATTAATGGATACATCGGTAATACACAAGGTGTAAAGGCGATACCGATGCCAATCAAAATTGCCCAGAGTGGTGAGAAAGGTAAATGGTGTTGGTCATTCGATGCACTTTCTGGCGTTTTCTGAACAGGTTCAGCAGGTGTAGCGTCAGTTGTTTTTGATGGAATAACTGCACTCAATGGAACAAGGCGGGTTTCAGGTGGATAGCAATATCCTGCGGCGGCACAGCCTTGATAAGTGACAACGATATTAGAATTATTGTTCGCCTCTGTAACAGGAACATTGACGATGAGTTGCTGGAAATAAACTTCAGTTTCACCAAAGAACTCATCTTGATGAGCTGTACCTTGTGGCAACGTGATTTTACCCAGTGTGGCCTGTTGTGGCTCAATATGAAGTTGTTTGCGATAAAGGTAATAACCCGGTTTGATCTGCCAGTCTAACGTCAATTTGTCGCCTGTTTGCTGAAAATCAAACATGAATGCCTGATCTACTGGCAAATATGGATTTTGCCCCGGTTGTTCAAACAGGGCGTTCGCTGCCATTGGGCTAAAGAGAGTGCTGCAAAGCAGCAAAAATAGCATCAGAGTACGTTTAATCATAAAGATAATGATCGCTAATCGAATGAAACAGATTCAGCACTATAACCGAAGGCAGCCAGACCAGAAAGTGCTCTGGTCAAGATTAAAACAGTTATCGAAGGTTTTCAGAGAAAATATATCGTTTAGGAGAGAGTATGCAGGGGCGGTATACGCCCCTATATTAAGCGGTTATTGGCAGGCAGAATTAGAGGATCATATTGCCGAATAGGAAGCCGAAGGCAACAGCTAGAGCAACCCCAATGGTGCCAGGGATAAAGAATGGATGATTAAATACGAAACGGCCGATACGGGTCGTGCCGGTGTCATCCATCTGAACTGCGGCAACCAAGGTTGGATAAGTAGGCAGAATAAACAACCCAGAAACTGCGGAGAAAGAAGCAATGGCGGTCAATGGTGTGACGTTCAGAGCCAAAGCCATCGGCATCAATGCTTTTGCGGTGGCCGCCTGAGAATAGAGTAGGGCGGAACAGAAGAAGAAAATAATCGCTAGCAACCAGGGTTGAGAGTGGATTAAGTCTCCAGCGGTGCCTTTAATCCAATCCATGTTCGCCTGTACAAAAGTATCTCCTAGCCATGCAACACCTAGAATACAGATACATGCGCTCATACCTGCTTTAAAGGTACTGGAGTTCAGAATGGCGTCAGTATCAACTGAACAGAACGTAGTCGTGATAGTTGCGACACTCAACATAATGATCAGAATGGCGTGAGTGGTGTTCATCAGGGGTTCTTCAACCAGACCGATGCTTGGGCTGTTGACGATAGCATAAATAACAACACTGATAACACCTGACAGGAATAACAGAACGGAAGCTTTAGCCTTTGGTTTAACTTCAATTTGTTTACTGCCCCGCAGAGTTACCAGGTTGTCTTCCAAGCGCTTTAAGTAAACGGGGTCATCAGACAACTTGGAATTAAACGTCCAGGAGATGATGAAAGACATCAGAACGATAGCGGCGAAAGTGGATGGTAATAGCACCATTAACAGATGGATATAGCTAACGCCGTGGCCTTCCATCAGAGAAGACATATAAACGACCGCCGCGGAAATTGGTGAGGCGGTGATGCCAATTTGGGCCGCTACAACCGCAGTGGAAAGTGGACGGCATGGCTTAATGCCTTGCTCTTTCGCAACTTCAGTAATAACAGGCAGTGCTGAGAGAGAGATGTTACCTGTACCTGCAAACAGTGTCAGGAAATAGGTAACGATAGGTGCGAGTATCGTGATGTATTTTGGATTTTTACGCAGCAGTTTTTCAGTTTGCTGAACCAGATAATCCAGACCACCGGCAACCTGCATTGCAGAGATAGCGGCAATAACTGCCATAATGATGGAAATAACATCGAATGGGATATGCCCTGGTTTAACGCCAATTACAGCCAGCACCAGAACGCCAAGACCACCGGCAAATCCAATGCCAATTCCCCCTAATCTTGCACCCAGGAAGATGGCCAGCAGAACGATAATCAATTCTACGGCTAACATAATAGTGACTCCTTGAAATAATTAAAAATTTGAAAATTTTAGGTTAATACTTTGTGCATGTAGGGAAGTAAAAAGGCACGCTATCCAGTTGGAGTTGCGTGCCTTGTTGCTAAGAGCTATTTTTTATTATATTCAACAACTTAATCGTCAAAACGTTTTGCCTTATAAGATGGGCATTTTAGGTTCTCTACAGAGAAGATGTCATCCAATTGAGTTTCGGTCAGTAGGCCGCGTTCCAGCACGACTTCACGGACACTCTTACCAGTTTCAGCACAAATCTTACCAACGATGTCACCATTGTGGTGACCGATGAATGGGTTCAGATATGTCACGATACCGATCGAGTTGAATACGAAGCTTTCGCAAACTTCTTTGTTAGCCGTGATGCCATTAACGCATTTTTCTACCAGGTTGCGGCAAGCGTTGCTTAGCAGGGAGATAGATTCAAACATAGCCTGACCGATAGCAGGTTCCATTACATTGAGCTGTAACTGGCCTGCTTCGGATGCCATAGTAACACAAATATCGTTACCAATAACTTTGAAGCAAACCTGATTCACAACTTCTGGAATAACCGGGTTCACTTTTGCTGGCATAATAGAAGAGCCTGCCTGTAATTCTGGTAGGTTGATTTCATTCAGGCCAGCACGAGGGCCAGAAGAAAGCAAACGCAGGTCATTGCAGATTTTAGACAGTTTGACAGCCAGGCGCTTCAGAGCACCGTGGACCATAACATAAGCTCCACAGTCAGAGGTTGCTTCAATTAGATCTTCGGCTGGTATGCAAGGAAGACCTGAAACTTCAGCCAGTTTTTCAACCGCCAATTTCTGATAACCTGGCGCGGTATTCAAGCCGGTACCGATAGCAGTAGCACCAAGGTTAACTTCCAGCAGTAATTCAGAGGTTCGGTTTAGGTTTTTAACTTCTTCTTTCAGCAGGATCGAGAATGCGTTGAATTCTTGCCCCAGTGTCATAGGAACAGCATCCTGTAATTGGGTACGACCCATTTTTAGGATGTCGTTAAATTCTTTAGCTTTTTTATCAAAGCCCGCAATTAACAGTTCAATAGATTCGATCAGTTTTAGGATGGCGTTATAAACTGCGATACGGAAGCCGGTTGGGTAGGCGTCGTTAGTTGACTGGCTTTTATTCAGATGGTCATTGGGATTCAGGTACTCATATTCGCCTTTTTTATGGCCTAACAGTTCCAGACCAATGTTTGCCAGAACCTCGTTGGTATTCATGTTGAGTGAAGTACCGGCACCGCCCTGAAACACATCGACTGGAAACTGATCCATGCATTTGCCGGTATAGAGCACTTCGTCACATGCTTTGATGATGATATCTGCAATTTTTTTAGGAATAGTTTGCAGTTCTTTGTTAGCTAGGGCTGCGGCTTTTTTTACCATCACCATGCCACGGATAAATTCGGGTACATCATTAATGGTGTTGTTACTGATATGGAAGTTTTCAATCGCACGTAAGGTGTGAATACCATAATAGGCTTCAGCAGGGACTTCTCGTTTACCTAACAGGTCTTCTTCGATACGAATGTTGTTTGACATGAGAACCTTCTTATTAGATGACGTTTTTACTGTCTAATTATGCATTTATTAAATCATTATGTTGCCAACAGCAATAGTTATGATATGAACTCTTCATCACCAGATTGCCCGCGTGATCATATGCTGGTTAGCAATAAATGCATTGAATCTGGATCACTTTATAGTGGTATTTGTTTAGTCTGATTTGATATATGTGATGTTTATCACAATTACGAATCTAATCGGTAAAATTTTCAGAAGATTGAAAACGATAACTGTGACCCCAATTATGTCTTTAATAAACTAAAAAAATGTTAATTTGGTTGTCCCTTGGATTTTGTTGATATGATTTATTCAGGATACAACCTGTTCATCCAAATCAATTGAAGGAGCACCAAGTGCGTTGGTTGCCATTTATCCTGATATTTTTGCTTGTCTATATCGAGTCAACCTTATTTGTGCGTGTTGCCTCTGAACTAGGTGTACTGTTAACCCTGTTACTGGTGCTGTTTACTTCTTGTTTCGGTATCTCTTTGGTACGCAGTCAGGGCATAAAGAATTTTATCCAGATCCAGCAGAGGCTGGTTAATGGAGAGAGCCCGGCAGCAGAAATGATAAAAAGCGTTTCCCTTTTACTGGCGGGTTTCTTGTTGCTTCTTCCCGGTTTTTTTACGGATTTCCTTGGATTGCTGTTGTTACTGCCACCGGTTCAAAAAAAATTAGTGATGAAACTGATGCCACATATCAATTTCTATCGTCCTCATAATAGCGGTGGATTTAGACGGGATAGTAATACTTTTGAGGGGGAATATGAGCGTAAGCAGGATGATCCCTCCCGAACATTGAAAGATCATAAACCCGATGATGACGAGCATAAGCCTCATTGATAAGCAGTCATTTTCTGAATGCTCGGTTTAATCATCGGTTTTTTTCCGTGGGCAAGAAAAAAGTAAAATATTTTTTTGCCTGCCCTTGAAGTACCATAAATAAGTCCCCATTTGATTTATTATGATACTAGTTTAATGAAAGCATACTGGTATCAATCCTCTTACCTGATATGGACTTTCTTATAGGAGAGTTATCAATGAATATTCGTCCATTGCATGATCGTGTAATCGTCAAGCGTAAAGAAGTTGAATCAAAATCTGCTGGCGGTATTGTGCTGACTGGCACTGCTGCGGGTAAATCCACTCGTGGTGAAGTTCTGGCTGTGGGCAATGGCCGCATCCTTGAAAATGGTGATGTAAAAGCACTGTGTGTGAAAGTTGGAGATATCGTTATTTTTAACGATGGTTACGGTGTTAAGTCAGAGAAGATCGACAACGAAGAAGTGTTGATCATGTCTGAAAGCGACATTCTAGCAATTGTTGAAGCGTAATTGTTGCGCTTAGATCTTCTTAACTGAACGAATTTAAAGGAAAGAAACAATGGCAGCTAAAGACGTAAAATTTGGTAGCGACGCTCGCGTTAAGATGCTACGTGGTGTGAATATTCTTGCTGATGCAGTAAAAGTAACCCTGGGCCCTAAAGGCCGTAACGTTGTGCTGGATAAATCTTTCGGTGCTCCTGCAATCACTAAAGACGGTGTTTCCGTCGCTCGTGAAATTGAACTGGAAGACAAGTTCGAAAACATGGGTGCTCAGATGGTGAAAGAAGTTGCCTCTAAAGCGAATGATGCTGCGGGCGACGGTACAACGACTGCAACTGTATTGGCTCAGTCTATTGTTACTGAAGGTCTGAAAGCCGTAGCCGCTGGCATGAACCCAATGGATCTGAAACGCGGTATTGATAAAGCCGTAGTTGCAGCAGTTGCAGAGCTGAAAAAGTTGTCCGTACCTTGCTCAGATTCCACCTTTATTGCTCAGGTAGGTACTATCTCCGCGAATTCCGACAAAACTGTGGGTGAATTGATCGCAAAAGCGATGGATAAAGTTGGTAAAGAAGGTGTAATCACCGTTGAAGAAGGTACCGGCCTGGAAGACGAGTTGGATATTGTTGAAGGTATGCAGTTTGACCGTGGTTACCTCTCTCCTTATTTCATCAACAAACCAGAAAACGGTTCTGTTGAATTAGAAAACCCATATATTCTTCTGGTAGATAAAAAAATCTCCAACATCCGTGAACTGTTGCCAGTTCTGGAAGGTGTAGCTAAGGCAAGCAAGCCTTTGCTGATTGTTGCTGAAGATGTTGAAGGTGAAGCACTGGCTACTCTGGTTGTTAACACCATGCGTGGCATTGTCAAAGTTGCTGCGGTTAAAGCGCCTGGCTTCGGTGACCGCCGTAAAGCTATGCTGCAAGATATCGCTGTCTTGACTAACGGTAATGTTATTTCTGAAGAGATCGGCCTGGAGTTGGAAAAAGCAACTCTGGAAGATCTGGGTCAAGCAAAACGTATTGTTATCAACAAAGATACCACAACTATCATTGATGGTGTTGGTGAAGAAGGTGCAATTGCAGGTCGTGTTGCTCAGATCAATCAACAGATCAAAGAGTCCACTTCTGATTATGACCGTGAAAAACTGCAAGAGCGCGTAGCTAAACTGGCTGGTGGTGTTGCTGTTATCAAAGTTGGTGCTGCAACAGAAGTTGAGATGAAAGAAAAACGTGCTCGCGTTGACGATGCTCTGCATGCAACTCGCGCAGCAGTAGAAGAAGGCGTGGTAGCGGGTGGTGGTGTTGCACTGGTTCGCGTTGCAGCTGCTATTGCTGATCTGAAAGGCGATAACGAAGATCAAAACGTAGGTATCCGTGTTGCAATGCGCGCGATGGAAGCTCCTCTACGTCAGATCGTTGACAACTCAGGTGAAGAGCCATCTGTTATTGCAAACAACGTGAAAGCAGGTGAAGGCAACTACGGTTATAACGCAACGACTGAACAGTATGGCGATATGATCGCAATGGGTATTTTGGATCCAACCAAAGTGACCCGTTCTGCACTGCAATTTGCAGCATCTATTGCTGGTTTGATGATCACCACTGAATGTATGATCACTGATCTGCCTAAAGATGATAAAGCTGATTTAGGTGCAGCAGGTGGTATGGGTGGCATGGGCGGTATGGGCGGCATGATGTAATAGTCGCGTAGGTTGCTAGCCGAGCGGGTTACACGTCCATATTGGTCACTAACTAATGTCGTAGTGAACAGTTCCATCCCGCTAAAAATAGCATTTAAGAAAATCCGATATTCGGGCTGAGGTCAGCCTGGATATCGGTCTCCGTATGGGCTCTGATTTCAGAGAGGGATGAAAGCCCGTATTCCCGTAATATATGAAAAATACACGTTGAAGCGATGTTGTTCCCTATGATGTTGTTCCCTATGATGTTGCTCCCAATATTGTGATGAATTGGTACCGTGTCTATCGAGTGATAAGTCCACTAGGATAGCTGAACTGCTTTCCCGTCAGCTTTGTTTTTGCTGACGTTCCGATAAACGACACAAGAGGCCGCTCTTGTTATAACGTTCTCTTTCCCTGCTTCCCTCTGTAATACCGCTGTATTCGTGATTAAAGTTTGTACAACACTGTTTATGTTCTTGCTCCTGCACCATGTGAAGCAGCGGCTTTACAAAGTGATTGTCCTCTTCATTAGCTTAAAAAACGATTCAAGGTGTTAAGTAATAAAAACGATTGAACATAGAAAATTCCTAAGAAAAAAATATCTCCTTAAGTTTAGAAAAAATGAGCTTATTAGACTAGAATTCATTTATTCATAGTACTTTGGAAAAAAATTCAAATATCTATGCACAAATTTAATCGATCCACGGAAATGGCTGTATTCGTTCAGGTAATTGAGTCGGAAGGTCTCTCTGCTGCCGCTCGTAAGCTCGACATGACGCCATCAGCAGTCAGTAAGCTTATCAATCGACTGGAGATGCGACTTGGTGTACGGTTGTTGAATAGAACGACACGTAAACTTCAGTTAACGGCTGAGGGTTCTGTTTTCTATGAACGTAGTGTCAGAATTTTGGAGGACATCATAGCCGCAGAACAAGAAGCAAATCAGGGAACCGCGCTACGTGGACGGATACGTGTGAATTGTCATGTTGCGTTTGGAAAACATTGCTTGATGCCTTTACTCCCGGATTTCCTGCAACGCTACCCAGAGATCACACTCGACATCTCATTATGTGATTTGATAGTGGATTTACTTGATGATCGTAGCGATGTGGCGATTCGTACCGGTCCTATGGACGATTCGTGTCTCATGGTACGCAAGTTGGGGGCAAGTCGAATGGTTGTGGTAGGATCGCCTTCATACCTTGAAAGGATGGGGATACCCTCTATGCCTAGCGACCTAGGGCGCTACAATCGACTTGGTTTTGGTTTTACCCGTCATATGAAAGTTTGGCCTTTCATCGATTCGGAAGAGTGGGGGCAACAATTGCCTTCAGGGAACTTGCTACTTGGTGATGGAGAAACCATGCGTAAAGCCGCAATAGCAGGACTTGGCTTAGCACGATTGGCTCGTTTCCATGTCAATGCTGATATTCAGGCCGGTTTGTTGTTACCTCTCCTTGAGAACTATAATCCTGGCGATAAGGAAGAAATATATGCAGTTTTTGTCGGCCAAGGTAGGCAACTCCCATCACGGGTACGGGTATTCCTAGATTATCTGACAGAGCGTATCCACATTGGTGATGGATGGTGATAGTTCGGAAAATATGATGCCACGAGAATGTTTGATGGCGCATTATCGTGGTGTCAATGGAGGTATTTCTATCCAAATGAGGCATAGTTTCTTGAATCCATGTTAAAAAAATATCATTATTTACACATAATAAGATTCACATGAAATTCATATAAGTATAATCTCTTAACCCTATTAATATGTGGAGTTTTTATGGGATATAACGTCAGATAATTGCTCAATAAAAAATTGTCGTGAGATATTATCAACTCAAAACTGTTGTCAGAGGTTTTAATAGTATTTTTAGCGAGGTAGGTTAAGTTTAATATCATGTACAACATGGGAATTGAATTTACCCGATAGAAAAAACATAAATATGCCAACGGGAAATTTAATATTGCGGATAAATTTTTTTTAAATTACAGGTGATAGGTTTTGCGCTTATATACCTAATAGATTTCGAGTTGCAGCGCGGCGGCAAGTGAACGAATCCCCAGGAGCATAGACAAACTATGTGACTGGGGTGAGTGAAAGCAGCCAACAAAGCAGCAGCTTGAAAGATGAAGGGTATAGTATTGTTAGTGTTCTATCTGGTCGTCAATATAATGGATAAAAGGCTTTTTGGATAGATAATTTATGTATTGATTAATGAGTTATGTTTTTTGAAGATAAAGTATTTATCAAACTTATTCATGTTATTTATTCGATCATTTTTATCTATTTTCTTACTGTATTCACCTTTGTATAAAATATTTTTGACCTAAACACTTTACTGAAGGATGACTTTATAAATTATTTTTTGCGATATTGGTGTACAACAAGGTATATTGATGATTAATTGTCGAATTTCCAACAATGAGTGAGGAAAAACATGGGAATTAAAGTTTTGTTCAGTGCTTCAGTATTGTTACTATTGGCAGGATGTACAACCACTAACCAATTAACTTCTGGTGGTTCACAGGTTCGATTTGTTGATACTAAGCCAGGCAGCGAGTGTCAGTTATTAGGTGAAGTAACAGGTACTCAAAGCAATTGGATGACTGGTGTCAGTAATGAAAGCAGCTCAATGCGTGGGGCAGCCAATGATTTACGCAATAAAGCCGCAGTCATGGGGGGAAATGTGATTTATGGCGTCACCAGTCCGAGTGAAAGTCTGTTATCGAGCTTTGCTCCATTGGACAGTAAGATGATTGGTCAGGTCTATAAATGCTAGTAATAGCATTCAGAATTTGAATGGTATGCCCGGCTGAAAAGTATCCGGGCATGAATTTTTTGTTAGTTTTGTCTTAATCCCAAATCAAGAGGTGTCTTACTCGGCTCTCCGCCGATTTCCCTTGCCAGACGTGGTACTAAATAACCTGAAATTTTTGTCAGCAATTCCCGGATAAGCCCCTTGGCTTCTTCATCACTGACCATAAAGTGAGCGGCTCCTTGTACTTTATCCAGCACGTGAATGTAATAAGGTAGAATACCTGCATTAAACAGAGCATTGCTCAGATCAGCCAGAGTATCAGGATGATTATTGATACCGCGTAACAGCACACTTTGATTTAGTAACGTAATACCTGCTTGTTTCAGCAACATCATACTGTTCCGTAAGGATTGGTCGATCTCATTAGCGTGATTGATATGTGTCACCATGATCACCTGTAATCTCGATTGTGCCAGTCGATCGCAAAGCGTTGTTGTGATCCGGGTAGGAATAACCACAGGCAGACGAGTGTGAATGCGTAGTCGTTTGATATGGGAAATCTTTTCCAGATTGCTGATTAACCAGTCAAGTTCGTGATCTTTTGCCATTAAAGGATCGCCACCAGAGAAGATAATTTCATCAAGTTCAGGATGTTGCTGAATGTAATCTAATGCTTGTTGCCAATTGCGTTTATTACCTTTGTTATCTTCGTATGGGAAATGACGTCGGAAGCAATAACGGCAGTTAACCGCACATCCTCCTTTAACTAGCAACAGTGCGCGATTACGGTATTTATGTAATAGACCGGGAACAGCACTGCGCTGTTCATCTAGAGGGTCGGTAGAAAAACCCGGCGTAAGCGTGAATTCCTCTGGTGTCGTTATGACTTGAAGTAATAGCGGATCGTTAGGATCGTTTGACTGCATACGGGCAGCAAAAGCTCTAGGTACCCGTAATGGAAACAGGCGACGTGCGTCGCTACCTTTACTCAATGTCGGGTGTTTATCTAAAGATAATAATTGTAATAATTCATCAGGATCGGTAATAACATCTGTCAGTTGTTTCAACCAGTCTTCTCTGATGAGGATCTTTGGGGTTATAATATGCGCCATTTTTTGGCTAAGCCATTTTGTTTAAATTAGAGGGTCTCCATGGCTACTTATAGTACCAACGAATTCCGTTCAGGTCTTAAAATCATGTTAGATGGCGAGCCATGCTCTGTTATTGAGAGTGAATTTGTTAAGCCGGGCAAAGGCCAGGCGTTTGCCCGTACTCGTATTCGTAAGCTGATTTCTGGCAAACTACTAGAAAAAACGTTCAAGTCTACTGACTCTGTAGATGCCGCAGACGTAATGGATATGAACCTGACTTACCTGTATAACGATGGTGAGTTTTGGCACTTTATGAACAACGAAACCTTCGAACAGTTAGCAGCTGATGAAAAAGCAGTTGGCGATAATGCGAAATGGTTAGTGGAACAAGCTGAATGTATCCTGACGTTGTGGAATGGTCAGCCTATTTCTGTAACTCCACCAAACTTTGTTGAACTAGAAATCACTGATACTGATCCAGGTTTGAAAGGTGATACCGCAGGTACGGGTGGTAAACCAGCAACCTTGAGCACTGGTGCTGTAGTTAAAGTACCTCTGTTCGTTCAAATCGGTGAAGTGATTAAAGTGGATACCCGTTCTGGTGAATACGTTTCTCGCGTAAAATAATTACCGACTGTATTTGATAAAAGCCGCAGTTCTGGAAGCAGACTGTGGTTTTTCTTCTGAACACATAATGCTGTGTTATTGATACTGCAACTTTTCGCGATTATAATTTGCCTCTATTTCTTTCTAATGGTTATCCGGGACGACTTGGATATACTGCCGTTTTCTGGGGACGACCTCTCAATTATTAGGGGCTTTGATATGTCCTGGTTTATTCTTGTTATTGCTGGTTTATTCGAAGTCGTCTGGGCGATTGGCCTGAAATATACTCATGGTTTTACCCGGTTGATACCGAGCCTTATTACAGCTAGTGCTGTAGCGCTCAGTATGGGGTTGCTTGCTTATGCAATGAAAGGCTTACCAATAGGTACCGCTTATGCGGTGTGGACTGGAATAGGTGCAGTGGGTACTGCTATTTTTGGCATTATAGTGTTCGGTGAATCTGCGAGTTTTGCCAGGATTCTAAGTTTTGCTCTGATTATCGCCGGTATTATCGGGCTGAAATTGTCCAGTTGATATTGAACCGCACTCCAAAGGTTTTATACCCTTCATCTTTCAAGCTGCTGCTTTGTTGGCTGCGCTCACTCACCCCGGTCACATAGTTCGCTATGCTCCCGGGGATTCGCTCCCTTGCTGTCGCGATGCATCTTGAAATCCATAGGGTATACATTTTGGCAGTGCAGCTTCTACACGTTTCATGTATTTACGCACATAAATCTTTACGCTCAGAGTATTTATAACTTCGGCTCGTTGCTATTCGATTACAGAGTAAAAACGCCGATGATAGCGACAATACTCAGAATCGCTGCCAGGCCGTAGAAAATCCATTTACTCGCAGGGATATGAATTTTCAGGTCATGCATACCGTGGTGGATACGGTGTGAACCGCACCATAGCGGTAGAATAATCATGAGTAATAGGAACGCACGACCAATAAAGCTCTGACAGAAAGCCAGAATTCGCTCGTAACTTAACGCTTCCGGTGCTACTCCCAATGGTAAAAGGATGGCTACCAGTAAAATAATGGCTGGAGCCACAATTGCGCCCCACATACCACCGGCACCAAATAATCCCCAAAAAATCGGTTCATCGGAACGTTTAGGTATTTGATTCATTAGATCCTCCTTGAAGTTAAAGTAAGGCTATACCTAAGATAATCGTGGTGACGATAATAGTGACGGCCCATAGCAGTTTGATTACTGGCTCAGGTCCCATCTTTTCGCCTTTTATCACTACGTTAGCTGCCTTCGGCGCTAGCTCAAACCAGGTTTTAGTATGCAGCAGAGCACCTAGCAGAGTGATGATATTAATCAGCAGGATGACGGGATTTTGTAGGAACGTGACAAATTCATCCCAGCTTTGGGCGCCACCTTTTAGAGCGAATAGACCGTATATCAGCAAGATACTGAACCACATAGTCGTAGCTGCGGTACTTTCGCGCAGAATATAGAAGCGGTAAAAGCCCAGTTTCTGCCACCAGTTGGGAGCCATGCTGCGGATATAAGGTTTGCGTTTAGTCGTCATTACTTTCTCCCCTTATTGTGGTTTTAGCATGGCGATCATGAAGTCTTTCGCGCTTTCGATCTTGCCTTGTTGGATAGACGCTGCTGGATCGACATGTTTCGGACAGACCTCAGAACAGTAACCAACGAATGTACAGCTCCATACCCCATTCTGGCTATTAAGTTGGGGCATACGCTTCTTCTTACCGTGGTCGCGGTTATCGAGGTTGTAACGGTGAGCCAGCGTGATCGCCGCCGGGCCGATAAATTCAGGGTTCAGACCAAACTGAGGGCAAGCGGCATAACATAAGCCACAGTTAATACAGCCGGAAAATTGATGATATTTTGCCATCTGTGCTGGAGTTTGAATATTTGGGCCTTCAGAAGGTCTACGGTCATTCCCGATGATGTATGGTTTGATAGCTTCCAGGTTTTCAATGAAGTGGGTCATATCTACTACCAGGTCACGTTCAATAGGGAAGTTAGCCAGCGCTTCAACTTTCATTCCTTGAGGATAATCACGCAGGAAGGTTTTACAAGCCAGTTTCGGCACACGGTTAACCATCATGCCGCAAGAGCCACAGATAGCCATACGGCAAGACCAGCGGTAAGAGAGGTCGGGAGCGAGATTGTCTTTAATGTAGCCTAGGGCATCAAGTAGAGAAGTCTGCTCATCATAAGGAATCTCATAGGTTGTAAAATGGGGTTTATGGTCACTTTCCGGGTTATAGCGCATGACCTCCATTCTCAAGGTGTTCATATCAACCATTCTCCTGCTCCTTATATTTTTTCTCTTGTGCTACAGCTTCACCGCCGTATACACGTTTTGCGGGTATGGATTTGGTGATTTTCACATCACTGTATTCTAGGTGAGGAACACTCTCAGGGTTATAGAAAGCAAGCGTATGTTTTAGGAAATTTTCATCGTCACGTTCGGTACACCCTTGATCCAGACGTTGATGAGCGCCACGGGACTCTTTACGGTTTATTGCAGAGTGAATCATACATTCAGCCACATCTAGGCTAAAACCTAGCTCAATGGTGTACAGTAGATCTGTATTGAAGACATTGGTGTTATCAGTGATCTTCACTCGTTTGAAGCGATCTTTTAGTTCAGCAATCTTATCGATCGTTTTTAGCATGAGTTCAGGGGTGCGATAGATACCGCAGCCTTCTTCCATCGAGATGCCCATTTCATCACGGATCTTCGACCAATTTTCCGTCCCTTTCTGTTTCAGTAAGTTGTTCAAACGTGCGACTACATCATGTGCCTGGGCATCCAATGCGCGGTCATTAACGGGTTTGGTTTGTTGAACATGTTTTACTGCTTCTTCACCAGCCAGACGGCCAAAGACCACCAATTCAGCCAGAGAATTGGAACCAAGGCGGTTTGCACCATGCAGGCCAACAGAAGAACATTCACCAACAGCGAACAGCCCTTTAATCCGGGTTTCACATTTCTGGTCAGTTTCGATACCGCCCATAGTGTAATGTGCAGTAGGTCGGACCGGAATGGGCTCTTTTACGGGATCAACACCGGCATACGCTTTTGCCAGTTCACAGATGAAGGGTAGGCGTTCAAGTAATTTCTTCTGCCCCAAATGGCGTAGATCCAGATAAACCACATTGCCACGCGGAGTTGAAATAGTACGACCGGCACGCCATTCATGCCAAAAAGCCTGAGAAACTTTGTCACGGGGACCCAGTTCCATATATTTGTTTTCAGGTTTGCCTAATGGAGTCTCGGGGCCGAGGCCATAATCTTGTAAATAGCGGTAGCTATCTTTGTTGACCAGAATTCCGCCTTCACCACGACAACCTTCTGTCATTAGGATACCGGAACCTGGCAGGCCGGTTGGATGATACTGAACAAATTCCATATCACGTAGTGGTACGCCGTGACGGAATGCCATGCCCATACCATCACCGGTCACGATACCGCCGTTGGTATTGTAACGGTATACACGGCCTGCACCACCGGTTGCCATAATAACGGCATTAGCCCTGATCTGGATTTTGGTACCTTCCATCATATTTAGCGCAACCAAGCCGCGTGCTTGCCCTTCATCCACCAGAATATCGAGGACAAAATGCTCATCAAAGCGTTGAATTTGAGGATACTTAAGAGAGGTTTGGAAGAGCGTATGTAACATGTGGAAGCCAGTTTTATCCGCAGCGAACCAGGTACGCTCTATCTTCATACCACCAAAACGACGCACGTTGACGGAACCATCTTCTTTACGGCTCCACGGACAGCCCCACTGTTCTAGTTGGATCATTTCTGTCGGGCAATGTTCGACGAAATATTCAACAACATCTTGCTCGCATAACCAGTCACCACCGGATACCGTATCGTTGAAATGAAAGTCATAGGAGTCGTGAGCTTGGGTGACTGCGGCTGATCCACCTTCCGCTGCCACAGTGTGGCTACGCATTGGGTAAACTTTTGAGATCAGAGCAATCTTCATCTGAGGATTAGCCTCAGCGGCGGCAATTGCGGCACGTAAACCAGCGCCTCCGGCTCCGATAATAGCGAGATCGGCATTAAAGATTTGCACTGTGCTTCTCCATTTTTTAAGTGAAATTAATTAGTAAGCAAAATCGTCGTAACTTTCCTAAGGATTGTTGTTATTTTTCATATGCAAAATTCTGTAGGTAAAATCCGGTGCTTTAACGATCAAGGGAAGCTGTTTATTACTGTTTGTATTAAATTAAGTATAGCGGGTTCCTAGTGAGGTAAATTTGATATGAAAGGGTATTTTGTCGGATTTGCTCACTAAAACTTGATCTAAGACAGGAATTAGTGACTTTATTTATCATTGACCGACAGAGCTATTACCTAGAGAGGGAAATAGTGAGGGATCACTTGTGGAGTTGACCATCAAGTCCATACAATCTGAATTTGGCTTGCTTGGTATTTTTTTGTCGATATTAGAAATTATTTAAATGCAACGAGATTTAAAATTTTTATTTTACCTTGGTAATATTGTAGTTAATGATTTTCAATCATTTTTTATTCTTAACTGAAAACCACCTCCGCAGGAGGTGGTTTTCAGTTAAGAATAAAATAGCACTTCGTGCAAGCAATGGCCTCTATTTAAATCGGGTCTCTCTGGCGGGTGGCGATTATATTGCGGCGACAAAATCAGATATTGATATTTATTCTACTTTTACTTTAGAATATATCGACGATAATGTAATAGCTTTGTGTGCAGATAATGGGAAATATCTGAGTCGGATCAATGCAGGTGGTATTTTTAACTATATTAGACCGGATAAGTACGACTTAGATCTGTATTGCCAGTTTAAAGTTATAAAATTGTAATTGGACAATGGATGATTTCTGTTTACATAGTATTGTGGTGGTCAAGTAAAACTGACCACTATTATTTTAATAATAAAACAATAGAGTTAGTCACTTAATACACCGGATAAGATATTAATTATATTTCATAATGATTTGATTATTAATTTATTGGTAATGTTATAATTATCGTTTTAAATTATTTTTCAGTTTTCTGATAATATCTTACTTTTAATTTAAATATGATAATTGCTTCTGGTTGTTTAATAATTATACGTGATAATTGGCTATATCTTACATAATAAAGAGAGAATATATTTTATTGTTTAACGCTAATAGTATATATTCAATAAGGGAGTTTTATTTCTATGGGCATAGAGAGTCGATATGAGGTTTAAATGGTATTCTATAAGTAATTAATTATATTTAAACGGAGGGTATGATGGCATTATCAGAGCACACTATCGCATTGATGGCAGATAATGGACTTTATTTGAGTCGATTCAGTCAAGGGAAGGTTAATTACATTCAAGCTGGAAGATATACACTTGGTACTTCTTCCCGGTATGTAGTGACGCTATTTAATGCTTATACGATGGCACTTCGGGCAGACAATGGGCTCTATTTGAGTCGGGTTGAACGGCCTGGTGGTAATTATATTGAAGCTGCAAAATTGAATATTGATGCTTCTTCTACGTTTACTGTAGAAGATGTTGACGATAATGTGATAGCGTTAAAGGCAGATAATGGAAAATATCTGACTAGGCTTAGCATAAAAGGTATTAATTATATTAAACCTGATAAAACCAATATGGATGGATTTTGCCACTTTAAATTGATAACTCTGTTAGAGTAAATAGTGATTTTGTTTGGTATTAGCTTTGTTGTGTCAGGCAAAATCGATCACTATTTTATTGTTTATCTGACGGTAATAATTTGTCTGATATGTGTGATGCAGGTAGACTGCACGTTTTGTTTTATTTTGGAGTCATTTACATGAGCGAAACAGCAAACTGGCAGCCAAGTGCACCTATCGCCAACTTGTTGAAACGAGCGACTATTTTAGCAGAAATACGGCGCTTTTTCGCAGATCGTGGGGTGTTGGAAGTTGAAACACCTGCGATAGGTCAGTTTACAGTGACTGATATTCAATTGTTTTCTTTTCAGACGGAGTTTGTTGGTCCAGGCGCTGCGGATGGTATGACGCTTTATCTGATGACAAGTCCGGAATATCACATGAAACGCTTGCTGGCAGCAGGAAGTGGCCCTATTTATCAGCTCGGTCGCTGCTTCCGTAATGAAGAGGCGGGTCGTTATCATAATCCTGAATTTACTATGCTGGAATGGTATCGGCCTCACTATGATATGTATCGTTTGATGAATGAAGTTGATGATTTACTCCAGCAGATCCTTGACAGTGAAAGTGCGGAGTCACTCTCTTATCAACAGGCTTTCCTGCGTTATCTGGATATTGATCCGCTATCAGCAGAGAAAGAAAAGTTGCGTGAAGTCGCCGCCAAGCTGGATCTGAGTAATATTGCTGATATAGAAGAGGATCGGGATACTTTATTACAACTTTTGTTTGCTGTTGGTGTTGAACCGCATATTGGTACCGAAAAACCAACTTTTATCTACCATTTTCCGGCTTCTCAGGCTTCTTTGGCGGAAATCAGCAAAGAAGATCATCGGGTTGCAGAGCGTTTTGAAGTCTATTTTAAAGGCGTTGAATTGGCAAATGGCTTCCGTGAGCTAACTGATGGTAATGAGCAGCGTCAGCGTTTTGAACAGGATAACCGTAAACGTGCAGAGTTGGGTTTACCTGTTCGACCGATTGATGAAAACCTGATTGGTGCCTTGAAACAGGGGATGCCTGAGTGTGCAGGTGTGGCGCTTGGTGTCGATCGTTTGGTGATGTTGGCTTTGGGGGCTGAAAAGCTCAGTGATGTTATGGCCTTTTCGATAAGTAAGGCGTAATTGTTAAGCAACAGGAACAGGGCACTAGATTAAGGCGCCCTGTTTGCATCTTATTTATGTTGATGCTGTTTTTGTAGAAATTTCACGCCTAAGTCAGGGAAATCGGTGAATACACCGTCTACACCCGCTTGGTTATAAATAATATCGAAAAGTTGATCGCCGCTGGTGACGTATTTAGGCAGTTGATCAACTCGAATCGAATATGGATGGACTTCCAGATTATTGGTGTGAGCTTCTTTTACCAGACTAGTTAACTTAATATTGGTTGGTGTGGAATACTCCGCCACAATCATATGGTAATCAGGGCCGATGCCATCAGCGTATTGTGCCACTTCTCTCATAGCACCTGGTTTGAACATCCAGTCATAGCTGTAATTTATCCATTTGCCGTCGGATTGTTTTTCATAAGTTTCATTCCAGTCGGTGTAGGCGATAAGTTGAACCAGTTTCAGATCCATGTCTAACTTAGGTTCCAGTTCGTTTTTGATGCGTTTGAGTTCGTTGGTATCAAAACATTGCAGGTAAACTTTGTCGCTTTTCTTGGTGTAACCATACGCTTTCAGCACGGTTAGCACTTTAGTGGAAATATCTTTTCCCTCCTTCTGGTGGAACCACGGTGCTTTGATTTCAGGGTAAATACCGATATTTTTGCCGGTAGATTTGTTCAATCCTTGAATAAATTCAATTTCTTCCTGAAAAGTGTGGATTCGGAAATCAGATTTCCACATCGGGAAACGATTGACGTAGCTCTGTACCTGCTGATTATTTTTAATATTGAAGCCTTCCGTGAATTTTAATGACTTGATTTCGGACAAGGTAAAGTCGATAGCATAGTAGCGTCCATCTTGACGAGCACGGCCAGGGAATTTATTGGCAACGTTAGTTACACGATCAAGGTAATGGTCATGTAAGACTATCAGTTCATCATCTTTAGTCATGACCAGATCTTGTTCCAGATAGTCAGCACCTTCGGCATAAGCCATAGCTTTAGCCGGTAGAGTATGTTCAGGCAGATATCCACTCGCGCCTCGATGGGCGATAACAATCTTATCTGCTGCTTGAGTGATACCTGACATCGATGAAGTCAAAATAATACCCATTATCATTGTTTTGATTGGAGCTTGCATATGTGTATCTCCGTTTTAGCGATGAGATAAAATTTATCTCATTAAACTGTGTGTTTGTCTGTGTTAATAACACTGACTGACATAATCTCTTAACTTAGATACTGAAAAAAGCCGCAGCATATATAATGCTGCGGCTTAATTAATATTATCAGTGATATGTCACAGTTTAATGACAGAGGTTAGCCATGTTGTTGGGCGATTTCTTGTTTATGTTTTTTTTCGGTAATCGTAACGATTAGCAATAGAATAACGGACAAGATACTACCACCAATCATCACCATAAAGCCGCTGTCCCAGCCGAAAAAATCAACGGTGTAGCCGATGATAGCACTTGCAGCAACAGAGCCACCTAAGTAACCAAATAAGCCGGTGAAGCCGGCGGCTGTACCGGCAGCTTTCTTTGGAGCCAGCTCAAGGGCATGTAGACCAGTTAGCATCACTGGGCCGTAGATAAGGAAGCCAATAATCAACATGCAAGCCATGTCTACAGTAGGGTTACCTGCTGGGTTCAACCAGAATACGATAGTTGCGATAGTCACCAGCGTCATGAAGAACACACCGGTTGCACCACGGTTACCTCTAAATACTTTGTCTGACATCCAACCACATAGTAACGTGCCTGGAATACCGGCATATTCGTACAGGAAATAAGCCCATGAAGATTTATCTAGTGCGAAATGCTTGGCTTCACGCAGGTAGGTTGGTGACCAGTCGAGAATACCGTAACGTAACAGATAAACAAATACGTTAGCCATAGCAACCATCCACAGTAGCTTGTTCGGTAATACATACTGCATGAAAATCTGTTTAGCTGTTAACTCTTTTTCATTTTTCTCTGTATAATCAGAAGGATAGTCGTTTTTATACTCTTCTATTGGTGGCAAGCCACAGGATTGTGGTGTGTCACGTATCAAGGCAAACACAATCAATGCAAGGAGAATGGCGGCGAAAGCCGGCATGTAAAGCGCGGCTTTCCAGTCATTGAACCACGCCATGCCTAACAGGAATAGCAATGGTGGTAAGCCACCACCAACATTATGTGAGCAGTTCCAGATAGAAACGATACCGCCACGCTCTTTCTGTGACCACCAGTGCACCATAGTACGACCACAAGGAGGCCAGCCCATACCCTGGAACCAACCACATAAGAACAGCAGTACGAACATGATAGTGATATTGGAAGTTGCCCAAGGGACGAAACCCATAAACAGCATAACAATAGCCGCGAGGATCAGACCCGCTGGTAAGAAGACTCGTGGGTTAGAACGGTCGGATACGGAGCCCATGATGAATTTGGAGAAGCCGTATGCGATAGAGATCCCTGATAGTGCGAAACCGAGTTCACCTTTGGAAAAACCTTGCTCAACCAGATAAGGCATTGCAAGTGTAAAGTTTTTCCTTACCAGATAGTAAGCTGCATAACCAAAGAAGATCCCCATAAAAATTTGCCAGCGTAAGCGACGATAGACTGGATCTATCTGTTCTGTTGACAGTCGGGACCTATGAGGTGCCGGCTTGAAAATACTTAACATATTTTGCCTCCGATGGCATTTTTGGTTATATAAACAGCTTGCCGGTTGACTGGTGACACCGGATGGGAAAATGAAAGGTTTTGTAAGTGGTTATTTTCCATAACGAAAATTATGATAGTCGAAATCACTCAACCTATCTGTGAAACAACACTCAGTTGTTAAAGTTGTTTTGCCCTGGCGGTAATTCTGAGTGATTTGTTAGCTTTTTAAAATGTGATTTACCAATGAAATTGTGACTGTTGTCACAATAACGATCTTTACTTAATTGTTGGTGAGCGTTTTTGGTTCGTTTTTGTTCTTTATCAAACAAAAAACATAGTTTTTATGCATCTTCTATTTATTACTCTGTATGTATCCTTCTAAACGAAGGGATTTTTTCAATTTATGG
Source organism: Photorhabdus antumapuensis (assembly GCF_020387775.1). Taxonomy (NCBI): domain Bacteria; kingdom Pseudomonadati; phylum Pseudomonadota; class Gammaproteobacteria; order Enterobacterales; family Morganellaceae; genus Photorhabdus; species Photorhabdus antumapuensis. Next base: position 86,239 of record NZ_JAHZMK010000027.1, read on the forward strand.
TGAATGGGTTGCTAATCGATTTTGATGATAAACATACTGTTTTGACGGTATGCCAATAATCTGCCAGACTCATAATTTATACAATTGTATAGCTGATATACCCAGTGGAGGAACCATGACGACACGTTATGACAGCGACTTTTATGGTTGGACGCAGGAGCAGGCAGGCTTGCTTCGTTCCGGTAATCTGAATCAATTGGACCGGGAAAACCTTTCGGAGGAAATAGAAAGTATGGGAAATAGCCAAAGAAACGAGCTGGAATCTCGTCTTGAGGTACTGTTTCTTCACCTCCTAAAATGGCAATTCCAATCTGAACGGCAAGGTCGGAGCTGGAAGCTCACGATTGAAGAACAGAGAAGAAAAATATTCCGTCGTCTTAAAAAAAATCCCAGCTTAAAGTCAGAGCTTGGCGAAATTTCCTCTGATGCTTATGGTGATGCCATTATTGCTGCGGAGAGGGAAACTAATATTAGGCGTAGTGTATTTCCTGAAACTTGTCCTTGGACGTTTGAGCAAATAATGGATGAAAATTTTTGGCCTGAATAGACTCGATAAATTTATTCTTCCAAATGAAAGGGTAAAACCCCCGGCTTTAAGCTGCAATACTGTGTTGTACCTTGTATGGTGAATGGGGTGCTAATCGATTTTGATGATAAATATACTGTTTTGACGGTATGCCAATAATCTGCCAGACTCATAATTTATTACAGTTGCATAGCTGATATACAAGTGGAGGAACCATGATGACACGTTATAACAGCGACTTTTATGGCTGGACGCAGGAGCAGGCAGGTTTGCTTCGTTCCGGTGATTTGAGCCAGTTGGATACGGAAAATCTTCTTGAGGAAATTGAGGCTATGGGGCGAAGCGAGCGTAGAGAATTACGATCCCGGTTGGAAATTTTACTCGCACACTTACTGAAATGGAGATATCAGGCAGATCGCAGAGGGCGGAGTTGGGAACTGACTATTGAAGAACAGCGTGATAAGGCAATTGACTGTTTGCAAGAATCTCCCAGTTTGAAAAATAAGTTGGATGAACATTTGGGAAAAGCTTACACCGCTGCTCGTCGATTGGCAGAAAAAGAAACACTCATTAATCGGAATATATTTCCTGAAACTTGTCCTTGGACATTTGAGCAAATAATGGATGAAAATTTTTTGCCTGAATAGACTCGATAAATTTATTTCCTAACGCACTGGTTTTGAACAGTGCGTTTTCTTATCGCTGTGGCTATACTCAAGACAATGGTAGGAGCTAAAATAGTAACGCAAAATGCCAACAGTTCTAATTTCTTATCGAAGAATATAATAATGAAGTAATAGTAAAGATAAAATATTAGCAAACTATTAATTTAGTTTTTTGATATGGATTTATAAAATTTCAGTAGTGATATTGATAATTATTTCCATTTGCAGTAAATTGTCTTCTCTTTAATTTGTCAAAGAAAATCATGGAAATTTTCAATAGGGAAATAACTATGCCAAGTAAAGACTATGGGTTAGTTGATAAAATTGTTAACGAAAATTTTAAAGGAATGCATGTAGAAACAATAACGGTAAAAATAGCACCTTCAGGTACTAAATATACTAATGCGGCAGGAGACGTTAGCAAATCTACTTTTGGACATGTATGGGTTGAATTTCAGGGTGAATCAATCGGGTGGGGCTTAGGTGATAATAAGCAAGTAGGAGGAATTGAGAATATAACTTTTAGAGACTCAATAGCATACGATAAATCAAAAATTTCCAGTGTTACATATCCAATATATTCAGAGAGTGTGGTTCATAATATGAAAGGCTACATCTCTGATTTAAAAAATGGAAATTTCTATGATTTTAAACCGAATTACAACCTCCTTACCAATAACTGTATAGATTTTGTAAACTCAATTATTCGAGTTTCACATTATGATAATGATAAAAATGGTATAGATTTTATTCAAGAATTACGAGGAATGAGTCCAAATGCTGTATTAGATAATCTTGAAGAAATTGTTGAAGGTCAGAAAGATACAGAAACACCACTTATTATTGATTTAACTGGAGATGGTATTATTACCATCGCGGAAAATGGTTCTATATATTTTGACCATGATAATGATGGTATTGTTGAAAGTTCAGGATGGATAGAAGCCAATAATGCATTTCTGGTATGGGATAAAAATGGAGATGGAAAAATAAATAACGGAAGTGAGTTATTCGGGAATAATTATATATTAAAAAATGGAAACAAATCAGCAAATGGGTTTGCTGCATTAGTAGATCTTGATGATAATTGTGATGGTATTTTTGATCAAAATGATAGTCTATGGAATTCATTAGAGTTATGGGTTGATGCTAATAAAGATGGTATAACTGATGACGGAGAGTTGTATAAATTAAGTGAGTCAGGAATTTCAGCTATAAATCTTACATATAAAGAAAATGGATTTAAGGATATCAATGGTAACATTCATGGGTTGGAAAGTTCAGTGCTCTGGAATAATGGGAATACGACTAAGATAGTGGATGTGTTTTTTACTGTGGATAAAAACATACAGATGGCGTCACTAAATTCAAATATTGACATAATAGGGATAAATGATACTTTTAGCGAGATTATGTTATGAATAATTTTTTTGTAAAAAATAAGAAATATTTTCTCTATTCAGTGTTATTTTTTTCTTTTATTGCTCAGAGTTCAGGCATGAACATACAAGATACCCCATCGATTGTCTTCAATCATTCGGATGATTTTTTAGCAGAATTTTCTATTCCAATGCCTAAAAATGAAAATGAATATCATGCGTTAATAAAGAAAGCAAATAATGGGAATGTAGATGCAAACTGGATGCTCGCTGTAATACAACAAACAGAAGGTTATCGTCAAGAAGCCAGTGAAAGATATAAGTTATCTATATCAAGAAAGGATAAATATAAGTTAAGATCTATGGTTAATTTGGGGTTTATTTTAGAGGATGAAAATAAATACTCAGATGCGAGAGCGCTTTTCGAATTGGCTGGAAAAAGTGGATATTTTGAAGGCTATCGCACCATTGGAACGAATTATTTAAATGGGATCGGTGTAAATCAAGATTTTAATAAGGCAAAAGAGTATTTTAATAAAGGAAGTCAAATTGGGTGTCATGAATGCACATTTCTTATTAATAATTGGAGTGATGTTATTAAATTGAAAAAATCAGAATAGTAAATTTATATTTTGAGTTAACCTGCTAGTACTCAGTGAGATCTTTTCAGGAAGAAAAATTTGGGAAGGCGGGGTTCTTAATATGGCGACAGGTTCTGTTTGATGAACGAAATTTCGTTAAAAAAATGGTTAGATAAAAAAATCGGTTTTTTATCAACAATTTGAGCGGACAATTTGCCCGCTCTTGTCAAATTTAATACAGCCAGTCGCGTCCCATCCGGTCAGCAGCCATAATAGCGGAATACACTTTTTCCGGTGTCACTTCAAAAGGCATATTGTGAATGGTTTCGTCCTCGGCGCAACTCGCTTTCGCCACTGCCATCACTTTTTCTTTCAGTTTTTCACCATCTTTCACACCAAGTTGATCCAGAGTAACCGGTAGTCCCATCTGTACACAGAAATCAAGTAAAGTATCTAATTCTTCATTTGGGCTATTTTCCAGTATTAGTTGAACTAATATCCCGAAGGCGACTTTTTCGCCGTGGTACATGTGGTGGCATTCTTCCAATACAGTAAAGCCATTGTGTACTGAATGAGCGGCGGCTACACCCGTATTTTCAAAGCCTAGGCCGCTTAAGTAAGTAATAGCTTCGATGACATTTTCCACCGCAGGTGTACTGACGTCGGCTTCAACAGCCAGTTTTGCTTTATAGCCTTCTTCCAATAAAGTTTCGTAACAGAGATGAGCGAGGGCTATTGCGGTACGGGATATCCCGCCATCTGTCATTCGAGGTTTATGGCCGGAGCCACAAACGCGGGCTTCGAAGTAAGTTGCCAGTGCGTCGCCAATTCCGGCAATGAGAAAACGAGTTGGGGATTTAGCGATAATGCTGGTATCGATTAGGACAATATCTGGGTTTGTTGGGAGAAACAGATAGTCTTCATATTTGCCATCATCGCTGTAAATAACAGAGAGAGCACTGGTTGGGGCATTAGTGGAAGCGATAGTGGGGGCAATCAGAACAGGTAATCTGGATTCGTAAGCGACCGCTTTTGCGGTATCTTGTACTTTGCCGCCACCGATACCAATAACGGCTTGGCATTCATGTTTTTTAAGAATGTCAGACAGGTGTTTAATCTCATTCCGACTACATTCGCCGCCAAACAGTTCAAAATGGCGGGTGATTTCATACTGTTCCAGACTGTTATGAACGGTATCTCCCACCAATTTCATCGCGGAATTACCGATGATAACCAAAACGTGATCAGCGATGGTTTTTGTGTATTTACCAATATGGAGCAGGGCATCAGGTCCTTGAATATATTTGGATGGGGATTGAATAATTTTCAGCATAAAACTACTCCTTTTGTGGAAACTCAATATCTGCTTGCTGTATAAATTTTCTTAACAAACAGGGAGCAATATGTGACAGGCCAGTAAACTGGCTTCGGATGAAAAAAGTACTTAAATTACTTAACAGACTAACACCACCTGTAAAAATTAATGGTTGGTTATGGATAAATAAAGTTGTTATGCCCGTTTTATAGTGGGAAATGTGTGTTTTTTTGATCTATGCCCGATCTCTGTACTGGAACAGGCCCTTCTTCTCCATTGGGCCTGGCTGCGTTTGGGGAAGCTAGCGGGTTGGACAGGTATTTGCTGGGCGTATAAAGATCAGCGAACTTGAATGTGGGTATTGTTAGTTTGATAGGCAAAGAAGTACTTGAGAATCAGGTTCAACAAAATGCCGTAAGCGGGTAGAAAAAAGAGTAAGCAGATTAATAATTTAAAGCAGTAATCTACTAGCCCAATCTCGATCCAGTTAGCCGCCATGAAAGCATCGGTACTGCGATAGAAAGCGATAGAGAAAAAGGCAATGGTATCAAGTAAGTTGCCGAAAAACATAGCCGCTGCGGGAGCGACCCACCAATTACGTCTCCGGCGCAGACGATTGAAGACGTATACATCCAGTATCTGCCCAAGGAAATAAGCCATAAAGCTGGCGCAGGCAATACGGGCAACAAAGAGATTGAATTCAGACAGCGCAGTAAACTCTTGCCACTTTCCTTGGAAAAATAGAGCAGAAATAATATAAGAGATCAGCAAAGCAGGGATCATTACGGTAGTGATGATTCGCCTTGCTAGTGGTGCGCCGTAGATACGAACCGTCAAATCGGTTGCAAGAAAAATAAATGGGAAAGTAAAGGCTCCCCAAGTGGTATGAAAACCGAAAATAGAGACAGGTAGTTGCACCAGATAATTACTGGAAATAATAATCAGAATATGAAATAACGAAAGCCAAATTAAAGCAGTAGCGCGCTGTTGTATAATTGTAGCTGATGAAAACATATTGTACCTTTTTGGATAATGGGGTGAGGGAACCCAATGAAAGATCTGCCGTTTTAACGGACGGCGCCTCACATGATACGTCGGTTATGCACAAATTCAAAACGCCTGTCTGTAAAGTTAATTTTTGCTAGCTTTTTTATAATATAATTCGGTCTAATAGACTGACTGAAGTAGAGATAAGTTATGCCCGATGTGTTTACTAATCCAGACAAGACCCTTGATACACAAGGGCTTCGCTGTCCTGAACCAGTAATGATGGTGCGGAAAACCGTGCGTCATATGGAAGCAGGACAGATGTTATTAATTCTTGCTGATGATCCGGCAACTACGCGTGATATTCCCAGTTTTTGCCGTTTTATGGAGCACCAGTTAGTTGCCCAAGAAACGGAACAAATGCCTTATCGCTATCTGGTTAGAAAAAAAGAGAATCAATTCTGAATATAACCACCGAGTTGAGAAATGAACGTTTTTGTTTTTCTACCGTGCCTTTGAATGCCAATGAGTTTTTACTACTGAACTTATCTGGCTATAGTACAGGATATGCGCCGGAAATAAGGCCCATATCCTTAAATAGCTAGACGATTTTCATTATTTCAGTTTAATCCTCAGTAACCTTACCGCGTTCGCTGTTACAAGAGCGGTTGCGCCAGAATCCGCCAGTACTGCCATCCACAAGCCTGTGATGCCTAATAGGCTGGTGACAAGGAAGATCCCTTTGAGCCCTAGGGCAATAGTAATATTTTGGCGGATATTATTGTGCGTTGCGCGGGAAAGGGTGATGATTTCCGACAAACCTGTCAGGCGGTTATGAGTTAATGCTGCGTCTGCGGTTTCCAGCGCAACATCGGTTCCACTTCCCATTGCTACACCGATACTGGAAGCTTTCATTGCGGGTGCGTCATTGATGCCGTCACCGACCATCATTGTGTTGTGATCTTTATTCAATGCAACGACAGCTTTGACTTTATCTTCCGGCATTAACCCGGCGCGGAAATCTATTCCTAACTGACCTGCAATTGCAGCTGCTGCACGTGGGTTATCCCCCGTCAACATCACTGACTTAATGCCTTGATCTTTCAGGAAACGGATAGCATCAATTGCATCTTGACGTAACGTATCTTGCATTGCGATAAGGCCAGTAAATTGTTCATCATGCATCACGGCAACAACAGTTTTACCGCAATCTTCTAATTGAACAATTTTTTGTTTCCAACGATCAGATAACGTGTTTTCCGGCAGTTTTCCGGGCGAACTAACGAGAATACGCTTACCGTCTAACTGACCTTCAACACCTACCCCCGCCAGCGCTTTACGGTGTTCAGCTTCGGTAATATTAACGTTTTTACTTTTTGCGTATTGCAAAATGGCTTTAGCCAGTGGGTGGTGGGAGCCGCTTTCTACTGCGGAAGCCAAAGTTAATAACTGAGATTCGCTGATATTTTCTGCTGGTTGTATATCTGTGACTTGTGGTTTACCGGCAGTCAGAGTACCGGTTTTATCGAAAGCGATTGTGGTAATTAGTCCCAATTGCTCCAGCGCCGCACCCCCTTTAATCAAGGCCCCTCGGCGGGTTGCTGCTGCAAGGGCAGAGGTAATTGCGGCGGGTGTGGAAATCACCAAAGCACAAGGGCAACCGATCAGTAGCAAAGTAAGACCACGGTAGATCCATGTTTCCCAAGGTTGACTGAATACAATGGGTGGAATAATGATAACCAACGCAGAGAACAGCATAATCAGCGGAGTGTAAATTCGGCTGAAACGGTCAATAAAGCGCTCAATCGGGGCGCGGCGTTCTTCGGCTTCTTCAATCAGTTGCAAAATGCGGTCAATGGCATTGTTGCCCTGTTCAGACAGCACTTTCATCTGTACTGAACGATCCACGGACAGACAACCTGCCGGGACTTTTTCTCCCTGTATGTGTTCAACCGGAATGGATTCACCTGTTAGCGCACTTTCATCAAAGCTGGCGAATGAACTGAGTAATTCTGCGTCAGTGGGTAAACGTCCGCCTGGTGCAACCTCAATAATATCTCCGGGGCGTAGATCTGCGACTGGGACAGTTTTTTTCTCACCATTTCTTACCAGCAGTGCTTCTTCCGGGACCAATGCCATCAATGCACTCACCCCTCGACGTGCACGGCCGGCGGCGTAGGATTCCAGCATTTCACCAAGCATAAACAGCAGCAGTACCATTGCCGCTTCGGCGGTGGCATCAATAAATAGCGCACCGATTGCGGCAACACTCATCAAGGTTTCAATGGCGAATGGCGTGCCTGATCGTATGAGTTTCCAGGCTTTGGTGACAATAGGCACCAATCCAATCACGGTGGTGATAATAAAGGCAATACGGCCAAATGAGGGGTTGGTGCTGGAGATTCCCCAACTTATCAGCATCATCAGTGAAAGAGTGATGATTGGTGCAAATTCTTTCCAACGGCTGCTTTTGGGCGCTTTCTGATTTGAATCTGGGTTGTGTAAGTCAAATCCAGCCTGATTAACGGCTTGGATAACTGCCGAACGTATATCTATATCGGCATCCACGACCAGTTTTTCAGTAGCAAATAGAACCTTGGCTTGTTTCACTTCTGGAATTTTGCTGACCGCGGTTTCAATTTTGCGCGCACAGCTCGGACAATCCATGCCATTAACAATCCAACTAAAACGCTGGTTTGCTAAAAGCTCAGGCGCTTGTGTTTCTTGTGTTCCATGAGAATGGTTGTGCTCATGTGAATAAGACTCATCATGTTCATGGTTATGTGAATGCTCACTAACTTGTTTAGCCTGATCTGGACAAGTGGTAGTAGCGCAGCAGCTTCCATGCTGGTGGTTATGCTGATGAGCACTATTTTTGTTTGAATTTGAGTACATGGGCTCCCCCTGGATAAAGTTTACTCAAAGATAATGATCAAACTCTACACTTTGGAGCCCACTCCAGAGTCAAATAAAAAAGAGAAAATAAGTTGGTAAATTGTGTGGCTGAATGTTGATATTCATTTTCAACTTAATTTTTTTATTAAAGATAAATAGAACGAATAATCAGAAAATGGCCGATAAAATAACAGGTTGCTACAACCGCCTTAGAAGATTTGAATTGGAAACGGTAATGGTTGATCAGCCAGAAACTATGTGACAGTAGCAACAAGATACTGCCTGCCAATAGGGAGAAACTGTATGCTGTATTGAGAGCGAAGTATTGTTCACCTGCCATCCACACCATGATCAGGAGCATGATGACTGAGGCAACGACCAGCCAGCGCATTTCCTCCAGTTTATTCCAAATAACCAGCAGAATAATGGAGCCCAGAACCAGTAAAATTAATGGCAATGGGAAGAAGAAACTGAAATTCATCTGTAATACAAAGCTTATCGTGTAGAGCAGATAACAGAGGAATAATGTGCTTATAGAGAGTAGTGAATACTTACTGGGGAGCATGCGCAGAGCATCTGATATTAAGGCAGTAAATAACCCAAGACAGATTAAATAGCCTGAAATATGCAGCTCAGGCGCTTGCCATGCCCATAATAACAACAATAGCAGAGTGACTGGCCTGAATAGCCATCTTTGCCAGTTTGGACCACGGTAAGCTGCATCAACATACAACCAACCAGAAAAAAACACCGCAATAAATGGCCAGCTCATATTTGTTCCTTAAAATAAGTGATGGGTAATGGATCTGCTCTTTTATTAGCAAAATATAGACTTAAATAATAGAGATTGGTTTAAGTATCTGTGCGGAAATAGGCAGTGAATTAGGAAATGATTTATTTGTTCAGCAAAGAAAGCAGGCACTAAGCTGTGCTGAGACAGATAGTGACAGCTTTTTAATGCATAACCGGAAGGGGGAATGAAATGAATCATTCCTCACATATTCACATAATTGTATATACTTTCCAGGGGTTAGGGCCGTGTCCACTATTTAAGGCGATGGCTTTTCTCTTTCAGTTGCTTTTTCTGCGTTGACAGTAGCTCAAAGACACCAAAAAAGAAGATTTTGGTTTGCATTAAGCCAGAGAGTTTTTGGTCTTTTGGCTGACTGGCTTTCAGAAGCAGCATTTGAAATGCATGCATGACCACCATGAAAATCATGGCGACATCCATAAAATACTTCAAGGGTTTTGGAAATGGATGGATCAGGTTAAAGATCAGAAATCCCCAAACGCAGATCATTAACAGCTTGCCCAGTTGAATAAACATCAGAGTGTACTCCTAGATAATAATTATGTGGGTAAGTAGCGGATATAGAGCCGGTATGCCACTTGCCCGGCAACTTTTTCGCGATGAAGTTGCCAGTTAACGGGCACATCAGTCGCCGCTGATTCAGATTCAGCCTCAACATAAATCCAGCTTTCATCTGCCAGCCAATTCCGTTCTTCCAACAATTTTATTGTTTCGGCAAGCATTCCTTTACGAAAAGGAGGATCAAGGAAGACTATATCGTAGGGTTTTCCTGGTTGAGATAAATAGGTTAATGCACTGTCGTTAATGACCTCGGTATTTTGGGCACTGAGCAGATCCAAATTCGTGGAAAGCTGTTTGGCTATATTACGTTCATATTCAATCAGGGTAACCTGTGCTGCATAACGAGAAAGTGCTTCTAATCCAAGCGCTCCGCTTCCTGCATAGCAATCCAGGCAGTGTGCTTCCTGAATAACCGGAGCTAGCCAGTTAAATAGCGTTTCTCTGACGCGATCTGTCGTTGGGCGTAATCCGGGACTATTTGGTACAGGTAATTTCCGGCCTCGCCATTTTCCACCAATAATGCGGATTTGTCCCATAGATTGCCGTTGTGGTTTTTTTGCCATAATTTGCGTAACAGTTGTTAAGACTTACAGGCATTAATTTACCACGAAATTCGTGATTGATATGTGTTGAGCTATTACGAAAATGTTAGACTGCTTCTAATTTCGTTATTATTCCCCGTTATAACGCCATGATTTAACCTTGAGGAGTGTAGTAGCTAATGGCAAAAGAGAAAAAAAGAGGTTTTTTCTCCTGGTTTGGGCGTGGCCGTCAGGAAGAGCAGCAAAAAGAAGAACAATTGGCAGCAGAGCAGGCAGAACAGCAACGTCTTGCAGAGGAAGCCGCAAGGTTGGCGGCAGAGCAGGCAGAACAGGAACGCCTTGCAGAGCAAGCCTCGAGATTGGCGGCAGAGCAGGCGGAACAGCAACTTCTTGTTGAAGAGTCTGCAAGATTAGCCGCGGAGCAGGCAGAGCAGCAGCGACTTGTTGAAGAGTCTGCAAGATTAGCCGCGGAGCAGGCAGAGCAGCAGCGACTTGTTGAAGAGTCTGCAAGATTAGCCGCAGAGCAGGCAGAGCAACAGCGCCTTGCCGAAGAGTCTGCAAAATTAGCGGCGGAGCAAGCGGAACAACAACGCCTTGTTGAAGAAGCAGTCAGATTAGCCGCAGAACAGGCAGAGCAACAGCGCCTTGTTGAAGAGTCTGCGAGATTAGCCGCGGAGCAGGCAGAACAACAACGTCTTGCAGAAGAAGCCGCAAGATTAGCTGCACAACAGGTACAAACTGAACAGCCAAGGCCAGTTATATTAAAAGAGCAAGAGCGCCCGACTAAAGAGGGTTTTTTCTCTCGTTTGAAACGCAGTCTGGTTAAAACCCGTCAGAATCTGGGTTCCGGTTTTCTTAGCCTATTCAGTGGCAAAAAGATCGATGATGATCTGTTTGATGAATTGGAAGAGCAGTTATTGATTGCGGATGTTGGTGTCGAGACTACCCGCAAAATCATTGGCAGCTTGACGGAGCATGCTAGCCGTAAAGAGCTAAAAGATGCGGAAGCATTGTATGCCAAATTAAAAGAAGAGATGTCTGGCATTCTGGTTAAAGTCGATAAACCGCTGGATATCGAAGGAAAAACACCGTATGTCATTCTAATGGTTGGTGTTAATGGTGTTGGTAAAACGACAACAATTGGTAAGTTAGCACGTCAGTTTCAGGCGCAAGGTAAATCTGTCATGCTGGCGGCCGGGGATACTTTCCGTGCCGCTGCGGTTGAACAGTTACAAGTGTGGGGGGATCGCAACCATATTTCGGTGGTGGCGCAGCATACTGGTGCTGATCCCGCTTCCGTGATTTTCGATGCTATTCAATCAGCTAAAGCGAAAGGGGTAGATGTACTGATTGCAGATACCGCAGGTCGTTTGCAAAATAAATCTCACCTAATGGAAGAGTTGAAGAAAATTGTCCGGGTGATGAAAAAACTGGACGAAGATGCGCCACATGAAATTATGCTGACATTGGATGCCAGCACCGGCCAGAATGCGATAAGTCAGGCTAAATTGTTCCATGAAGCTGTTGGGCTGACAGGTATCTCACTGACAAAACTGGATGGGACTGCCAAAGGTGGGGTGATTTTTGCCATTGCTGATCAGTTTGAAATTCCTATCCGTTATATTGGTGTCGGTGAAGGAATTGAAGATCTGCGACCATTTAAGGCAGATGATTTTATAGAGGCACTTTTTGCCCGAGAGGATTAATTACCATGATTCGCTTTGAACAGGTCAGTAAAGCTTATCTGGGGGGACGGCAAGCCCTGCAAGGGGTGAATTTTCATTTGCGCCCTGCGGAAATGGCATTTCTAATTGGTCACTCAGGGGCAGGTAAAAGTACCTTGCTGAAACTCATCTGTGGCATTGAGCGACCTAGCGCTGGGCATATTTGGTTTGCCGGTCATGATATCAGTCGGTTAAAAAGCCGTGAGGTACCTTTTCTACGTCGTCAGATTGGTATGATTTTCCAAGATCATCATCTGCTGCTGGATCGGACGGTATACGATAATGTGGCAATGCCGCTGATTATTTCAGGTGCAAGTTTTGAGGATATCCGTCGTCGGACTTCCGCTGCTCTGGATAAGGTTGGTCTGCTGGACAAAGCGAGAAATTTCCCAATTCAGCTTTCAGGAGGAGAACAACAACGTGTTGGCATTGCTCGTGCGGTTGTGAATAAGCCAACTGTTTTGTTGGCGGATGAACCGACCGGTAATCTTGATGGTGAATTGTCAGAGGGCATTTTACGGCTGTTTGAAGAGTTTAACCGGGTAGGGGTGACAGTGCTGATGGCGACCCATGATATGGCACTGATTGAAAGACGGAAATATCGTATTTTGACTCTGGGCCAGGGCCGTATGGTGGGAGAGCATCATGGTTAAAAATGTGCGTAAGGCAGTGGGGAAAGTAACAAGATCGAAAAGTAAAGTTTTACAAGGAGGATGGCGTGAACAGTGGCGCTATGCCTGGATGAATGCGCTGACAGATATGTTGCGTCAGCCACTGGCAACTCTGTTGACGATTATGGTTATTGCGATATCTCTGACATTACCAAGCGTTTGTTACATTGTGTGGAAGAATGTCAGCCAGGCTGCGGAAAAATGGTATCCCACCCCTCAATTGACGGTGTATCTCGATAAATCACTGGATGATAACAGCGCTCAAAAATTAATAAGCGAACTGAAAGCACTTGATGGGGTGGATAATGTTAACTATCTCTCGCGTCAGGAAGCGATGACAGAGTTCCGCACTTGGTCTGGTTTTGGCGGTGCGCTGGATATGTTGGAAGAGAATCCACTACCCGCAGTCGCTATCATTACGCCGAAAATTGATTTTCAGAGCTCACAGACTTTGACTACATTGCGTGACAGGGTTTCTCAGGTCAAAGGTATTGAAGAAGTTCGGATGGATGATAGCTGGTTTGCCCGTTTGGCGGCGCTGACGGGGCTTGTCGGTCAGATTGCGGCAGTGATTGGTATTCTAATGGTCATGGCGTTGTTTCTGGTCATCGGTAATAGCGTGCGCCTCAGTATTTTCAGCCATCGTGATACGATTAACGTGATGAAGCTGATTGGCGCGACTGATGGTTTTATTTTACGTCCATTCCTCAATGGCGGCGCTTTGTTAGGGGGGCTTGGTGCGATGTTATCATTGATACTCTCGGCCCTGTTGGTATGGAAGCTCTCTGATGTTGTCACACAGGTTGCCAGTGTGTTTGGTACCACGTTTAATTTACATGGGCTTTCATGGGATGAATCCCTGCTGCTAGTTTTAATTTCCGCGATGATTGGTTGGGTAGCTGCTTGGTTGGCGACAACCCAGCATTTGCGCCACTTTACGCCAGAATAATTGACTTAATGTTTGTTATGGCTGGTACAAATAAAGTTACTTGCATAAATATAAAACAATCTGCTATTTTTTGTTCCGTGATTCCACGGTGGATGTTATCTGTCCTGAAATTATTACAACCCCACGCATCTGTAACTTGAATATGCACATTCTGGTGATAGACTGTACCGCTGTATGTTGAGCATTGGTTTATAAATACTGATGTAATCTGTACTAACGATTTGAGCCTTATTTGAGAGGATTTGAATGGCCAAAGAAATGCAAACCTTAGCGTTAGTTCCTCAAGGAAGTCTAGAGGGCTATATTCGTGCCTCTAATACCTACCCAATGCTGACAGCAGAGGAAGAGAAGGAACTGGCTGAAAGGCTGCATTACCAGGGAGATCTGGATGCAGCTAAGAAGCTGATTCTGTCTCATCTGCGCTTCGTTGTTCATGTCGCTCGCAGTTATGCTGGTTATGGCCTGCCCCAGGCGGATTTAATTCAGGAAGGGAACATTGGCTTGATGAAAGCAGTACGTCGTTTCAACCCAGAAGTGGGGGTGCGTCTGGTTTCTTTTGCTGTTCACTGGATTAAAGCTGAAATCCACGAATATGTACTGCGTAATTGGCGTATTGTTAAAGTCGCGACAACTAAAGCACAGCGCAAGCTGTTTTTTAATCTGCGTAAAACTAAACAGCGTTTAGGTTGGTTTAATCAGGACGAAGTGGAAATGGTCGCCAAAGAACTTGGTGTGACCAGTAAAGATGTGCGTGAGATGGAATCTCGTATGTCAGCACAGGATATGGCGTTTGATATGTCTGCTGATGATGAGAGTCAGGAAGGCTTGCCGGTTGCCCCAGTTCTGTATCTTCAGGATAAAGCTTCTGATTTTGCAGATGGCATTGAAGAGGATAACTGGGAAAACCATGCCGCTGATAAATTGTCGGTAGCGATAGAAGGCTTAGATGAGCGCAGTCAGGATATTATCCGTTGCCGCTGGTTGGATGATGATAACAAATCTACCCTGCAAGAGTTGGCTGATAAATATGGTGTTTCTGCGGAGCGTGTACGTCAGCTTGAAAAGAATGCCATGAAAAAACTGCGTGTAGCAATTGAAGCATAAATAAAGTGATTTTGCGTTAATGTATTCATAATGAATAAGTTAAAAGGGCGATAATGATTTATCGCCTTTTTTATTCCTTCTTTCAGAGTCTTACAACCAAGCTAATCCGATGAAAATTGTTATTGCACCTGATTCATTTAAAGAGAGCCTTGGTGCCTTGCAGGTTGCTGAAGCGATAGAACAGGGATTTCGTGAAATCTATCCACAAGCTGAATACATTAAACTGCCGATGGCTGATGGTGGTGAAGGTACGGTTGAATCAATGGTAGCAGCCACCGATGGGCAAGTTATCCATTTGCCTGTTACCGGTCCGTTAAATCAGCCGGTGGATAGTTTTTTTGGCGTGCTGGGTGATGGAAAAACCGCTGTTATTGAAATGGCGGCGGCTTCTGGTTTACATCTGGTTCCGATGGAAAAGCGTAATCCGCTGATAACCACGACGTATGGCACCGGAGAGCTGATACTGTCTGCTTTAGATAAAGGTGTCAGTAAGATAATCCTCGGTATCGGTGGTAGTGCGACTAATGATGGTGGTGCCGGTATGATGCAGGCGTTGGGGGCTTGTTTGCTTGATTTTGATGGAAAAGAGTTGGCGGCTGGCGGGGCTGCGCTAAATCGGCTTGCTAAAATCGATCTTTCTGGTTTGGATGCTCGTTTGGATCGGACTGAAATTATCGTCGCCTGTGATGTGTCTAACCCGTTATGTGGTGAGTTTGGTGCATCTGCTGTTTTCGGACCACAAAAAGGGGCGACCCCAGAGATGGTGAAAGAATTGGATGCTGCTTTGCGTCATTACGGTGAAAAAATTGAATTCCTGACAAAAATGAAGGTCATTGATGTACCGGGTACAGGAGCCGCCGGTGGTATGGGAGCGCCTTTACTGGGTTGGCTTAAAGCGAAATTACAACCGGGAATTGATATTGTTATCTCCACGCTGGAACTGGAGAAAGTAGTACAAGGTGCTGATTTAGTTATTACTGGGGAAGGCCGGATAGATAGCCAGACTATTTACGGTAAAACACCCATCGGCGTTGCCCGTATTGCCAAAAAGTATGCTATTCCAACCATTGCATTGGTTGGCGGTATGAGTCAGGACTATAATGTCGTTCATGAGCATGGATTGGATGCTGTTTTCTCAATTATGCCCGGCGTTTGTTCTCTTTCGGATGCTCTTGCTTGCGGACGTGAGAATTTGCGGGTGACAGCCCGCAATGTGGCTGCCGTCTGGAAGATGAGTCAGCCCAAATAATAGCTTGAAGTGGTGTCATAATGAAAACCACAGGCGTTTATAAAACCTTTTAACGCTGGTTCGTTGGCATCAGGGAAACCCTTGAGACTTAGCTTCCACTGTTTAACAGCAGGATGCCGGGCCTTGATTTCATTGACCAGATATAAACCCACACCCCGGCGACGTGTTATTTCACGAACACATAAATCTTCAAGCAGGCCGGATTGATTGCTGAGAGTGATTTTTACTGCGGCCAACAATCTGTCATTGAAACGGGCGGCGAACAGTTTATTGCCGTTTTTTAGATGGATTTGCCATTGTTCTGGCGTTTGTTGAGGCCAGATTTTCCCCAAATCAATCATATCTTGTGCTGATAAAACAATCAGTTGTTCGATAGTTAACTTCATGGTTTTTCCATATCCATTGTAGATGCATAAATAGTCGGAATGTTGTGTGACTATTTTTATACGTTACTGGAAAAAATGTTTTTAATGTGATCGATCTTTCGAGTTAAAGATTGCTTTACTAATATTTAACCAGAATATCACACTATAATTAGTCTAAATTACAACCTGCTTTGGCGGTGTTTTATTCTGTATTTAATGCTTTTTGCTACCTTGTCAATTTGATTTTAAGCATGAAATGCTATTTTAATAACATGAAAAATAAAATCTTATTAATAAAAATCACTTTATCTAATCATTAATCACAAACGGTCATGATTTCCAGCCAGATAATGAAAGATCTTAAAGGCAAATACAATCAGCAGACCAATAACAATACGGGGATAAATAAATGAAAATCGTAACAGGTAAGGCATTATTAACCGGTTGTATTGCTATGGTGATGAGTTATTCACTGTGGGCAAAAGAGATTAAAATAGCGATTGTGGGGGCGATGTCCGGCCCGGTTGCTCAGTATGGAGATATGGAATTTACTGGCGCACGTCAGGCGATTGCGGATATTAATGCTAAAGGTGGCATCAATGGCGATAAGCTAGTGGGCGTTGAATATGATGATGCCTGTGATCCAAAACAGGCTGTTGCAGTTGCTAACAAAGTGATTAATGACAACATTCGTTATGTTATTGGTCATCTTTGCTCTTCATCGACTCAACCTGCATCTGATATCTATGAAGATGAAGGTGTCATTATGATTACACCCGCGGCAACTAATGCTGATCTGACAACTCGTGGCTACCAAATGATTCTGCGTACCACTGGGCTGGATTCTGATCAGGGCCCAACGGCAGCGAAATATATTGTTGAAAAGATCAAACCTCAACGGCTAGCAATTGTTCACGATAAACAGCAATACGGTGAAGGATTGGCTCGTTCTGTTCTCAATACACTGAAAAAGGTGGGAATCAATACGGTATTGTTTGAAGGTGTTACTGCCGGTGATAAAGATTTCTCAGTGCTGGTTGCCCGCCTGAAAAAAGAAAATGTGGATTTTGTCTATTTCGGCGGTTACTACCCTGAAATGGGACAAATTCTGCGCCAGGCTAAACAAGCGGGTTTGAATATCCGTTTTATGGGACCGGAAGGTGTCGGTAACTCTTCGCTATCTAATATTGCCGGTGTAGCTTCTGAAGGAATGTTCGTAACACTGCCTAAACGATACGATCAAGTTCCGGCAAACAAAGCTATCGTTGATGCAATCAAAGCTAAGAAAGAGGAGCCAACGGGCCCATTCGTCTGGACAACTTATGCCGCCCTGCAATCTCTGACAACGGCAATGAGCCGTACCGGCAGTATGGAACCTGCTGATTTGGTGAAAGACCTGAAAGCGAATCCAGTGGATACCGTGATGGGAACACTGAGTTGGAATCAGGCTGGCGACCTGAAAGGGTTCGAGTTTGGCATTTTTGAATGGCATGCAGACGGTTCTTCTACTTCTGTGAAGTAAAGCCATCCGAATGGCCGTCAGCCCCTGCTTGACAGGAGCTGCTATTCCAGAGGTACAAGGTATGTCAGAGCAATTTCTCTATTTTTTACAGCAGATGTTAAACGGGGTTACCCTGGGTAGCACTTATGCATTGATTGCCATTGGCTATACGATGGTTTACGGCATTATCGGGATGATTAACTTTGCTCATGGTGAAGTTTATATGATTGGCAGCTATGTCTCCTTTATTGTGATTGCTGCTCTGATGATGATGGGAATTGATCTGGGCTGGTTGCTGATTACTGCTGCTTTTTTAACATCAATTGTGATTGCCAGCGCTTATGGCTGGAGTATTGAACGGGTGGCTTACAAACCCGTTCGTCATTCCAAACGTCTGATTGCGTTGATTTCCGCAATTGGGATGTCCATTTTCCTGCAAAATTATGTCAGCTTGTCACAAGGTTCCCGCGATCTGGCATTGCCAAGTCTGATTACCGGGCAGTGGCTATTGGGTGAAAGCGATGGGTTTTCTGCCAGTATTACCGCAATGCAACTGACTATCTGGATAGTGACATTTCTTGCCATGCTGGTACTGACGATGTTTATCCGCCATTCCCGTATGGGGCGTGCCTGCCGTGCCTGCTCGGAAGATCTAAAAATGGCCGGTTTGCTGGGGATCAATACTGACAAAGTTATTTCTTTGACCTTTGTTATCGGTGCAGTAATGGCCGCAGTAGCCGGTGTTTTGTTAGGGCAGTTTTACGGCGTGATAAATCCGTATATCGGTTTTATGGCAGGAATGAAAGCTTTCACCGCAGCAGTCTTGGGAGGGATTGGCAGTATTCCGGGTGCGATGATTGGTGGCTTGGTCTTGGGAATTTCTGAAGCCCTGACTTCTGCTTATTTGAGCACCGAATATAAAGATGCCGTTTCCTTTGCTCTGCTCATTGTTGTGCTGTTGTTTATGCCGACTGGGATTTTAGGCCGTCCAGAGGTAGAAAAGGTATGAAACATGCCAATTGGGTGAATGCTGTTATTGCCTCAGCCGTTTTATTTGTATTGTCTGCCTTTATGATGGGGATGCAGTTGTCGTTGGACGGTACGAAGTTGGTTGTTCACCGCGCCGATGAAGTGAGATGGTTATGGATTGGTATTGGCTGTACGGTTGTTTTTCTGTTCCAGTTATTGCGCCCGGTTATTCAACAGACGATGAAAAAAATACCCGTTAAAAGCGGGTCGCTGCCAGATTTCGATGGCTCAACTAAAGGGCAAAAACGACTGATAATATTGCTCATTATTGCTTCGATTATCTGGCCGTTCATAGCCTCCCGTGGTAGTGTTGATATTGCTACGCTGACGTTGATTTATGTCATGCTAGGATTGGGTTTGAATGTGGTGGTTGGCCTGTCGGGGTTGTTGGTGCTTGGGTATGCAGGCTTTTATGCTATCGGCGCTTATACCTATGCTTTACTAACTCACTATTACGGGTTAGGGTTTTGGCAGAGCTTGCCACTGGCGGGGTTAACAGCAGCTTTATCTGGGCTTTTACTGGGCTTTCCTGTATTACGATTGCGAGGTGATTATCTGGCAATTGTTACGCTTGGTTTCGGTGAAATTGTTCGCATTCTACTGTTGAATAATACTGAAATAACAGGTGGTCCGAATGGTATCAGCCAGATCCCAAAACCGACTCTCTTCGGGCTGGAATTTAACCGCAGTGTGAAAGAGGGAGGTTGGGATACTTTCCACAACTTCTTTGGTTTGAAATACGATCCAAGTGATCGGGTCATCTTCCTCTATCTGGTGGTGTTGTTGTTGGTAATACTGACAGTATTTATTATTAATCGATTGCTACGTATGCCGTTAGGTCGCGCCTGGGAAGCATTGCGTGAAGATGAAATTGCTTGTCGCTCTCTTGGTTTGAGTCCAACCCGCATTAAACTGGCCGCGTTTACTATCAGTGCGGCATTTGCTGGTTTTGCTGGCACTTTATTCGCTGCTCGGCAGGGATTTGTCAGCCCGGAGTCCTTCACTTTTGCTGAATCTGCTTTTGTGCTGGCTATTGTGGTACTCGGAGGGATGGGCTCACAGATTGCGGTGATTCTAGCGGCCATTTTGTTGGTGGTTTCCCGTGAGATGATGCGTGATCTAAATGCTTACAGTATGTTGCTGCTAGGGGCAATGATGGTGTTGATGATGGTTTGGCGCCCTCAAGGGTTGCTACCGACAAAACGTCGTCATGTTAAATTGAAATGACAGGTACAGGGAGGAAAGCAAGCATGAGTGCAACACCATTATTGCAGGTTTCCGATCTGACCATGCGCTTCGGTGGCTTGCTAGCGGTCAATAACGTTGCCCTGAGGTTAAATCAGGGTGAAATTGTTTCTCTTATTGGGCCTAATGGTGCAGGGAAAACTACGATCTTTAATTGTCTGACAGGATTTTACTGTCCGACTAGCGGTACTATAAAGCTACGGGAAAAACATCTGGAAGGGTTATCTGGGCAGGCTATTGCTCGTATGGGCGTTATCAGAACATTCCAGCATGTGCGGTTGTTCCGGGAAATGACGGTGATTGAAAATCTATTAGTGGCGCAGCATCAGCATCTGAAAAGTGGCCTTTGGGCTGGTCTTTTTAAAACGCCGGCATTCCGCCGTGCGGAATCTAAGGCCGTAGATTGGGCCATAACTTGGTTGGAACGGGTTGGTTTGTTACCACTGGCAAACAGGCAGGCAGGTAATTTGGCATATGGTCAGCAACGGCGTTTGGAGATTGCCCGCTGCATGGTAGTACGTCCGGAAATTTTGATGCTAGATGAACCCGCTGCGGGTCTGAACCCGAAAGAGACAGGAGAGCTTAATATCCTAATTGCTGAACTGAGGGAACATCATCAAGTTTCTGTGTTGCTGATTGAGCATGATATGAAATTGGTGATGGGAATTTCAGATCGTATCTATGTTGTTAATCAGGGAATGTCTTTGGCGCAAGGACGGCCAGAAGAGATTCGTAACAATCCGGATGTTATCCGGGCATATCTGGGCGAGGTGTATTAATTATGTTGGAATTTAAGCGGGTATCTGCCCATTATGGGGAAGTTCAGGTATTGCATCAGGTCAGCCTGAATATTCAGCAGGGAGAAATCGTCACTCTGATTGGTGCAAATGGCGCCGGAAAAACAACATTGCTCAGTACCTTATGTAGTGAACCCAGAGCGACAGAAGGTTCCATTATTTTTCGTGGTAAGGATATCACCCAATGGCCGACAGCTCGTATTATGCGTGAGGCCATTGCGATTGTTCCTGAAGGTCGCAGAGTGTTTGCTCGTATGACAGTGGAAGATAATTTGGCAATGGGCGGCTTTTTTGCTGATAAGACTCAGTATCAGCAGCGCATTGAGCGGGTTTATGATTTATTTCCTCGCCTACAGGAAAGGCGTAACCAGCGGGCTGGAACGATGTCCGGTGGTGAACAGCAAATGTTGGCAATTGGCCGTGCTTTAATGAGTCAGCCACAGTTATTGTTGCTGGATGAGCCTTCATTAGGGTTGGCACCGATAGTTATCATTCAGATTTTCGACACTATTCAACAGTTAAGAGAAGAGGGGATGACAATCTTTCTGGTTGAGCAGAATGCAAATCAGGCATTGAAATTGGCTGACCGAGGATATGTATTGGAAAACGGTAAGATCGTACTAGAAGACAGTGGGGCTGCATTATTGGTTAATGAAGCTGTGAGAAATGCGTATTTGGGAGGATAGAGACGTATTCTTTTTCGCAGAAAGGGAATTCTGATGGTTGATTATCCTCGTAGTACTGGGAAGGTTGTTTTTCCCAAGGTGAGGACGCCATTAATGATGCTTTAAGTTTGGTATTATCTGGGGTCGGGGCAACGGGGGGTGGTTTCAAATGTTTTGAAATCTGCCCTCATTTTTTTCTGTGTTTTTTCGTCATATTTTAATTTAAGCGATATAGTTTATTGGTGGCGTAATGAAAGGCCAATGAGTTGTATTCAGCATATTTGAGTAGTTAAAATCTCCCGTCAAAATTGTTTTGTTATTATTAAGTTAATTTTATTTCATCAGAAAGGGAGCGCTTTTAAGAATATTCATCTGTTATCTTATAAGAGATATAATCAATTGGTAATGAAAGTATTATTTATTAGGATGTAATGAAAATATATGGTCAGGATAATAGACTGTTTTATTAATTGTCATTTTAACATTGTGAGTGAATTTGTGAATTATTATAGTCACTATATAAAGGCAAAGTTGAAAAATAAAAACTAGAATTATATAATGCTATGGAAACCAATATTAATATTATTAATTCCAGGTGAATAACGTAATTACAATAATTTCCATTTTAATGTTTTTGTATATATTGTTTATATCTCATATAATTTCAATAATTCTTAAATAATAGTGATTTCATTGAATCAGGAAGTTGATACAAACTATATCTCTGCTATAGTTTTATATTGTTGTGATTTGTTTTAGATATGTCTCATTAATAACTAACTTATAATATGGATGTCTTAATATTCTGGTGATTTATTGTGGTATGTAAAGTCCATGTAATATATTGGGGAATTAAGTTTCAAAGGTAATAGTGGTTCTATGATAGTTAAAGAGTATCTTTAATTAAGTGTAATACTGTTTTTTGAAAATATTTATATGTAAGTTGAGTATGTTTTATTTAAATCTTGATGAGGAAAATAAATATGTCTAGAATAACCATTGTTGTTGATTCAGATACACAGAAAGCAGAAGTTTATTCTGATTCTCCTGTTCCAGTACATAGAGATTTAAATGTAGTTGGTCCTTTGAGTGATGTGACTATATCACCTCATGCTAGTGTGGAAGTATTTAGAGTAGACACCCCAATAATTCCAGAGTCCAGAAGCTCTCTGAGAGTTGTAAATACAGGGCTAGCAAATAGTGTTACGGCTAAATTTTACTGGTCTCATAGTTTTACCTCTGAATGGTTTGAGGCTGGTTCTATAGATGTAGGATTAGGAGAAGATAAGGTATTAAACGTGCCTAGCAGCTCTTTTTATTATAGTAAATTTGTTATCTATAATAATACGGATAGAGTTGCTTATGTTACGGCAAATTTGGTTTAAACATCTTATTTTAATTTAAGGATTTCATTATGCATACAGAAAATGTTTTAGACCTCAGAACCATTGTGGCTAATGAATATGCGGTAAAAACGAGTGCATTAGAGTGGGATGTTACTGATATTGTAAAAAATTCAATCATAGGGGGATTATCTTTTATACCTTCGGTTGGTCCTGCTATATCTTTTTTAGTTGGTTTATTCTGGCCTCAATCGAAAGAAAATATATGGGAAGGGATTGTCAAACAAATTGAAAGGATGATAGAGGAGTCTGCATTAAAGACAATTAAAGGTATCCTTGCGGGTGATATTGCATATATACAAGAGCGAATGGCAACTGTTGCTGATCTTCTTGATAAGCATCCAGGATCTGAAGAAGCGAGGAGTGCTTTTAATAACTTGGCAGAAAGTATAGATGGTTACCACAAAAAATTTAATAATTTTTCGAATGATGTTAACTATCAGATATTACCCATGTTTTCTACTACGGTTATGATGCAGATAACATATTGGGTTGCTGGTTTAGAGAGAAGAAATGAAATTGGGCTTAGTGATATTGATATTGAAAAAGTCCGAGGTTTAATCAAAAAGACGGTAGAACAAGCTAACAGTTATATTAATAATCTCTATGATAGAGAGCTTAATGACGCTCTTAATAACTCGACGGCTGACACTGTCGCAAATAATGTTATGTCTGTTCATGGTCACTGTCGTTTACATGGAATTGAATATATCAGTATTTGGGATAGATTAAGTGAATCTGAGTCTGTAAATAATAGAATCTATGTTGATGTTTTAAGTTATTCTACTTTCTTTGACCGTCAAACAGCAAAAGCCAGAATTCAGGCATTGACTCCAGAGCAAGATATGGCTCCACCTCTCAAACCAGCTCTTAATGGAGGGAAGAGAAGAAAGATAGAGTCTTTGATGGGGCATATTGTGCGTATTGGAGGGGCTCCGAGAGTAGGAGGGCTGACAGTTGTATTTGATGATGGTAGTAGCCATCGATTAGGTACAATATCTGTTGAGACGGCATCTATT
This sequence comes from Photorhabdus antumapuensis, assembly GCF_020387775.1. Lineage (NCBI taxonomy): Bacteria > Pseudomonadati > Pseudomonadota > Gammaproteobacteria > Enterobacterales > Morganellaceae > Photorhabdus > Photorhabdus antumapuensis. The sequence continues at coordinate 110,222 of NZ_JAHZMK010000027.1, forward strand.
TCTCTGAATGGTAGTCGAATTACCAGTTTGGAAGTATGGGGCAATGGTGCTGTTGATAGAGCCGTATTTACTTTGAGTGATGGTCGGTTTTTGTTATTTGGCGATCCTGGAACATCTCGATATAGGAAATTTTATGTTGGTGATAGTCACTATATTTCAGGGATATATTTGTCCAGTGATTACAACCCATTAGCAGGTCAGGCAGCAAATATTGCTGTATCTTATCAGCTTATAAATGATGATGAAAAATAGTAGCTTTTAATAAGTATATTTTATGTATGTAGAATGTTATTAGCTTTTATACCCGTCATCTTTCAAGTTGCCTCTTTGTTGGCTGCACTCACTCACCCCGGTCACATAGTTTGCTATGCTCCCGGGGATTCGCTCCCTTGCCGTCGCGATGCATCTTGAAATCCATAGGGTATATTTGATTATCTTCTTTATTTGATGCACTTGCCGACGTCTATGTTCGTATGGTGAATAGTTCTTTTGATGTCGGCAATTTTTGTATATTATCTCAATAATTACGCTCCTTATAAGCAGACATATATTCTCTTGGTGATCGACCGGTCATTTTCTTGAAAAATATTGCAAAGGCGCTATCACTGGCAAACTCTAATTCATTAGCGACAGATGACAAATTACCCTGTTTTGCCAGTAATTCTATAGATTTGATCAGACGCCATTGTTGTCGCCATTGCTGATAATTGAGTCCTGTTTCTCGGCGAAATATCCGACTAATAGTTTTCTCACTGGCTCCGATATTCATTGCTAGTATTTTGAGCGGTGGTGGCAGTGTGGTCATGGGGATACAGGCTAAACGACGGTCGAAAGGGAACGGTAATAATGTCGGCTCTCTTTTTGCCAGGCGGATTTCATCAAGACAAACGGCCAATAAGTTAGCAGCAGATCCATGTAACCAGTCCGTGTTAAAAGGTGATAGCGCGATTCGCTCTAATACTTCACGTAATAGAGGTGTAACTTCCAATACTTCAATCTGTTCTGCTAAACATCCGGTCCGATTTATATTTAGATAAATCGAGCGATATCCGACGGATTCTTTTATCTCTGCTCTATGAATAATACGCGGTGGAATCCAGGCAACTCGAGTTGGTGGAAGTATGCATAAGTGATCTGCCAGGGTGATATTGATGCACCCTTGCTGGGTAAATAATAATTGCCCCATTTCATGTTGATGAAATCCTGAGTCATGTTGACCTAGTTCAGCCGCAATCCCCACTACTGGTACTCCAAGGCTATCAGGATCAAAGCTATCATCACGGGAAAGCCATGCCATATTTTTGTCCTATTTAATAAATAAATTGTCTTTATTATTGTAATACGACAATTGAGAGCATGCTAATTTACGTTTTATTGTCTAACTGATTCATAAAAATACAATGCAACGTAAACTTGGACTTACTCTGGCAACAGCGCTGATGATGTTTCCACAAATTGTAGAAACTATCTATAGCCCGGCATTAACCAATATTGCAAAGGAATTTAAGGTGAGCGCTGGACAGGCCGCTCAAACTTTATCTTTATATTTTTTCGCTTTTGCTATTGGTGTGGTCGTTGGGGGCGTCTGTGTGATCTCATAGGCAGACGGCCAACGATATTGAGTGGATTGTTACTTTATAGCGGTGCTTCGTTGATGGCATTACTAAACAGTCAATTTGAGTTATTACTGATTGCCAGAATGTTATCTGCATTTGGGGCCGCGGTGGGCTCGGTAGGAACGCAAACAATGCTGAGAGACTCTTACCAGGGAAGTGAATTAGCTCGGGTGTTTTCTATTATGGGAGTAGCCTTGGCGGTAAGCCCGGCTGTTGGCATGATAAGTGGTTCTATTTTGGTGTACTTCTGGGGGTATAAAGGTGTCTTTTCCGGCTTGTCTTTACTTGCGGTATTATTATCAGGTTGGTCTGCTGTTGGGCTGCCTGAAACCCGCCCAGTGTCAATGGTAACAATACCGCTAATAGGTACTTCAATTATAATGCTTAAGGATGTAGCAATTTGGTGCAATGCGCTGTTGATAGCCCTCTTTAACCTATGTTTGTTCAGTTATTATCAATTAGCTCCATTTAATTTCGAGCGGTTAGGATTCTCTCCTGAGATGTTTGGTTACACGGGATTATTTTTGGCATTGGGAGTAGGCATTGGTGCTTGGTTGAATAAACTCTTGCTGAATAAACAGTGGAATTCATCAAACTTAGTGTTACTGGCTTCTGTTATTGTCCTGATTGGAGGTGGGTTGATAATGGTTCTGGAAGATACTTGGTTGTTTATTCTGCCTATGATGTTGATTGTTGTGGCCTACGGAATTGCAATTCCTAACATCCTGGCTTCTGCATTGAGCAATTATACGGATAGATTGGGAACGGCAGGAGCATTATTGGGCTTGCTATATTATGTGATGTTAGGTGGAGGTTTGGCGCTAGCAGGTTGGAACCAACATCTTGGTGTTGTCTTGATATGTTGTGGTTGTTTTATCCTATTGTTGGCTGTAACCCATTATTCCATATTCATGAGAGCTGAAAATAACCTATCAGTTATGGAATAACCTGACATTGGCAAATTTAGAATTATGGTAAATCAGTCAATCAGGTAGGGTAAAAGAGAGATTGAATGCAGATGATGTAGGTTTTGGGGAACGAATATAGCGTAGACTTTGCCATGCATGTCAGATTCGTACATTTACAGGGTATTTTTGGTTTGGCAAAAAAGGCACTTTACCAAGAGGTACAGCGCCTTTTTTAATGAACTAACTTGAGTGATTAGTTCATGCCATATTTTTTCAATTTCTTACGCAGTGTGCCACGGTTGATGCCCATCATCAGGGCAGCACGTGTTTGGTTGCCACGGGTGTATTGCATCACCATGTCCAACAATGGCTGTTCCACTTCAGCCAGTACCAGCTCATACAGATCATTAACATCTTGACCGTTTAATTGAGCAAAATAGTTCTTCAGTGCTTGTTTAACTGAATCACGTAAAGGTTTTTGGGTTACCTGATCTTGTGAATTTACAGTAGCAACGGTTAGTACGTCAGAATTTACGCGTTGTTCGAACATAGTTCTGTCAGCTCTTTTCTTTATATTACGCAAAATTTTCGAAATATGCCCCCAACACCTCCAGCTGTTCGCTGGCATCCTCTATGGTGTTGAATGTGCGCCGGAACTGGTCATCAGGAGCATGCTCCCGGAGATACCAGGATACATGCTTACGTGCGATACGGGCTCCCTTGCCTGGACCATAAAAGTCGTGCAATTCCTGTATATGCTCGTTCATTAAATGCTGCACTTCGCCAATCGGCATCGGTGACAGCAGTTCTCCTGTTGCCAGATAGTGCTGGATTTCCCGGAAGATCCAGGGTCTTCCCTGAGCAGCGCGGCCTATCATCAGGGCATCAGCCCCGGTGTATTCAAGCACTGCTCTGGCCTTAAGCGGGTCAGTAATGTCACCATTGGCAATAACCGGGATGGCAACAGTCTGCTTAACTGTCCGAATATTGTCGTACTCTGCCTCTCCGTTAAACAAACAGGCACGAGTCCTGCCGTGGATCGTCAGAGCTTGGATACCACAATGCTCGGCCAATTGGGCAATCTTTACACAGTTTCGTTCTTCTGGCGACCATCCAGTGCGGATTTTCAGCGTAACAGGAACATCTACTGCGTTTACAACGGCAGAAAGGATCTTTTCGACCAATTCTGGGTAACGTAGTAAAGCCGAACCTGCTAGCTTACGATTCACTTTCTTGGCTGGACACCCCATGTTGATATCAATGATCTGAGCACCATTAGCGACGTTGATCTTCGCTGCTGCCGCCATTTCATCGGGATCACTGCCAGCAATTTGCACGGAACGAATTCCCGGTTCGTCGCTGTGAACCATACGTAGCCGGGATTTGTCTGTCTTCCAGACCTGAGGGTTGGAAGAAAGCATTTCCGATACTGTCATACCTGCACCCATTTTGTAACATAGTGACCGAAACGGACGGTCAGTTATGCCAGCCATTGGGGCCGCAATAAGACAGTTTTTCAGCTGGTATTGTCCGATACGCATAGACGAAGAAAGAGTGGCCATACTGTGACTGCAAGGGCGCGTATATTACGCATTTTTCGCAAAATATGAAAGGCCAAACTTTGAGCAAATCGTCATTTGTTACAACATTTTTCCAGCTTTTCTGCTGGGATAAATATAATTATTCATAAATAACATAGTGTTATATGTTATTGGTAAAGTTTATCACTCAGGATTTTTCTATCAGTAAGTTTGCTGATAGCACGGATTATCATCAATAAGTGATTAAAATCTACACCTTGAATTATAACAAAATAAAATAATTTCAATTTGTTGCTATTTTTACCCCAGATATCCGACACCATTCCTCCTGCTCCGCAACAGGATCGATTACGAATTTATCAGTATAGGCTTGAATAACACTTTCTGCCTGATTTGTTAAAATACCTGATAGACCTAACAGGCCACCCGGTTTTGGTAGTGCGCCAATTACAGGTGCGAGTTCACGCAGGGGGCCTGCTAAAATATTAGCAATTACTATATCAGATTCAAGATCGGTTGGTGTATTTTTCGCCAGATATAGTGTTAAACGCTCCAGAACGCCGTTACGTTCTGCGTTGTCTCGGCTGGCCTGAATAGCTTGTGGATCGATATCTATGCCAATGGCGTGCGTTGCACCGAGTTTTAGCGCAGCAATTGCCAGTATGCCGGAACCGCAACCAAAATCGATAACTGTTTTACCTTCCAGATTGAGACTGTCTAGCCATTGCAGACATAACGATGTGGTTGGATGAGTACCTGTACCAAAAGCCAGTCCAGGGTCTAGTATAACGTTGACAGCATCTGGATCAGGGACGTCGCGCCAGCTTGGACAGATCCATAGGCGGTTGCCAAAACGCATTGGGTGGAAGTTATCCATCCATTCACGTTCCCAGTCTTTGTCTTCCAATTGCTCGATCTTATGAATGAATCCTTTACCCAACTGAGGAACTTGTTCGAGCTGGCTGATAACGGCTTTCATATCTGTTTCAGCATCATAAAGCCCGATGACATCTGTGTCTCCCCATAAACGAGTCTCGCCTGGTAGGGGTTCGAATACAGGGTTATCGTGGCTGTCTTGAAAGGTGACTGATACTGCTCCATTTTCCATTAGCGTATCTCCAAGGGATTCAGCGAGCTGTCCTGTAGTATTTAATCGAAGTTGTATCCAAGGCATAAAAAATTCTCCTTATTGAAAATAGATTAAAAAGTGACCGAATTAGTGTGGTCTGACTGCTTTTGGCGGTAATCGCTGACCGATGGTATTGCCCATCCAGAAAGCCAGTAGGCTAAGTAGCAATGATGGCACGATCGGATGGAAGCCCAATAGATGGATATTGAAACTAGCGAGCAGAGTGTAACTTGTTGCCCCTGTGATCATCGAACTAATAGCGCCGTAGGCATTGGCCTTTTCCCAATACAGGCCGAGTACTAATGGCCAGAGGAATACCGCTTGTAAGCCACCGAAAGCCAGAAGATTCAGCCAGATAATCATCTCGGGTGGGCGCCAGGCGGCTAAAAGTAGCAACAAACTAAGAATCAGGGTAGAAAAACTGGAAATCCGGGCGAGTCTTTTTTCCCGTACGATTTGTTGTGGAAACAAGCTTAGGTAGAGATCCTTGACAATGGTTGCAGAAGATTGCAGTAGTTGCGCGTTAATTGTAGACATAATGGCAGCCATCGGTGCAGCTAGAAAAATTCCGGCAGCGAATGGTGGCAATACGGTGATCATCAATGTTGGGATCACCTGATCGGGAATGGTCAGATCGGGAATAATCGCTCGACCAAGTGCTCCTGCCAGGTGCATACCAAACATGAGGATCGTCATGACGATGGTTCCGATGATGATCCCACGGTGAACAGCTTTGCTATCGCGGTAGGAGATGCAACGAACGGCGGTATGAGGTAACCCAATTACGCCGAAACAGACCAGTATCCAGAACGATGCCATGAAAGGCCCGCTGAGGATATGGTCCGCGCCTTGTGGGGAAACCAGCTCAGGATTAATTGCTCGTAATGTGGTAACCGCTTCCGACAGACCTCCCGCTTTATAGATAATTGCTACCAGCAATAGAGCAGTGCCTAACAACATTACCAGCCCTTGTAGGGCATCATTGAGGACGCTCGCTCTGAAGCCTCCAAAAGCAGTATAAAGAGCGATAGAGATACCGAAAATCATTAATCCCGTGCCATAAGGGATACCCGCGGCAGTTTCCAGCAGGCGTGCACCGCCAATAAATTGAACGGTCATCGCGCCAATAAAAGCGACTAAAAGGCTTAGGCTGGCAAACCAAACCAGAAAACGACTGCCATAACGGGCATACAACATGTCATTAAGGGTGACGGCATTATAGCGACGGGCGAGAATGGCAAATTTTTTACCTAACACTCCTAGGGAAAGCCATATTGCCGGCAACTGAATCAGCGACAGTAATACCCATCCTAAACCATATTTATAGGCTGCTCCTGGCCCGCCGATGAATGAGCTGGCACTGATATAGGTGGCAGTAATGGTCATTGCCAATACAAAGCCACCCATTGAACGGTTGCCAAGGAAATACTCAGTCAGGAAGGCGCCTTTTTGGTGGCGTCGATAAGCGTAAACTGACAAGAGAAATACCAGTGCAAGATAGCCAAGCAAAGGTAAGATAACGTCACTTTGCATTCTCATCCTCCAGCGGGACTTCTTTGAAAATAAACGTCACCATTAACCAGCAGAGGATGATGAATACGACTGGTAGTAACAAACATGCCATTTCAAACCAGCGAGGTAAGCCGGTGACACCGGGAGCATCACTGGGTAAATAGGCAGTCAGTAGCCAGCCAATAAGGTAAGCAAGTGTTAGGAACACAGCCCAAAGTGCTTCTTTATGGGATTGAACAAATCGTCTGTCCATTCGTTCTTCCGGTAATTAAATAAATTAGGATGGGAAGGGAAGGATTGTACGGCAAGATGCGAATTTATTCAGGAAAAATGTGATATAGAGTAAATAATCTGAGTTTCGCTTAAATAAATTATCCATTTTCTTTTACCATAGCCATACATAAGAGAATTCATTTTCTTAAATATATTGATCGCATTTTCATCATATTTCTTCGGCAAGATAATTTGTAATGTTATATACACGTTTAGACTGTTTATTTATTGGTGCCTATTACTGTGAAATACAATCAAATCAAATTATTGCTGGTAGTAATCAGTCTGATATTTGTCATCATATATGCGCTCACTACACATTTGTAATGCGTCTTCACCAGCAGCAACTGCTTCAATTGAAATAGGTCGTGAAATCGTTCAGCAGTATTTGCCTGTGTGAATGCGAGATAATTATAGAAATAGTTATGATTCTGTGAAAAGGAGCGCTTAAACGCTCCTTAAAAGATATTGATGTTATTAAACCGGTTTTAAGTTTCCTGTAATCCCAGTTTTTTCTCCAGATAGTGGATATTAGTGCCACCATTCTGAAAGTTTTCATCATTCATAATCGTCTGTTGAAGCTCGATATTTGTCTTGATGCCATCAATGATCAATTCTGCCAATGCGTTTTTCATACGGGCAATGGCATTGTCACGATTTTCACCGTAAGTAATCAGCTTACCAATCATGGAGTCATAGTAAGGTGGTACGGTATAGCCGGCATAAATATGCGATTCCCAACGTACGCCAAATCCACCCGCTGAGTGGAAGCGGGTAATTTTACCTGGACTTGGTAGGAAAGTGCGCGGATCTTCGGCGTTGATACGACACTCAATGGCGTGACCACGAACAACAACGTCTTTCTGTTTAATTGAAAGTGGCATACCGGCTGCAATCCGCAATTGCTCTTTAATCAAGTCAACACCGGTAATCATTTCTGTTACTGGATGTTCAACCTGAATACGGGTGTTCATCTCAATGAAATAGAATTCACCGTTTTCATATAGGAATTCGAAAGTACCGGCACCGCGATAGCCAATTTCAATACATGCGTTGGAGCAGCGTTCACCAATGCTGCGACGCATTTCTGGCGTGATGCCTGGTGCAGGAGCTTCTTCGACCACTTTTTGGTGACGGCGTTGCATGGAGCAATCACGTTCAGCCAAATAAATGGCTTGACCTTGACCATCGGCCAGTACCTGGATTTCAATATGACGCGGGTTTTCAAGGAATTTTTCCATGTAAACCATATCGTTATTGAAAGCAGCTTTTGCTTCCGCACGGGTCATATTGATTGATTGTTCCAGATCTTTATCACTGCGGACAACGCGCATACCGCGACCGCCACCACCACCGGATGCCTTGATGATGACAGGATAGCCGATGCGTTTAGCGATGGCTTTATTTTTCTCTGTGTCATCAGACAATGGGCCATCAGAGCCAGGTACACAAGGAACGCCCGCTTTTTTCATCGCATTGATAGCAGAAACCTTATCACCCATCAGGCGGATCGTTTCTGCTTTTGGGCCAATAAAAATAAAGCCGGAACGTTCAACCTGTTCAGCAAAATCTGCATTTTCAGACAGAAAACCATAGCCAGGGTGAATGGCTACTGCGCCGGTAATTTCTGCCGCAGAAATAATCGAAGGGATATTAAGATAGCTTTTTGCAGAAGTTGCCGGGCCAATACAGACAGTTTCGTCTGCCAACAACACGTGTTTTAAGTCACGATCCGTAGATGAATGGACCGCAACAGTTTTTATCCCTAGCTCTTTACAAGCTCGTAGGATACGCAGTGCGATTTCACCACGGTTAGCAATTACAATTTTATCAAGCATGGGAGCGCCTCGTTACTCGATGACGACCAATGGCTGGTCAAATTCAACAGCTTGACCGTTTTCCATAAGAATCGCTTTAACCACACCGGCTTTATCGGCTTCGATCTGGTTCATCATTTTCATTGATTCAACGATGCAGAGGGTATCACCTACATTGACATATTGACCGATTTCGATAAACGGTTTCGCATCCGGGCTAGGAGTACGATAGAAAGTACCTACCAGTGGAGAGCGAACAATGTGACCATCGATTGCTGCCGATCTGTCGCTGATTGTTTCTGGTAGAGCTTGAGAAAGCGCAACAGCACTAGCCAGAGCAGGTTGTTGTGCTTGGACGGGGATATATTGTTGAGCTGCCGGAAAACTCTGGGGGGCTGCGCGGCTGATGCGCACTGACTCTTCCCCTTCAGAAATTTCCAGTTCAGAAATGCCAGATTCTTCAACCAGCTCGATCAGTTTTTTTATCTTACGAATATCCATGAGTGTGATTCCGTACTCTTCTTAATTTAGTTGAGTTTTGACAAGCGGTTTACCGCTGCCTGTAATGCAAAGCTATAGCCATCTACCCCTAAACCGCAGATTACACCAACAGCAAGATCTGAAAGATATGAGTGATGACGAAATGGCTCGCGTGCGTGAACATTGGAGAGGTGGATCTCAATAAATGGGATCTTCACTGTCAGCAATGCATCGCGCAGTGCCACGCTGGTATGCGTGAATGCAGCAGGGTTAATCAAGATAAAATCAGTATTACCCTGTGCAGAATGAATTCTATTTATCAGCTCAAACTCTGCGTTGGATTGCAGGTGACTGAATTTAACCCCTGATTGATGGGCTTCTTCAGACAATTTGCTGACGATATCATCAAGCGTTAAGTTGCCATAGATATCAGGTTCCCGGGTTCCCAACATATTCAAGTTAGGGCCGTTAAGGAGTAAAATGTGAAACTTTCCTGCCATTGTGCTGGTATCTCCGGCAATTTGTCAACAATTGCCCAACATAATCCTATATTAACGATTTGTCATCTTTTTATAACAGCTACAAGTTCATTTCGGCGACAAAGCGCGACATTATAATGATATCGTAGCATTTAGCAGCTAAATACTGGTCTTATCAGAAAAAATGTCAAGAATAAAACCATTGTACTTTAGAGGCTAATCACAATTCTTAACGAACTCTTACTAATGTACGTCCTGTAACCTGGTTAGCTATCAATTTATTGGCGTATTCCACGGTTTGTTCCAGTGTTATCTCCGTGGTTGCTTGCTGATAAAAAGAAGCAGGTAATAGCTTTTGCAGGCGTTGCCACACGGCGGGGCGTTTGACTGATGGAACAGTGACGGACTCTACGCCTTGCAGACGTACGTTACGTAAAATAAATGGCATCACTGTTGTTGGCAGATTTGCATTACCGGCGAGGCCACAGGCGGCAACGGTACCGTTATAGTGAGTTTGGGCCAGTATTGTTGCCAGTACATTATCGCCTACAGTGTCAATAGCTCCGGCCCAAAGTTGTTTTTCCAGTGGGCGAGGTGGTTGGCTAAATTCATGGCGTGGTAAAACCTTTTTTGCCCCTAGGGATAACAAATATTCATGATTTTCTTGTCTACCGCTAACAGCAACAACGGAATAGCCAAGTTGTGAAAGTAGTGCTATCGCCGTACTTCCTACACCACCACTAGCACCTGTCACAATAACATCACCATTTTCTGGCTTAACGTCACCTTGTTCCAGGGCGATAACGCATAACATTGCGGTAAAGCCAGCAGTACCAATGATCATTGCTTGTCTGTTATCCAAACCGGCAGGTAAAGGTGTCAACCATTCGCCTGAAACTCTGGCTTGTTCTGCCAGTCCACCCCAATGATTTTCTCCTACTCCCCAGCCGGTTAATAATACATGCTGACCGATATGAAAACGGGGATCTTCGGTACTGTGTACAATACCAGAGAAATCAATCCCCGGTATCATTGGGAATTGGCGGATAATTTTCCCTTTACCTGTGATTGCTAATGCATCTTTATAGTTCAGGGTTGACCAGTGAATATCGACGGTAACGTCTCCCACGGGAAGATGAGAAGCATCAATTTCTTCTATGGATGTTGATAATTGATTCTGTTGTTGTTTGAGTAGCAAGGCTTTCATTATCGTTCTGTTCTCTGTAATTGATTTTGTCATTAAATAAGGATAGATAAAAACGGGTAATTTACATAAGGTAGATAAGAAAAAATAAAGTGTTGATGGATTATAAAACAGAGTTTATTCGCATTTTTACCTGTAGTCTTGTTGTCATATTCCAGCTTAGTTGCATATGGTGCTCTATTTCAGAAAATTCTGTTTTTTATTATTTTTTAGCAGAAAGTATTGTATTTTAGTCGCAGTTTATTACATCATTAATTTGCTTACTACACAGACTACGTACTTGTAGTTAAGTATTGGTAATCGTGAGCAGAGGTATGGGTCTGATGTGAACTTACCGGAATAGCTACTGGTCAAAAAGCAGCAGTGAATTTAGCCGGTACGATACCAGTGGCTCCATCCAGTAGCACCATAATGTTGAATTATGCAAAATCAGGTGGTTTTTGCATTTCGTTATGGAACAATTGGTAAAATTAACCCATTTTTATGCAGTTTTTTTCTGCTCCGTTTGGGAGAAGTAACGTAGAATATTGCGTTGTTGATATGAATAACGTAGCCACTTTTTTATTGAAGCAGGTGCTTGTGCGCCTTGTCGCTGCTTCATGTGGTTGGTAGAGTAGACGGGTTTCGTTCCGTCCCCAGCTTGCAGGATTATCCTTTCGCTATGTTTAAAAAATTTCGTGGCATGTTTTCCAACGACTTGTCTATTGACTTGGGTACCGCCAATACCCTTATTTATGTCAAAGGTCAGGGTATTGTATTGAATGAACCTTCTGTTGTCGCAATCCGTCAGGATCGTGCTGGTTCATCGAAAAGTGTTGCTGCCGTTGGGCAGGAAGCAAAGCAAATGCTGGGTCGAACTCCGGGTAATATTGCTGCAATTCGTCCGATGAAAGATGGGGTGATTGCCGATTTTTATGTTACTGAGAAGATGCTGCAACACTTTATTAAGCAAGTTCATAGCAATAGTTTCATGCGTCCAAGCCCGCGAGTTTTGGTTTGTGTACCGGTTGGTGCAACTCAGGTTGAGCGTCGGGCAATCCGTGAATCTGCACTCAGTGCTGGCGCTCGTGAAGTGTTTTTGATTGAAGAACCTATGGCTGCGGCGATTGGTGCTGGCCTACCTGTTTCTGAAGCCACGGGCTCAATGGTTGTGGATATTGGTGGTGGCACTACGGAAGTGGCGGTTATCTCTTTGAACGGGGTTGTTTATTCATCTTCTGTACGTATCGGTGGTGATCGCTTTGATGAGGCTATTATCAATTACGTTCGTCGTAATTATGGTTCACTGATTGGTGAAGCAACGGCTGAGCGTATTAAGCACACGATCGGTTCTGCTTATCCTGGTGATGAGATGTTGGAGATTGAAGTTCGTGGTCGTAACTTGGCTGAAGGTGTTCCACGTGGCTTTACGCTTAATTCCAACGAAATTCTTGAAGCTCTGCAAGAGCCTTTAACGGGTATTGTTAGTGCTGTCATGGTCGCTCTTGAGCAGTGTCCACCAGAATTGGCTTCTGATATTTCAGAACGAGGCATGATCTTGACTGGGGGTGGTGCATTATTGCGCAATCTTGACCGTTTACTGATAGAGGAAACGGGTATTCCTGTCATTGTTGCGGAAGATCCATTGACGTGTGTTGCTCGTGGTGGCGGAAAAGCACTTGAAATGATCGACATGCATGGCGGTGAACTCTTCAGTGAGGAGTGAGTGTTAACTTGCAAGTGAGGGGGGGAATGACGGGCAGCTCAGACCTCCTTGCGATTGCTGTTTGGGAATTCCATTGTTTATGAAACAGTACAGTTTGGAATAGCGCAGCTTATGAAGCCAATTTTTAGCAGAGGGCCTTCCCTGCAATTACGACTTTTCTTTGCTGTTATTGTTGCCATTGCTTTGGTTGTGGCAGACAGCCGCCTTGATGCTCTCAGTAAAGTTCGTAATTATATGGATACGGTAGTCAGTCCATTTTATTTTCTCGCCAATGGCCCGCGTCAAGTGCTTGATGGTGTGTCAGAAACCCTTGCCTCCCGTGAACAACTTCGATTGGAAAATCGTGCTTTACGCCAAGAATTATTGATGAAAAATAGCAATATGCTGTTGTTAGGCCAACTTAAACAGGAAAATTCCCGCTTGCGTGAGTTATTGGGATCACCTTTACGTCAGGATGAACACATGATGGTGACGCAGGTGATCTCCGGTAGGACTAATCCTTATAGTGATCAGGTCGTCATTGATAAGGGATCAAGAGAAGGTGTTTATGAAGGGCAACCTGTTATCAGTGATAAAGGCATTGTTGGTCAGGTTGTTGCTGTCAGTCAGTTTACTAGCCGGGTATTACTGATTTGTGATACGACTCATGCTTTACCAATCCAGGTCTTACGTAATGATATCAGGGCTATTATTGCTGGTGCAGGTTGTACTGATGATTTGCAGTTTGAGTTATTACCAAGCAACACAGATATTCGGGTTGGGGATGTGTTGGTGACTTCTGGGTTAGGTGGTCGTTTCCCGGAAGGTTACCCAGTTGCTGTAGTTTCGTCAGTTAAAGTCGATAATCAGCGGGCCTATACTGTGATTCATGCTCGGCCAACGGCAGAATTACAACGTTTGCGTTATTTGTTGTTGTTGTGGGGGGCGGATAATAATCCATCCGAACCATTGCCTCCATCAGAGGTTTATCGTGTAGCCAACGAACGTTTAATGCAAATGATGCCTCAGGTATTGCCATATGCAAATGAAATGGGACCACCAGCACCATCGTCTGTTTCTGATGAAGCAACCAAGACAACAGAAAGAGTGAAAGATGCTGAATCGACAATAATGTCTGCTAAATTTATAAATTCGGGAAATCGTTAATGAATCAATACCGGAGTCATGGGCGTTGGATCATTTGGTTATCTTTCTTGGTTGCAATGGTGCTGCAAATTATGCCGTGGCCGGAGCAAATTTATATGTATCGGCCAACTTGGTCGGCACTATTGTTGATTTATTGGGTGATGGCGTTACCGCATAGAGTCAGTGTGGGTACCGGTTTTGTATTGGGGATCATCGTAGATTTGATTCAGGGAGCGACACTGGGTGTTAACGCTTTGGCTTACAGCCTTGTGAGTTATTTGGTGTCATTTAAGTTTCAATTACTTCGCAATATGGCACTTTGGCAGCAGGCTTTGGTTGTCATTGCTTTATCGGTACTGATGGATCTCAGCGTTTTTTGGGCAGAATTTTTGTTATCAAACGTTGCTTTTCATCCAGAAGTATTTTGGAACAGTTTGGTCAATGGTATTCTTTGGCCGTGGTTGTTCCTGTTAATGCGAAAAATCCGTCGTCAGTTTAATGTGCATTAGTGGCCGGATCGCAGTTTTTGACAGAGCTTATTCCAGTAGGCGTTACTGATGCAGGCCATTCTTTCCTATAACTTGAGGATACGAGTAGTGTGTATAACCAGAGCGTACTTAGAGTACGTGAGGATTAAGCTCTGCTCCAGGTTCAAAATGGCAAATGAAATAGCCTAATGAGATAGGTAGTAGTAAGGACGATATCATCATGAAAACCCTTTATCTGGCTTCCGGCTCACCAAGGCGGCGTGAGTTGGTTGAATTATTGGACTTTAAATTTGAAATTCTTTCTCCTCAGGTAAAGGAGCAATGGCAAGAGGGTGAAACTCCGCGTCAGTATGTTAGCCGATTAGCAAAAGATAAATCTCTAGCGGGAGTAGCTATTGCACCAGAGGATTTTCTGGTGTTGGGAGCGGATACTGTTGTTGTATTGAATGGTAAGATTCTGGAAAAACCGCACAGTGAACAACATGCTGTTGAAATGCTCGGGGCACTTTCCGGTCAGTGTCATCAGGTGATTACGGCTATTGCTTTATCAGATAGTCAGCGTACCTTAAGTGATATAGTCGTTACAGATGTAACCTTTCGCCAATTATCCTCGCAGGAAATTTTGGATTATGTAGCAACCGGTGAGCCGATGGACAAAGCGGGTGCTTATGGTATTCAGGGAAAAGCGGGTTGCTTTGTTAAAACACTGAATGGTAGTTATCACTCAGTTGTTGGTCTGCCATTGGTGGAAACGCATGAATTAATCACAAAGTTTTTTGCGTTAGTTGATGGAAAGGGGAACACATGACAGCAGAGTTATTAGTCAACATCACACCATCCGAAACGCGCGTTGCCTACATTGATGGTGGGATTTTGCAAGAAATCCATATTGAAAGGGAAGCCAAAAGAGGAATTGTCGGTAATATTTATAAAGGTCGTGTAAGTCGGGTATTACCAGGAATGCAGGCTGCTTTTGTTGATATTGGGCTGGAAAAAGCCGCTTTTCTTCATGCTTCAGATATTGTGCCTCATACGGAATGTATTGCCGGTGAGGAGCAAAAGAACTTTCATGTCAAAGATATTGCTGAGTTGGTTCGCCAGGGACAAGATTTAATGGTTCAGGTAGTGAAAGATCCTCTTGGCACCAAAGGCGCTCGGTTAACTACCGATATTACCTTACCTTCCCGCTATCTTGTATTTATGCCCGGTGCATCTCATGTCGGAGTTTCACAACGTATCGAAAGTGAAGAAGAGCGTAATCGCCTGAAAAATATTGTTGCTGACTATTGTGATGAACATGGTGGTTTCATTATTAGGACGGCTGCCGAAGGCGTTGGTGACGAAGAATTAGCTCAGGATGCGGCTTTCTTGAAACGATTGTGGAGTAAGGTGATGGAGCGTAAAAAGCGCAATGTCACTAAAAATAAACTTTATGGTGAATTGGCTTTGGCCCATCGTATTTTACGTGATTTCGCCGGAGCAGCTCTTGATCGTATTCGTGTGGATTCTCGTTTGACGTTTACTCAGTTACAGGAATTTATTTGCGAATATATTCCTAAAATGACAGCCAAATTGGAACTTTATAACGGTAGTCAGCCTATTTTCGATCTGTTTGATGTAGAAAATGAAATTCAGCGAGCACTCGATCGCAAAGTTGAATTAAAATCAGGTGGTTATTTGATTATTGACCAAACTGAAGCGATGACCACAATTGATATTAATACCGGCGCATTTGTCGGCCATCGCAATTTGGAAGAAACTATTTTTAATACCAATATTGAGGCGACGCAAGCTATTGCCAGACAATTAAGGCTGCGTAATCTAGGGGGTATTATTATTATCGATTTTATCGATATGAATAGCGAGGATCATCGCCGACGGGTATTGGCTTCTCTTGAGCAGGTGCTGAGTAAAGATCGTGTTAAAACCACGATTAATGGTTTTTCACAACTCGGACTGGTGGAAATGACCCGTAAGCGGACTCGTGAGAGTATAGAACATATACTTTGTGACGATTGCCCTACTTGCAAGGGAAGGGGAACCGTGAAATCTGTTGAAACTGTCTGTTATGAGATTATGCGTGAAATTGTGCGTGTGCACCGGGCCGTTGACGCAGATCGTTTCCTTATTTATGCCTCACCAGCAGTGACCGAAGCGCTGAAAGGGGAGGAATCTCATGCACTGGCGGAAGTGGAAATTTTTGTCGGCAAACAGGTAAAAGTTCAGACAGAACAGCTCTACAGTCAGGAACAATTTGACGTAGTTATGATGTAACCATCTGATTTGCTGACATAACAGCATTGGCAACCAAGGAGATGCGTGTGAGGCGACTGCCGGGAGTATTATTAGCGACAGCCGCAATAGTTATTATCATTGTGGCTTTGCTTGTGAGTGGACTACGTTTTCTACTGCCACATATTAATGATTACCGTCCACAATTATTCGCTAAAGTTGAGTCAATTATTGGTGTACCTATTGATGCTGGATATATTGCAGGAGAATGGGAATCTTTCGGGCCTGTTTTTGAATTACGTGATATCAGTGTAAAAACTGCAAATGCAGATGTGAAAGCCAAAAAGATCACGGTTGCATTGGATATCTGGTTATCTTTACTAAGAATGCGTTGGAATTTCCGCGATCTTACTTTTTATCAGTTACAAGTAGATTATTATCAACCGCTGTTTAATGATCAAAGCGGTAATATGTTTTCCCAATCGGATCTATTTTCTGATCTGTTTCTGGAGCAATTTGATCATTTTAATCTGCAAGATAGCCGTTTTACTTTTCTTACTCCCTCTGGTGAACGCGCTGATCTTCTGTTACCACAATTAACTTGGCTGAATAAAGATAATCGTCACCGTGCTCAAGGGAAAATTAGTCTCTCTTCGATCAATAATCAGCATGGGGATATACAAGTTAAATTTGATTTGCATGACACTAATGGCGTATTGGATAACGGTACCATTTATTTACAGGCAGATAATGTTGATGTTCATCCGTGGTTAAGCCATTGGTTGCAGGATAATACTGGGCTGAAGGATGCTGAGTTTAGTTTGTCTAGTTGGATTATGCTGAAAGATGGTCGGATTGATGGTGGTCAACTGCAACTCCGTCAGGGAAAAGCTAATTGGAAAGTTGCTAACAAATCCCACAACCTTTCTGTCAGTGATTTGGTGTTACGGATGCGTCGCCAAGAGGGTGGTTGGCTGTTTGATGCACCTGAGCTGGCAAATTTGATCACTGATGGTCAGCAATGGTTGTCGGGAAAAGTATCAGTGCTCTATCTGCCGGAAGCCAAGAGAGCTGATGGTCATGATTATTGGCGTATCCGAGCGAAAAACATTCAACTTGAACGGCTAAGTAGCATTTTACCGACTTTTTCTTTTTTGACGCCTGATTTTGTGAAGGATTGGCAGTATCGTCAGCCACAAGGATTGGTAAAGTATCTTGCCCTCGATATTACACCCAAAATGGCCGATGATTCCCGAATCAGTATGCAATGGCAGAATGTCAGTTGGCAGCGTTGGCAGGAATTGCCTTCTATTGATAATTTCTCTGGTTCTTTTAATGGTAGCTTGCGACAAGGCAAACTGAGTTTTGCATTGAAGGACAGTGTCGTTGATTATCGAGATATGTTCCTGGCACCGTTTGAGATATCCCAAAGTCATGGCGAAATACTCTGGCGGCAAGATGAGCTAGGCTTACAACTTTGGAGTCAAGGATTGGATTTGCAGGCGAAATCATTGTGGGTCAATGGTGATTTTCGTTATCAACAGCCCAAAGAACAACCTCCTGAGCTGAGTATTCTGGCGGGAATACGGGTTTATGATGCAGGTGATGCCTGGAGATATTTTCCAGAACCTTTGATGGGGAAACCTCTGACTGACTATTTGACAGCTTCAATTATTCAAGGGCAGATAGAAAACGCGACTTTTGTTTTTCAAGGCAATCCAAAAGATTTCCCATTTGCAAAGAATAATGGCCAGTTTCAAATTTTTGCTCCATTGCGTCATGCGACTTTTCAGTACCAACCAAACTGGCCGGCATTGCTGGATCTCAATATTGATCTTAATTTCCAGAATAACGGTTTATGGATGCTTGCTCCGCAAACGGCACTTAGTAGAGTGAAAGCGAATAATCTTTCAGCGGTAATTTCTGATTATAGTAGAAAGAAATTGTTAATCGACGCTAATATTCTGGGAGATGGTAAAGATATTCATGAATATTTTACCCGTAGCCCGTTAGCAAATTCTGTTGGTGAAACGCTGGATACATTGCAGGTTGGTGGCAAGGTCGCTGGTAATTTGCATTTGGATATTCCACTCAATGGTGGCAATGTGGATATCCGTGGTGAGGTGACTTTAAAAAATAATCACTTGTTGATTAAGCCTCTGGATAGCGAAATGAAAAATGTGAGTGGCCGGTTTCGCTTTGATAATGGTAATTTACAAAGCGGCAAATTATCGGCCCAATGGCTTGGACAGCCTGTTACGGTTGATTTTTCTACTAAAAGTTTACCCAAAAACTACCGAGTAAATGTTGGTTTGAATGCGCGTTGGGCTGTTGCAAAATTATCTAAATTTTCACCGGCGATTGCTAAAGCGTTTTCTGGCTCTGTTGATTGGGAAGGTAAGATCGGTATCAGTTTGCCGTTTCAGGGCAAGCCTCAATATGATATGAAAATCGATGTTGATTTATCACAAGTGGATAGTTATTTATCTGCTCTGAAAGTGGATGAACTGCGTGCTCTTCATATTCTGGCTGATGGTGATATGGAGCAGTTGCAAGTAAAAGGCACTCTGGATAAACAGTATGCATTTAATACTCAATGGCGTTTGGCTGGGAGAAGTACTCAACTGTCACGGGGAATTTTACAAAGTAACAGTAACAACATTCCTGACTTACCTGAAAAATCGCTATTGGAATTAAATCTTCCGGCAATTGAGGGGGAAGAGTGGTTAGGGCTGATTGCGCCTCTGACTTCTGGTTCTTCATCGGCAGGAATGTCAATGTTGCCACCGCATTTGCATATATCACTTCCATCACTGGATGCGGGAGGACAACGTTGGAATCAATTATCGTTGGATGTGGAAAAACAGCCTTGGGGAACGCAGATCACGGCTAATAGTCGGGAAGTTAACGGTAAACTTAATATCCGTAATAGTGGCCCTTGGCAAATGAATTTGAGCCATCTTTACTATGGTCCTCTACAAAATGGTCCTCTGCAACATAGTTCTCAGCAAGCTGAATTAGATTTATTTAAGCAATCTCAGGCAGGTACAACTCTGCGTTATTCGTTGAACCAATGGCCTTCATTAGACATCATCTGTTCTGAATGTTGGATTATGGGATTGAAGCTTGGGAAGGTGTCTGGTTCCCTGATTCCAGAAGGTAATTCGCTGGTATTAAGAGATGGGATAGTAGAAAACAGTGTCAGTAAACTAAATTTGGCAGGTCGTTGGCAAGAAGGGGCTGTAGGGAATAATACGCGTATTATGGGGCAATTTTCTGGTGAAAAGTTTGATGAGATGGCATCTTACCTTGGTATAGTTGTACCGATTGTTAATTCACCGTTTACCTTCCGTTTTGATTTTAATTGGTGGGATACGCCGTGGAAACCCAATTTCCAGACGCTGAATGGCAATCTTAAAAGCGACTTAGGCAAAGGTGCTATTGAAAAATTGGGTGGGGGAAGTGCTAGCCAATTACTAAAATTAGTCAGTTTTGATGCTTTGTTGCGTAAATTACAGCTCGATTTCAGCGATACCTTTAGCCAGGATTTTGAATTTGATTCAATTCGTGGTGATGTTTCAGTAAAAAATGGGATACTCAAGACTGAAAACTTACGGGTCGATGGGTTGATTGCCGATGTGATAACGAAAGGTGAGATCGATCTTGTTCGCCAACAGATCAATATAGAAGCCATCGTCACGCCGGAGATTTCTGCTACTGTGGGGGTAGCGACGGCTTTTGTCATCAATCCGATGGCGGGTGCTGCATTATTCGCGGCGACCAAGGTTTTGGGGCCGTTATGGAATAAGATATCCGTTATTCGTTACCGGATTACTGGTAATCTTGAACAACCGAAAATTGATGAAGTTCTGCGTCAGCTTAAGGAGAATAGAGGAACATGAGAAACGTTAATGTTGCACTCTTGCAGTTATGTAGCGGTG
Organism: Photorhabdus antumapuensis; assembly: GCF_020387775.1. Lineage (NCBI taxonomy): Bacteria > Pseudomonadati > Pseudomonadota > Gammaproteobacteria > Enterobacterales > Morganellaceae > Photorhabdus > Photorhabdus antumapuensis. The sequence goes on from NZ_JAHZMK010000027.1 coordinate 130,672, forward strand.
AGAATATCAAACATAATTTGGCGCAAATTGAACAACAAATTAAGCAGTTGCCAGATACTGTCAAGTTTGTCATGACCCCGGAAAATGCATTGTTGTTTGCTAGTGCTGATAGCTATCATAGGCATGCGGAACAGCAGGATCATGGGCCTTTGCAGCAAGCTGTCAGTGAGATTGCACGCCGTTATGGTGTTTGGTTATTAATCGGTTCTATGCCGCTTATCAGTCGTGAAAATCCTGAACGACTTACCAGTAGTAGTCTATTGTTTGATGATCAGGGCAAGATTTGCGCACGTTACGACAAAATCCATATGTTTGATGTCAATATTAATGATGAACATGGATCATATAATGAATCATCTGTTTTCCAGCGCGGGGAACATATTACCGTTGTAGATACACCTGTTGGTCGTCTCGGAATGACCATATGTTATGATCTGCGCTTCCCAGGGTTATTTCAGGCGCTACGTGAGCAAGGTGCTGAGTTGATATCTGTTCCGGCGGCATTTACTCGTTTAACAGGAAAAGCTCACTGGGAGCCACTGTTACGGGCTCGCGCTATTGAGAACCAGTGTATTCTGTTAGCGCCAGCTCAGGTTGGTGTACATGGAACCCGTCAGACGTGGGGTCACTCAATGGCAGTGGATGGTTGGGGGAAAGTGATTAAGAAAAACCCCGATGCAGTCAGTGCACTACAACTGAATGTCAGGGCAGATAGCTTGAAGATTATGCGTGAGCAGATGAAAGTGGTGAGACATAACCGCTTCCGGCCGCAGTTGACTTCCTTGATTGAAAAAATACCGCAAATTAAAGAGTAGCAATTATGAGTTTAACTTCTGTCAGTGAACACTTACTGGCTGCAAATAAATTAAGCCATCAAGATCTGTTTTCAGTACTCGGTCAACTGGCTGAACGTCGGCTGGATTATGCCGATCTCTATTTTCAGTCCAGTTACCATGAATCTTGGGTGTTGGAAGATCGGATTATTAAGGATGGTTCCTATAATATTGATCAAGGGGTTGGTGTTAGGGCAATCAGTGGTGAAAAAACGGGTTTTGCTTATGCAGACCAGATCACGTTGAATGCGTTGCAACAAAGTGCACAGGCTGCCCGTAGCATCGTCCATGAAAAAGGGAATGGTAAAGTCCATACCTTTGGCGAAGTGAACTATTCTCAGCTTTATGCAGCAATTGATCCGCTGCGAAGTTTCTCCCGTGAAGAGAAGATTGCGTTATTGCACCGAGTGGATCAGGTCGCTCGTGCCGAAGATCCGAGAGTGCAGGAAGTGAATGCCAGCCTGACAGGGGTCTACGAACAGGTCTTGGTCGCGGCAACCGATGGGACCTTGGCGGCTGATATTCGTCCTCTCGTTCGCTTATCTGTCACGGTACTGGTGGAAGATAACGGCAAACGTGAACATGGTTCTAGCGGTGGTGGTGGCCGTTACGGTTATGAATATTTTCTGGAAGTGGTTAGTGGTCAGATCCGTGCAGAACAATTTGCGCGTGAAGCTGTTCGTATGGCACTGGTGAACCTTTCCGCTGTTGCTGCACCTGCTGGTACCATGCCGGTTGTTCTAGGGGCTGGTTGGCCGGGAGTGTTGTTGCATGAAGCTGTTGGTCATGGGTTGGAAGGCGATTTTAACCGCCGTGGTACCTCCGTATTCTCTGGTCAGATTGGTAAGAAAGTCGCTTCTGAACTTTGTACGGTGGTTGACGATGGCACGATAAAAGGTCGCCGTGGCTCATTGGCAATTGATGATGAAGGTGTTCCTGGGCAATACAATGTATTGATTGAGAATGGCATTCTGAAAGGTTACATGCAGGACAAAATGAATGCGCGTCTGATGGGGGTTGCGCCGACAGGCAATGGCCGCCGTGAATCGTATGCCCATCTGCCCATGCCTCGTATGACTAACACCTATTTGCTGGCAGGTCATTCCACACCGGAAGAGATCATCGGTAGTGTAGAAAATGGTTTATATGCGCCAAATTTTGGCGGTGGTCAAGTGGATATCACTTCCGGTAAATTCGTGTTCTCGACATCTGAAGCTTATCTGATTGAGAATGGCAAGATTACCAAGCCGGTGAAAGGTGCGACCCTTATCGGTTCCGGTATTGAGGCTATGCAGCAGATCTCTATGGTAGGAAACGATCTTGAACTGGATAAAGGTGTTGGGGTTTGTGGCAAAGAGGGCCAGAGCGTACCTGTTGGTGTTGGTCAGCCTACTTTGAAACTGGACAACTTGACCGTTGGAGGAACAGCCTGATTTTTGGCTGGTTAGTCTTCTTGTTTGAAGAAGCGGAAAAGGCGCTGGAAGGGGAACTTAGTTTTAAAATTTTCCCCTAACAGAATTAGCGTCTTGTATGTTTTAGATAGTTAGGCTGATTCGGCCATATCTTTAAGATACTGAAAAATCTGACGATAAGATTTAGGTGGCTTATTAGCCGCCTTTTCTTTTTTTGCATTGCGGATCAGCGTGCGCAATTGCTGGCGATCGGTTTGTGGGAATAATTCCACAACGTCATCAATAACATCATCATTGCCATCAATCAATTTATCACGTAATTCTTCCAACTTATGGAACAAAATGATTTGCTGATTGTGACGATTTTTCAGTTTATCAATTGCCGTGGTAATAGGCTCGACATCCCGGGCACGTAGCATTTTACCAATTAATTGTAATTGGCGACGGCGGCCTTCTCTTTTTATCTTCTGTGCAAGTTCAATGGCTGCCAGCAGATCCTCATCCAACGGAATGCGTTCAAGCGCATTTTTACTGAGATCAACCAATTCTGCCCCCAGCTTTTTCAATGCCTCGGCATCACGTTTAATTTCGCTTTTACTGACCCAAATTATCTCTTCTTCTTCCTCTTCAGCAGGATAATCATTGAGCCAATCTTCAGGCTGCTTTGCCATGGTAGTTTTCCTTTTAAAAAGGCCGGATCTGGCAGGTTGATTTTTGGAACATGACCTGTAGCCCGGTGGGTGTTAACATCCTAATATTGGGTATTGTAACTGGGAAAAACGCCTGATTACCACTCGGCATTACTTTTGTGGATAAAATGGTTCTATTTTCCTGACAGATTTTCCCTTTATTCATCAAATTACGGGTAATTAATGAAAATCACTGATCAAATCGCGGAACAACGCAAACAACTGGAAAATGCAGTTTCACAGGCATTAGAACTGGCAACCGAAGGTTGTGATGCTGCGGAAGTTGCTGTTAATAAAACAACGGGTATTGGTGTCAGTACCCGCTTTGGTGAAATAGAAAATGTAGAATTTAATAGTGATGGTGCGCTAGGGATAACCGTATACCATCAGCAACGTAAAGGGAGTGCATCATCAACAGATTTAAGTCCGGATGCTATTGCCCGTACTGTCCAGGCTGCTATCGATATTGCCCGTTATACTTCTCAGGATCCCTGTGCTGGTCCGGCGGATAAAGAATTACTGGCGTTTGATGCGCCGGATCTTGATTTGTTCCACCCAACAGAATTGGATACTGATAAAGCAATTGAACTGGCTGCCCGTGCGGAACAAACGGCATTACAGGCAGATAAACGTATTACCAATACTGAGGGCGGTAGTTTTAACAGCCATTATGGTATCCGGGTGTTTGGCAACAGTCATGGTATGTTGCAAAGCTATTGCTCTAGTCGTCATTCGATGTCGAGTTGTGTGATTGCTGAATTTAATGGCGATATGGAACGGGATTATTCTTATACCATTAGTCGTCGTATTGAAGATTTAAAATCGCCGGAGTGGGTTGGACATGAGTGTGCTCGCCGTGTGTTATCCCGTTTATCTCCGCGTAAATTACCGACCATGAGGGCGCCTGTGCTGTTTGCTGCGGAAGTTGCAACGGGTCTTTTCGGACATTTGGTTGGTGCTATTAGTGGTAGCAGTATTTACCGTAAATCTTCTTTCCTGCTTGATCATTTGGGTAAACAAATCCTGCCATCATGGCTGACGATTGAAGAGCGCCCACATTTGCTGGCAGGGTTGGCATCTTCTCCATTTGATAGCGAAGGTGTGTGCACCAGTAACAGGGATATTATTAAAGATGGCGTATTACAGACCTGGCTTCTGACAAATTATTCTGCTCGTAAATTGGGAATGGCAAGTACAGGCCATGCTGGTGGGATCCATAACTGGTGCATTGCAGGGCAAGGTGAGGATTTTGCTGGTTTACTACGTCAGATGGGAACAGGATTAGTGGTTACTGAACTGATGGGGCAGGGTGTTAGTGCAGTAACCGGTGACTATTCCCGTGGTGCAGCCGGTTTCTGGGTAGAAAATGGTGAGATTCAGTATCCTGTCAGCGAGATTACTATTGCAGGCAATCTAAAGGATATGTGGGCCAATATGGTCACTATTGGGAATGATATTGAAACGCGTAGTAATATCCAGTGTGGTTCAGTCTTACTGCCGGAAATGAGTATCGCTGGTCAATAAGAGATACTCGTTTCCGATTACTTTAGTCAGCCCGGATCAAATGGGCTGGCTGAATTAACGGTGGAGCTCACCGGCAGCTTCTGGTTGGTAAAGCAATTCTAATACTTTGACTCGGGTTTCTTCGCCGTTTGGCAATTCCCAACTGATTTCGTCACCGATACGAAGGCCCAATAATGCAGCTCCCAGAGGAGCCATAACAGAAAGCTGGTCTGAACTGTCTTGCAGTGACGCTGGATAAACTAAAGTACGTACCCGCTCTTCATTGCTTGTCAGGTCAATAAAACGAACCCGGCTGTTCATCGTCACAACATCTGATGGAATTTCTGCTGGCGGTACAATCTCTGCACGATCCAGCTCCTCATTCAAAGCGTCAGCGATACTAGTATCTGCAAACGCTGGCTGTTCCAACAGGGAATCTAAACGTTCTGCGTCTAATTCGTTGATGATAATTGCTGGTTTAGTCATACCACACTCCAAATGGATTCCAATACAAAATAACACCCCGCACCATGAGGAGGGGGGTGTTATTTAAAATGATTAACCTGATAGTAGGCTGTTCTTACTGGAAAATAAAGAGATCATGATCACGAACTGTTTTGTGCTGCTAATGAAAACAGTGAAGGATATGATAATCCACAGGTGAGTGAGCGACGTTATTCTTCGTCAAATCCCGAATTAAATAGATCAATAATAGCTGCAAGAGCCTGTTCTTCATCTGGGCCACTGGCTTCAACTTCAATATAGCTGCCTTTTTCTGAATCCAGCATCAGCATAGCAATTACACTGCTGGCCTCGGCTTCAACATGGCTATCATTGCGTAAAATAACATGAGATTCAAAGAGCTGTACTAGATCATACAGTTTCATTGCTGGCCGGGCGTGCATTCCCAGCCGATTTTTGATTTCAAGTCTTTGCTTGACAGTCATTATTTTCGCTTTTCGAGAGTACGGTGGCGCGACTGTACGTTTTTTCCTCTGGAGCGAAAATAATCGGCCAACTGTTCTGCCACATAAACAGAACGGTGTTTACCGCCGGTACAGCCAATAGCCACGGTCAGATAGCTGCGGTTATTGGTTTCAAGCATAGGTAGCCAGAGTTCAAGATAACTGCGGGTTTGATAGATGAAGTTATGCACTTCCGTATGACGGTCGAGGAAAGCGGCTACGGGGCGATCAAGACCGGTCATTGGCCGTAATTTGGGGTCCCAGTGTGGGTTTGGCAGGAAACGTACGTCAAAAACATAGTCGGCATCAATTGGAATGCCATGTTTGAAGCCGAAAGATTCAAAGACCATTGTCAACTCACGTTCCCGTTTGCCTAGCAGACGCGTTCTTAGCATCTCAGCCAATTCATGGACTGACATTTCGGAGGTGTCGATAATCAGGTCAGCTCTTGAACGAAGGGGCTCCAGCAGATCACTTTCTTGATCAATCGCGCTTTCCAGAGAAAGATTTTTGCTTGATAGCGGATGCAGACGGCGGGTGTCGCTATAACGGCGGATCAACGTATTACGTTCAGCATCAAGGAATAGTAATTGCGGTGAGAAACTCGCTGGTAGTTTAGTCAGGGCTTCTTCGAAAATCTCAGGTGATTCCGGCATGTTTCTTACATCAATACTAACCGCAGCAGAAATATCGCGGTCAGCTAGCGTATTTGCTAATTCCGGTAGTAATACTACCGGCAAGTTGTCTACACAATAAAAACCCATATCTTCCAGTGCGCGTAAGGCAACGGATTTACCTGAACCGGAACGGCCACTGACTATCATCAGCACCATGAGGCGACTCCCCTTAATTTCTTAGTGGTTATTATGAGCCACTCTTATCTATTGCTATCCATGCATTGCAACAGTTATTCAGTGATAATTGCGTATAGTTCTTCATCACTTTGTGCCGATCTTAAACGACGGCAGAGATTTTTATCTGCAAGACGTTTGGCAATCAATGACAATGTGTGTAGGTGTGTTTGGCATTGATCGTTTGGAACCAGTAAAGCAAACAGCAAATCGACTGGTTGATTATCAATGGCATCGAAAGCAATAGGTTGTTTCAGATTTAGGAAAACGCCAACCGCTTGATTTGAGCTTTCTTCATCCAGCTTACCGTGAGGGATAGCAATACCACTGCCAATTCCGGTAGTACCTACTTTTTCTCGGGTTAATATTGCTTCGAATACGACATTTTCTGGTAACTTAAGCTGCTTAGATGCTAGCTCACTGATAATCTCTAAAGCCCGTTTTTTGCTCGAACAATGTACATTATTACGCGTACATGCGAGGGAAAGCACAGAGCTTAGTAGTAAATCTGCTTGATTATTCATTTTCCTATTCACTTAGGTGCTTATTGATACAGGATGCCGTAGGTTATCTGTGGCACCCTGTATTTGCACACTGTTTTACAGCAAAACTCCGCTGTTGTTACTACATTCTTTGTTAAATAACTGTCAATGATGTCTCAGTTTGTCTTTATGTTTGGTTAATTGACGCGCTAGTTTATCGACCAGTCCATCAATTGCTGCATACATATCTTCATGTTCTGATGATGCGTGCAACTCACCTCCGTTAATGTGTACAGTAGCTTCGGCGATTTGTTGTACCTTTTCCACTCGGAGGATTACCTGAGTCAGGTTGATCCTATCGAAATATTGATCCAGTTTGCTGCATTTTGCAGTGATAATCTCGCGTAATGCATCAGTAATTTCAATATTGTGGCCGGTTATTTTGAGTTGCATATTGTCTTCCTTCTCTGTTCATTTCAAACCAGACGCTTACGTTGGCTTGATGGCGGAATGGATAACGACTCTCGATATTTTGCGACAGTCCGTCGGGCAACCATGATGCCTTGATCGGCTAGTATGCTCGTCAGTTTGCTGTCACTTAATGGTTTGGCGGGGTTTTCCGCTGCTACCAGTTTTTTCACCAAAGCCCGTATTGCAGTTGAAGAGGCTTCGCCTCCACTTTCTGTATTGACATGACTGGAGAAAAAATACTTCAATTCAAAAATACCACGTGGGCTGTGCAGGAATTTCTGGGTAGTCACCCTGGAAATGGTGGATTCATGCATATCAACTTGGAAAGCAATGTCTGCCAAAACCATAGGTTTCATATATTCTTCACCATGTTCAAAAAATTCCTGTTGCTGCTCTACAATGCAGCGCGTAACTTTCAGCAGAGTATCATTTCGGCTTTCCAGGCTTTTGATAAGCCACTTGGCCTCTTGTAGATTATTGCGGATAAACTGACTGTCACTTTCATTGCGCGTATGTTGCCCAAGCTCTGCATAATGCTGATTAATGTGTAAACGGGGGATACTATCTGTATTCAATTCTACTTGCCAGTGTTCACTCTCTTTTCGAACCAGTACATCGGGGATGACATATTCTGATTCGCCGGTGTTTATTGCCAGGCCAGGCTTCGGTTCAAGTGACTGGATTAAATTTATGGCCTCTTTCAGTGTATCTTCTTTCAAGCGACTCAGGCGGATTAAATTGCGGAAATCCCGATGACCTAATAGCTCCAGATATTCGCAAGCGATCAGTTTTGCCTCTTCCAGATAAGGTGTTTCTGGCGGAAACATGGATAGCTGGACTAGTAGACAATCTTTTAGATCACGAGCGGCGACACCGATAGGATCGAAATGTTGTACCTGTTTTAGCACGGCTTCCACTTCTTCCAGAGTGAGTTGATCGTCTCCAATGCTGGCAAGGATATCTTCTAATGGTACAGTGAGATAGCCAGTGTCATCTACGGCATCAATGATTGATGTTGCAATTGCTGCATCTGTTTCCGTGAAAGGAGTGAGTTCTGCCTGCCACATCAAATAGTCTTGCAGGGTTTGAACGGTTTCACCTTGGTAAAGTGGCAGTTCGTCGTCGTTATAGTCGTTGCGTGTCCCGGAAGGTGTGCCAGCGGTGTAAATTTCATCCCAACTGGCATCCAGGGGTAACTCATCTGGCATATCCTTTTGTTGCAAGGCATCAAGCGTATCCATAGCTTCCGTTTCGTTATCGGGAAGTTCCTGATTGCTGATTTCTTGATGATCTTCATCCTGTTCAAGCAAAGGGTTCGCTTCTAACGCTTGCTGTATCTCCTGTTGAAGTTCAAGCGTAGAAAGTTGCAACAAACGAATAGCTTGTTGGAGCTGTGGTGTCATAGCCAGTTGCTGACTAAGCCTGAGTTGCAAACTTTGCTTCATAGCGTTAAATCAATTCTCCTGGCCAAATTAGAGCCGGAAACCTTCGCCTAAATAAACGCGCTTCACCTGTTCATTATTAAGAATATCATTAGGTGTGCCGTGAGCAATCAGATGCCCTTGGCTGACAATATAAGCACGTTCGCATACATCCAATGTTTCACGGACATTGTGGTCTGTGATAAGGACCCCGAGCCCATAATCTCTCAAATGCTGAATGATTTTTTTGATATCGATGACTGAGATCGGATCTACGCCGGCGAAGGGCTCATCCAGCAAAATAAATTTCGGATTAGCTGCCAGTGCTCTGGCAATTTCTACGCGGCGACGTTCACCCCCGGAAAGTGATTGACCAAGATTGTCACGTAGGTGGCTGATATGGAACTCTTCCATCAGCTCTTCGGCACGCTCTTTTCGTTGTTCTTGAGTCAGATCCTGGCGGATTTCCAATACCGCCATCAGGTTGTCGAAGACGCTTAGACGGCGGAAAATAGACGCTTCCTGAGGCAAATAACCGATACCACGGCGTGCCCGTTCATGAAGTGGCAGTAGGCTGATATCTTCATTATCAATGGTAATTGTCCCGGTATCCCGTGAAACGATACCGACGACCATATAGAAAGTCGTCGTTTTCCCTGCACCGTTCGGACCAAGCAGGCCGACAATTTCGCCGGAGTTCACGTTTAGGCTGACATTTTCAACGACCTTACGGCCTTTGTAAGCTTTTGCCAGATTTTCTGCGTTTAGTATTGCCATATATCGTTATTTACTCTTGTTGTTAGCCCCAGGGCTTTCTTCTTGTAATTGAGAAGGGAGTAGGACGGTTGTCACTCGTTTACCTTTGTCACTAAACGCTTCCATCTGCTGAGTTGGGACTAGATAGGTGATACGATCACCTTTTATATTGCTGTCTAACTGTTCCAAATAGGCATTGCCAGTGAGTGTAACCAGCTCTTTATCCATTTCGTAACGCATTTTGGAACCGCGGCCCTTGATTGGTTTGCCATTGTCCTGTAGTTGATAGAAGGTTACCGGATTACCAAATGCTTCAATAACCATTTTCTTAGAATCGCCATCTGGGCGAGTCACAACAACTTTGTCAGCGCGGATATCAATAGAACCCTGTTTAACGATCACATCTTCTGTAAATGTGGCAGTGTTCCCTGTCATGTCAAGGGCTTGTTTAACAGAATCGATAGAAATGGGTTTCTGTGTGTCATCTTTCAGTGCCATAGCGGGAAGAGTGACTGCAAAGATAGCACTGGCAATAAAAGCATTACGGATTCTGTTTTTCATGTTGGATTTCATAGTAGGTGTTAACCTTTTCAATCAGTTCAGCGGTTTTGTTTCGCAGGTTGCCACGCATTTTCATACCGACAGATTTTAGCCCGACACCAATCAGTGTGACCTGATCGTCGGATGAAACATCCTGAGTGACCAGGTTGATGATAGCGTTCTCTGTAGTAATACGTTGTAATTGTGATGTATTAGTCAGACTGTCAACCTGTACGTCTCCGTAAAGATAGAGCATTTTGTCATTAGTCAGTTTGGCTTTGTTAGCACGAACTGTCCATGTAGCAATGGCATTTGAGTCATAAGTAATTAATACCGGTTTGGTAAACCAGGTAATTTTTGACTCTGCATAATTCTGGACATCATCAGCGACCAATTTATACGTCAATTTCCCCGTAGGGTCATAAACAAAAGTTATGGCTTCCTGACTTTGATAGGTTGGCTGACTGTTATCTGTAGCAGAAGATGATTTAGTCTCATCTGAATCAGACAAGTTCCAGCCCATTAACGCCAGGATGATTAATACCAGAGTTATCACCAACCAGGATTTGATTCTATCCATTTTCGTTTCACTTCAACCTACTATATTGATAATCCTTTGGATTCTTCTAGCTTATTCTGAGCGAAAAGCACCAAATCACAAAGTTCCCTTACCGCACCGTGTCCCCCTGCAATTTGGGTGACATAATGCGCTTTTGGTAAGAGTAATGGATGTGCATCTGCCACAGCGACAGATAAACCTACTTGTTCCATGACCGGCCAATCAATCAGATCATCACCGATGTAAGCAACCTGTTCTGGTCTTAATCCCAGTTTATCTAACAATTCTTTGTACGCCAAAACCTTATCACTTTGTCCTTGGTAAAGATGTGTAATACCTAAGGTATTTGCTCGATCTTCCAGCAATTTTGCTTTACGGCCGGTAATAATAGCGACTTCGATTCCTGAAGTAATTAAGCAGCGAATTCCGTAACCATCTCGAACATTAAATGTTTTTAATTCTTCACCGTTATTGCCCATATAGATCCGACCATCGGACATAACACCGTCAACATCGCAAATCAGCAAGCGGATTTTACAGGCTTTTTCAATAACGTCTTTATTAACTGGACCATAACAGGTGTCCAAATAAACTAATTGGCTCATTAAGGCATTTTCTCCGGTTACACCACACCAGCTTGTAGCAGGTCATGCATATGTAATACACCAAGTAATTTATTTTCCTCTGCGACCAACAAGGAAGTGATATGGTGTGATTGCATTAAGTTCAATGCATCAACTGCAAGGGCATTCGGTTTGATGCGGATACCACCTGTTGTCATAACATCTGAAATTTTGACATTGTACAAATCGACGCCCATATCAAACACTCGCCGTAAGTCACCATCAGTAAAAATACCATCAATATACATATTTTCATCGCAAATGACGGTCATACCCAGTTTTTGTCGGGTGATTTCGAGCAGAGCTTCGCGTAAGGAAGCGTCGCGATTAACCTTTGGAATATCATTGCCTGTATTCATCAAATCACTCACCAGTAGCAGAAGTTTGCGTCCAAGAGTGCCGCCTGGATGTGATAGTGCGAAATCTTCAGCGGTAAAGCCGCGTGCCTGGAGCAATGCAACCGCTAAAGCATCACCCATAACCAGTGTTGCAGTGGTACTGGTTGTAGGAGCTAAACCTAGCGGACAGGCTTCCTGTGGGATTTTGATACACAAGTGGATATCGGCGGCTTTTCCCATATTACTGTTGCAATTGTTAGTCATGCAGATAAGCGGAATTTTTTGGCGTTTTAATGCGGGAATCAGCGACAAAATTTCACTGGATTCACCCGAATTTGAGATAGCTAAAACAATGTCTTTAGGTGTGATCATGCCGAGGTCGCCGTGGCTGGCTTCTCCCGGATGAACGAAAAAGGATGGTGTACCGGTGCTGGCGAAAGTGGCAGCAATTTTACACCCGATATGGCCGGATTTGCCCATCCCCATGACAATCACTTTACCTTCGCAGTTGAACATCAGTTCACAGGTACGGTCAAAATCTCCGTTTATATGTTGTTCAAGTTCTGTTAATCCATCACGTTCTATGTGTAATACTTTTTTACCCGTTTGCTGAAAATCAATCTTAGGCATTTCTTTTTCCTACTCATTCGTGTTTATTCAATGCTGTAATTGGAAATAAACAGTACGATAAAATAAGCGATAAAGCAGCTTAATAACAAGACACCTTTAAATCGGTTTAATCGGTGTTTACGACCCAGACAAAATGCAGTAAATATTATGCTGGCTACCATCATTACCCAAAAGTCACGATGGAAAGATTCAGGTGAAATGGCTGCTGGTGAGAGTAATGCGGGAAGGCCCAAAACAATTGATATATTGAATATATTCGAACCTATAATATTCCCGAATGCAATGTCATCTTCGCCTTTGAACGCGGCGGCAATAGAGGTTGCTAATTCTGGCAGGCTGGTACCGACCGCAAGTACAGTAAGCCCTATAACTAATTCACTGATGCCATAAATGCGGGCAATAACAGTTGCATTATCAATAACCATACGAGTTGCCATAGGTAAAATAAGTAACCCTAATAGAATCCAAAGTAGGGCAATGTGTTTATTGCCTTCGACTGGTAATTCGGCAGCCTGTTCTTGCGTATAAATATCCGCTTCGGCGCGGCGCGGGAGAGCAACCATTTTTATCATCAGTAAGATATACACTATGGCGGAAGCGAGTAATACCAACCCATCCATCCGGTTGAGGTAGTGATCACTCATCAAATAACCACAAAAGGCGGTGAGCAGTAGCATCAACAGCAGTTCCTGCCGCAGGATATCTGATTTTACTTCCATCGGGCGAATAAATGCAGCAGCACCGGTTATTAGTAGCAGATTAGTAATGTTGGAGCCAATAACATTACCCACAGCCATATCAGGTTGACTATCTAGCATTGCAGTAACTGAAACCATTAATTCGGGTAGAGAAGTTCCAATGCCAACAATGGTAATACCAATAATAAAGGGAGGCAGCCCCAGAGTACGGGCAAAAATTGCAGCACCATATACTAATCTATCGGAACCATATACCAGTAAAATCAACCCGGTAATGAGAAGTGAAAAGGTCAGAAGCATGAAGCATCCCTTGTAAGGTATATTCCGAATTAATGTTAACGCTGGTTGATTTTCTAAACAAAAATTGTCTGCCCAGTTAGATGGGGTATATTCTGACGGCGGCGGATAGAAAAGTAAAATTTGTCATCACATTAATGGCGAAAATTCTCCAGTTTTTTTGTAGTATATATGATTAATATATGAACCAAATATTAAAGCCAATTTATTAACCGTTAAGGGCTATCAATAATGAACCAACAGACAGCAAATCTCATCGAGATCCGTGGTATGTATTTTACCCGTGGTAACCGTTTGATTTTTGCTGATATTAATTTAGTTGTGCCTAGAGGAAAAGTCACTGCAATTATGGGGCCTTCTGGGATAGGGAAAACAACACTATTACGATTGATTGGCGGTCAGTTACGTCCTGAGCGCGGAGAAATCTGGTTTGATGGCGACAATATTCCTGTTTTATCCCGTTCTCACTTGTATGCTGCTCGCAAGAAGATGAGTATGCTGTTTCAATCTGGGGCATTATTCACTGATCTCAGTGTCTTTGAGAACGTTGCTTTTCCGCTGCGTGAACATACGAATCTGCCTGAAGAAATTATACAGACCACGGTAATGATGAAATTAGAGGCCGTAGGGTTACGTGGTGCCGCGAATTTGATGCCTTCTGAACTTTCCGGTGGTATGGCCAGGCGTGCAGCTCTAGCGCGTGCCATTGCACTTGATCCTGATCTGATTATGTTTGATGAGCCTTTTGTTGGCCAGGACCCGATTACGATGGGGGTTTTGGTGAAGTTGATTGATGAACTGAATAAGGCACTTGGCGTTACCTGTGTGGTTGTTTCCCACGATGTACCGGAAGTTCTGAGCATTGCAGACTACGCTTATATTATTGCTGAACAACAGATTATTGCTGAGGGTACTGCTCAGCAGTTGCACTCTAATTCTGATAGACGAGTACGGCAATTTCTTGATGGTATTGCTGACGGGCCGGTACCTTTCCGTTTCCCGGCTGGGGATTATAAAACTGAGTTATTAGGATAATGGGATGTTAATGTTAACACAGGTGCTGGTGGCACTTGGCCGACGGGCCATTGAGGTATTTGCCTCTTTTGGTCGTGCAGGTTTTATGCTTTTCCTCGCGATAATTGGCAAGCCAGAACCCGCCAGACAATGGCCGTTACTCCGACAGCAGCTTTACAGCGTGGGTGTTCGGTCATTATTGATTATTATCGTTTCAGGGCTGTTTATTGGCATGGTGCTTGGCCTACAGGGGTATCTGGTTCTGACAACATATAGCGCAGAAGCCAGTCTTGGTATGATGGTGGCGATATCTCTGTTGCGTGAATTGGGGCCGGTGGTTACTGCACTATTGTTTGCTGGTCGAGCAGGATCAGCCCTGACCGCAGAAATTGGTTTGATGAAAGCCACGGAGCAAATTTCCAGCCTGGAGATGATGGCGGTAGATCCATTACGGCGTGTGATAGCACCCCGTTTCTGGGCCGGGTTTATCAGTATGCCGCTATTATCCTTGATTTTTGTGGCGGTAGGTATTTGGGGCGGTGCGATGGTTGGTGTTGATTGGAAGGGGATTGACAGTGGCTTCTTCTGGTCTTCAATGCAGTCTGCTATCGAGTGGCAGAAAGATTTACTTAATTGTTTTATTAAAAGTGTCATTTTCGCCATTACTGTGACTTGGATTGCCTTATTCAATGGTTATGATGCGATTCCTACTTCGGAAGGGATCAGCCGAGCAACGACCAGAACGGTGGTTCATGCGTCGCTAGCCGTTTTAGGTTTGGATTTTGTGCTGACAGCACTCATGTTTGGGAACTAAGCCAATGCAAAGCAAGAAAAGTGAAATTTGGGTTGGATTTTTTGTCTTGATTGCACTGGCTGCAATCGTCTTTTTATGCCTAAAAGTGGCAGACATTAAATCGGTAGGCAACCAGCCAACTTACCGTCTGTACGCAACTTTTGACAATATTGGTGGTCTGAAAGTGCGTTCACCGGTAAAAATTGGTGGTGTGGTGATTGGTCGTGTTGCAACTATCTCTCTTGATGAAAAAACTTATACGCCGCAAGTGGCACTGGATATTATGAAGCAATATGACCATATCCCTGATACCAGTTCTCTTTCCATCCGTACTTCTGGCCTATTAGGTGAACAATATATTGCCCTGAATATAGGGTTTGAAGATCCCGACATGGACACCCGTATTCTGAAAGAGGGTGACCGCGTACAGGATACCAAATCAGCAATGGTACTTGAGGATCTTATCGGCCAGTTCTTGTATAAGAGTGGTGATAATGTCCAAAGTGGGGCAGAGCATCCATCGACACCCTAGCCAGCAACTGAATATCATTAAGAGGAACCAATTATGTTGAAGAGATTATTAATGGTGGTGCTGCTGGTTGTTGCGCCATTAGCGAGCGCAGTTGATCAGACGAATCCTTATAAGTTGATGCAGGATGCGGCGGAAAAGACTTTTACTCGTTTGAAAAACAGCCAATCACAAATTCGTCAAAATCCAGATTATCTGCGTAAAGTGGTGAAAGAGGAACTACTGCCTTATGTCCATATCAAATACGCAGGGGCATTGGTTCTGGGGAAATACTATAAAGATACGACTCCAGAGCAGCGTAAGGCTTATTTTGTTGCATTTGAATCCTATCTTGAGCAGGCTTATGGGCAGGCTTTGGCAATGTATCATAATCAAACTTACCAGATTGACCCTGAAAAGCCGTTGGGAGACAGTAATGTTATTGCTATTCGTGTCACGATTATCGACACGAATGGCCGTCCTCCAGTCCGTCTTGATTTCCAGTGGCGCAAAAACAGCAAAACGGGTTACTGGCAGGCATTTGATATGATTGCAGAAGGCGTCAGTATGATTACGACTAAACAAAGTGAATGGGCTTCTATCTTGCGTCAGCAAGGTATTGATGGCTTAACTAAGCAGCTTGAAATCAGTGCTCGTCAGCCAATTACTCTGGAAGAGAAAAAGTGAGATGGGTGAGAGTTTGAGTTGGGAAAAAGTAGAGCAAACATTGATCCTCAAAGGTATTTTGGATCGCGACACTTTGCTTCCTCTCTGGCAGCAAAAAGAAAAGTTAATGGCCGATATCGACTGTATCAATGTGTCACAGCTTGAATATGTGGATTCTACCGGGTTGGCTCTTTTAGTTCGTTTTAAGCATCATATGCAAAAGAGAGGGGATAAATTGCGCTTTTCTGGCATTGATGAACGGCTTAACACCCTGATTACGCTCTATGATCTGCAAGAAATTATCATTGATAGCTAACCGATAATCTCATTAATTATCTGTATAATCAGCGCCCTTGTAAGCAGAAATGTTACAAGGGCGTTTTCACAGTTTAAGAATAAGCAGGATTCTATTAGGATAGATGGCTGTCTATTATTTCTAACTACAGAACATTGAGCAATTATGGATACTAATGAGATTAAGCAAGTGCTGATGGATAAATTAGCACTGGATGAAGTCATCGTTAACGGAGATGGCAGCCATTTCCAGGTTATTGCGGTGGGTGAAATGTTTGCCGGTATGAGCCGGGTGAAACAGCAGCAAGCCGTTTATGCGCCTTTGATGGAATACATTGCTGATAATCGTATTCATGCCCTATCAATCAAAGCCTACACACCGGATGATTGGAAACGAGATCGTAAACTCAACGGTTTTTAATGTTGTTTGCCTCGCCGCGAGCAGCAAATCATATAAAGAGAGTAGTCACAGATGGATAAATTTCGTGTGAAGGGGCCCACTCGTCTGTCGGGTGAGGTTACTATTTCCGGGGCAAAAAATGCTGCACTGCCAATCCTGTTCGCCGCGTTGTTGGCTGAAGAGCCTGTTGAGTTGCAAAATGTTCCAGAATTGAAAGATATTGATACCACTATCAAATTATTGAATCGCCTTGGGACCAAAGTTGAACGTAATGGTTCTGTCTTTGTGGATGCTCGCAGTGTGAATCAATATTGTGCGCCTTACGAGCTAGTGAAAACCATGCGTGCATCTATTTGGGCGTTAGGTCCTTTGGTAGCGCGTTTTGGTCAGGGGCAAGTTTCTTTGCCGGGTGGTTGTGCGATTGGCGCCCGTCCAGTTGATCTGCATATCAGTGGGTTGGAACAACTCGGTGCTGAAATTGTGCTGGAAGAAGGCTACGTTAAGGCTTCCGTTAATGGGCGTCTGAAAGGGGCGTGCATTGTGATGGATAAAGTCAGCGTTGGGGCGACAGTCACGATTATGACTGCGGCAACGTTGGCAGAAGGGACAACCGTTATTGAGAATGCAGCACGTGAACCTGAAATCGAAGATACGGCTAATTTTCTTAATACCTTGGGAGCAAAAATCACAGGTGCAGGCACTGACCATATCATCATTGAAGGTGTAGAACGTCTTGGTGGTGGTGTACACCGTGTATTACCCGATCGGATTGAAACTGGAACATTTCTTGTTGCGGCAGCGATATCCGGTGGCAAGGTGGTTTGCCGTCATGCTCAGCCTGATACGTTGGATGCCGTATTGGCTAAATTGCGTGAGGCGGGAGCTGATATTGAAATGGGTAAAGATTGGATAAGCCTTGATATGCACGGTAAACGTCCTAAAGCTGTGACATTACGTACTGCTCCGCATCCGGGTTTTCCGACCGATATGCAGGCACAGTTCAGCTTACTGAATTTGGTTGCTGAAGGGGCTGGTATGATTACCGAAACTATTTTCGAAAACCGTTTCATGCATATCCCTGAATTAATTCGTATGGGGGCTCATGCGGAAATTGAAAGTAATACCGTGCTTTGTCATGGTGTTAAGAAATTATCCAGTGCTCAGGTCATGGCGACGGATTTACGCGCATCGGCAAGTTTGGTTCTGGCGGGTTGTATTGCCGAAGGAGTAACGGTTGTTGACCGTATTTATCATATTGACCGGGGTTATGAACATATCGAAGATAAGTTGCGTGGACTTGGCGCAAACATTGAACGAGTGAAATCAACGGGGAAGTAATTTTGTTTTCTTATTGTTGGAAACAAGAAGCACTATAGTTTTAGCAAAGTAAGTAATGATGGGTAGAAGAAGTAACAGTGTATTTATAAGGTACACAACTCAGATCGAGAAGGTACTGATGTGTTACTACAATTTACTCATCTCATCGCTTACGATTAAGGATGCCATCGGTAAGTTCCAGTCGGCACTGGCTTACTGTGGGTATGCGCCAAGATAGATCATAAGAAGGCCGGAAGATCACGCGGATCTTTCCGGCTTTTATAATTAAAACTCTATAAAAGCATCATTTTCAAAATAAAAAATAAATGCTTTCAATAGATCATCAAGAGATGGATTGTCTAACTGGGCCTTAGTATTAGCTACTACTTCTTCAATTGCTCCTCCATCTAAAACTTCAATCCACCCGTTTTCTTTTACCTGTTTAGGTAAATAATCATCAGAATCAGGTGGAAAATCAGCACTACTTAGAGAAAAAACTCCTTCTGTTTTTAACGTCCAATTATTTTGATCTGGAGGTAAGCAAAACCACTCGCTGGAATTATTTTCTGGGGTCGATAACACATCAGCAATAGAAACTAACTTCATAAACTACCTCATTATTTATAGTCCACCACAGTTGCTGATAGTCTTATTGATAACCTGTATTGAACAGGCAACATCGGGGATATTCCATTGCTGTTAAGATAACTGAACTGATTAAGTAGTTTTATTTGTTTAATATATAATCAAGAACATATAACAAAAAATTCATGTTGTCCCGCCTGTTTGTGTGATTAACATTTGATTAACTTAATAAATGTGACATAAATCCCAAATTTTTTTAATCAGTTGCGCTCACCAAAAATCCAATTTCAGTGAAGCTCAGATACCGTCTCAGTCATTAAACTCTTCAACGGTCACTTGTAGCGATAATATTTTCCCATTGCGCAATAAAGTGACAGGAATAACGCTGCCGGGGCGTATTTCAGCTACTTGATCCATTGTTTCAACCGCAGAAATAGCAGGTTTATTATTGACACTGGTAATGATATCACCCACTTTAATATCGGCTTTTTGCGCTGGCCCGTTTGCAGTCACCTGAAATACTCGTAGCCCTTGAAGCTGGTTAATATTGCCGTTAGAAGAGCGAATATGTGGAAGTTCCTGTGACGTTATGCCGATAAAACCCCGGATAACCCGTCCGTCACGGATAAGTTTCTGCATAATCTTGGTGGCGAGTTCAGTCGGAATAGCAAAGCCTAACCCTTCTGGGGTTTCACCATTTTCACTTTTATCGAATGATAATGTATTGATACCCACCAGTTCACCAAGGGTGTTAATCAATGCACCGCCAGAGTTACCTTGATTAATGGAAGCATCGGTCTGGAGAAAGTTTTGGCGGCGGGTAGGGCTCAATCCGACGCGACCAGTAGCGCTAATAATTCCTTGAGTAATGGTTTGCCCCAAGTTGTAAGGGTTACCAATGGCTAAAACGACATCTCCCACATGAGCCACTCTATTTGGATTGATAGTAATGACAGGCAGGTTTTCGGCATCAATTTTCAGGACGGCAAGATCCGTTAAGCTGTCAGAGCCTATGACCAGGGCTTCATAAAAATGACCATCTTGCAGTGCAACAATAATTTGTCCTGCATTATTAATGACGTGTTTATTCGTAAGAATGTAGCCTTTATCACTCATAATGACGCCAGAACCAAGGGTATGGTTTTCCCGGCCTTGATGAGAAAAACTCCCCATGTTGCTGCTGTAGACATTAACCACGGCAGGCGCTGCTCTACGGACACCTTTATTAAAGCTGAATGGGACTTCGTCATTATTGTTGCTGGTAATTGCAGATATCAGCCCGCTAGGGCGCAGTGATGGAATGGTAATCAGTAAAATTACAGCTACAAGTAATCCTAAAAAAGCAGAGCGCAGCAACTTGGCAATCATGGGTATTATTCAATGTGAGTTAATGAGTCATTGCAGGATAACATAGAAATTAACAGACACCGCATTATGCTGTATCTCGGATTGCTGACTTTTAGCGCTTCGATTATCACTATTGAGTTTTCATTAATAATAAAACGAAAAAATTTGTACTGATGATTTACATGGGTATTAAACTCTTTTTTATCGCATTTTGCTACAATCAGTGGGATTTTAACGCTATTTTTACTGTCTTTAACTTTTCGTTTTAGTGCTTTTTATTTACTTCGTAACGTTGAGATTCACTCAGATTAAATCATGTGGGTTGTTGTTTTTTATGTGATCTGAAAGCAAGGAATGACAGAAACTTTCATTCATTCAGGTAAGATGAGATACGCTTTATCTGAATATGATAAAGCAGTAGTTAAAAAGCTGTTTATGGTCTGTCAGTGTAGTTTTAAAATCTGGAAAAAATAGTCAGCATATTATGAAAAAGCAGGTAAGACCTTTAATCATTAAAGGTAAAAATAAGTGATTAAGGCTTTTTAAAAACGGGTAAAAATTCGATGCTATACTGACATTGGAAGAGAAAACATCAGGAAAAACTGGTCTTGAATTGATTAACAAAGTGATAGCGTTAACCCGATAATGAGAATAAAAATATTTAATAGGATTAACCGCACTAAGCTAGTTTTCTTAAATAAAAGATTTTACATGGTCTGTAAGAAGCTTACGAAATACCAGAGACAATCATTAAATAGAAATGGTAACCTTTTAGGTTAGCTAGATTAGCAGTATTAAAAATGATTAAATAAGTAGGAATTGATCCTAATATTACTAGCATATCTGTTATCAGCTCTGGTTTTAAAACTAAAGAATTAAATACAGGAAAAAGATAAAACCTAATAATCGGTTTAATGGAAAAGAGAAAATTAAATATTTGTCAGTAAATGAAAAAACATTAGCTTTATAAAAGCTGCTTAATGAAAATCATCTATTGGATGCATTTTTGATTAAAAAAACAGGGAAACTCTAAAAATGAGAATCGTTTTACAGGTTCCATCTTTTTAATATGGTTAACTTTCTATTTTTACTTGTATTTCTCGTTTTTAGCAATCGTAGGCGATTTTTTATCGGGCTAAGAGTTAAAAAGTAGATATCCTATTAATGCCAGTTTTTTAAAAAGTACAGAGTGAATAAAGGTGGTCTATTCCTTACTATGATCATTTAAAAGTGAGTATACAGAGAAATTAGAGATTTTATATAAAATGAGAAGGCAGGTTTAACTCAATAGATGCACTTTTTATAAGGGCAGTCAAATAAGATTCCAAAATAGTGTTACGTCTTATACCACTAACAACTCTATATATAACAATGGGTTGAATAGGGCTGTGTGTGGTAGAATTATAAAGCGTTATTTAATTACATTTAATCAAATGCTATTAACCATTAACAGAGAGTTGAAAAGAAATCAGCAGGTAAAGGAATATTATTCAGAATGTTGATATTAAAGTGTTTTCAACCGTTATTTTACTGAGCAAGTTATAAATATGATGCAATAAAAAGAGGGATAAAACAGTTAATGTGGTTGGATTTAAGTTCTAAACAGAGAGCTTATTATCTGAAAAAATATAAAGGGGTATCTTTAACGTCATCAGGTTATTTATTGACATAATTTATGTGGATAAAGTAAAGGGTGATAGCTTATAGAAATCTCTCAGGATTAAGAGTAAACAACATCAGCAAAGATAAAAATCAGGTATGATTAACGCTTGTTAAATGTAAAATACGATATGCCATGATGATTAGACCTAATAAAATCAGGTTTTAAGAGTGGTAAAAAAAACGGTTAAAGCCTGATGCCGATTAAAATCAGAGGTTAAAACAATGGCCTATATTTTTTCATAACTTAACGCGTTCTTTTTCCATAATGTCCAGCCGTTCGGTTAAAAAGTCAGAGCCAGCTTTTTCTTGCTGTAAAAAAGAATTCCAACTGGGTTTAACTGGTCGCAGAATAATGATATCGCCTTCACGAATAATCTCCAATTCATTCACTCCCTCGAAATCGAGGTCGCGAGGTAAACGTACAACCCGGTTATTGCCGTTTTTAAATACTACTACGGTTCTCATATTGAGTCCTCCAGAAAAACTGATTTACAAGACCACCTATCGTGGGGGATATCAGTGAGTTAAGACACAGCATTACACTGTGCCTTAAATGGAATTAGATCGATTTTTACTAAAAGTATTAATTTCTTAGTAACAGATAGATACTCTCTTCTCCGCGAAGAATGTTCAGCGCTATAACTGGAGGTTTAGAATCAATAACTTTGCGCAGTTCATTAATATTCTGTACCCGTTCATTATTGATCCCGACAATCAGGTCATTTTTCTGTAAGCCAGACATCGCCGCCGGTGAATTTTGGGTGACACTATCGATTTTCACACCGTAAGTCCCTTTCACTTCACCATTGCTCAGGGTTGCACCTTGCAGGGCAAGGGTCAGATTTCCCGCTTTAGTTGTTTGGCCTTCACTGTTTTCCAGCGTAACAGAAACCTCCATTGGCTTACCTTTACGCAATAAGCCAATTTTAACTTCTTTACCTGGTATCGTTGTGCCGATTTTGGCTTTCAGTTCAGCAAAGCTATTAATCTTCTTGCCGTCAACGGAAACTAAAATATCGCCGGATTTAATACCTGCTTTCGCTGCTGCGGATTTTGGTAATACTTCACTGACAAATGCTCCGCGTTGGGCATCAATATTGAATGCCTTGGCAATATCGGCGTTCATTTCAGTACCTTTGATACCGAGAATACCGCGTTTGACTTCACCGTGAGCGATAAGCTGCTCGCTCAGGGTTTTTGCCATATTACTTGGGATAGCAAAGCCGATACCGATGTTACCGCCGCCTGGAGCCAGAATTGCTGTGTTGATACCAATCAACTCGCCATTCAAATTAACCAGTGCACCACCGGAGTTACCTCGGTTTATAGAGGCATCGGTTTGGATAAAATTTTCCAACCCTTCCAGATTCAGACCGCTGCGTCCTAACGCCGAGATAATTCCCGAGGTTGCAGTTTGACCAAGACCGAATGGATTACCCACCGCGACAGCAAAATCACCAACCCGGAGCTTATCGGAATCGGCTATTGTAATTGCCGTTAAATTCTTGGCATCTTTCAGTTGCAGCAAGGCGATGTCAGTTTGAGCGTCGCGACCTAACAGTTTAGCTTCATATTCACGTCCATCATTCAATTGGACACGGATTTTATCCGCATTCTCAATAACGTGATTGTTGGTCAATATATAACCTTTGGCAGCGTCAATGATGACACCTGAGCCAAGCCCTTGAAATGGGCGGGTACTTTCACGGCCCATTGGCAGATTTGGACCAAAGAAGAACCTGAACTCTTCCGGTATACTCTGCTCCTGTTGTACCTGAGTACCGGAAACATGCACGCTGACAACCGCTGGCAGGACTTTTTCAAGCATCGGTGCAAGGCTTGGCAACTCCTGACCAGCAATAGCAGCAGGCAAAGCAGCATTGCTAATCATAGGGACGGAAATTGCAGACAACCCGATACTGATTGCTAATGCACTAAGGAATAAGTGTTTTCTTTTCATCTAATTTTGTTCTCTTGTATACCTAAGCCAGAAGGCTAATTAAGTTAATTCTGGCAAGCTGCCATGATTACTCTATGACTGTTAATTATTAAATAAAGTTCATCGGGCAAACAGATTTAGCATGATTCTTTACAGGTATTTACATGATTGAAAAACAAAAAAACAAAACTTGTAGGTAGATAATAGATTTTACATTTGAATTAATGTTGTGGCACAAGATGTGCCACAGCAGGGTATTTACTGGTTTTTTTCGTTCATCGGACGAAACAGGCCGGAAGCACCATCGGAATAATCTCTTGGTGGCATTTTAACCGGAGATTGATCATTATCCGCTTCTGATTCAGTCAATCTATAATTAAATGGATTTTCTTGTGCTGGCATATTCGGCATCAGTTCATGAGAGCTTTTAGCCATATGCTGATATAACTGACGATAATCGCGAGCCATATTGTCGAGTAATTCTGCACTACGGGCAAAATGACCAACTAATTCTTTACGGTATTCTTCCAGTTCTGATTTATTATTCTCCAGTTCAGTTTGTAAGGCTTTCTGCTGGCGCAGCTTGGTGTTACCAAAACGCATAACTAGCGCTCCGATAGCAAAACCAGCCACCAATCCAATCAGTGCATACTCCCAAGTCATAGCTACTCCTTCATCGACATCGTTGTTCCGCAGAATGTTTCACTTAATTATCGTCACTATAACCGTTAATCTAGTTAGAGTGGAATATTGATCATGATTTACATTTGCTTGTAGATCTTATTGTGGACCTTATTGTAGACAATTGATCCGGTAATAAGGTCAATCTGAATCATAAAAACGATAAAAAACGGGCGATTATTTTAAGGATTGTTATTGTCATGCCATCATTGATTACCCCTTCATCATGCTATCAAGAAGCCCTTTCTAAGGGTAAATACCAACCAGATGATGTTCAGCGTCAAGTTGTAGCTCAATTGGATACCATTCACAATGCTCTGATTAATGTTTCTTCCGGCAATCCCGCGAGGCGACAAAGCTTGAAAGGGCGTCTGAGTAAACTGTTAGGAAAGCAGGCTTCAATGAGCTGTGCACCTGTGCAAGGGCTTTATATGTGGGGAGGCGTTGGTCGAGGGAAAACGTGGTTAATGGATATGTTTTACCAGAGTTTACCCGGTGAAAGAAAATTACGTTTGCATTTCCATCGTTTTATGCTGCGGGTGCATGAAGAATTAAAGGCATTACAAGGGCATGAAAATCCGCTGGATATTGTGGCGGATGGTTTTAAAGCGGAAACAGATGTGCTTTGCTTTGATGAATTTTTCGTCTCCGATATTACTGATGCCATGATTCTTGGTACATTGTTGGAAGCGCTGTTTGTCAGAAGGATTACCTTGATTGCAACGTCAAATATTCCTCCTGATGAACTCTATCGCAATGGTTTACAGCGAGCTCGCTTTTTGTCGGCGATTGAGCAGATCAAAAAATATTGTGACGTTATGAATGTGGACTCGGGTATTGACTATCGGTTACGCACGTTGACACAAGCTCATCTCTATTTCACACCGCTGAATGAAGATAATGAACGAGCGATGGATCAAATGTTTATTCTTTTGGCCGGTAACAGCAGTGAACAAGCCTCTGTATTGGAAATTAACCATCGGCGGATGCCGGCAATTCGTAATGCTGATGGTGTATTGGCAATTGGATTTAAAGTCTTGTGTGAAGATGCGCGTAGTCAGATGGATTACATTGTTTTATCAAAACTTTATCACACTGTTTTGTTATATCAGGTTCCAGCGATAATGTCGGGTAATGAAAATGCTGCTCGTCGTTTTCTGGCGCTGGTTGATGAATTCTACGAGCGTCGGGTAAAACTGATAATTAATGCCGCGGTACCGATGGAACAGATTTACCAAGGGGTGTTGTTGGTTTTCGAATACCAGCGTTGCTTATCCCGTTTGCAAGAGATGCAAAGTGAAGAGTACCTGAAATTACCTCATTTACCTTAAGTTTGAGTTCGCTTATATATTTCAGACTGAAAACTGATTTTAAATATTCAAATGGGGGTCGATTTTTATTTTTGACTTCTCTATAATCTTGCGACCCCACGTTACAGCAATGTTTTTTTCCCAAAAACTTGCATATAGTGCCGGCATAGGCTATTCGAAGGGGTAGGTTTGCTGGACAAGAGTCGTGTGAACCTCGGCAAGTTTCTGAACCTTGAGTGTTCACCAACGTGTAACTTATTTATTGGGTAAGCTTTAATGAAAACTTTTACAGCTAAACCAGAAACCGTAAAACGCGACTGGTATGTTGTTGATGCAGATGGCAAAACTTTAGGCCGTCTTGCAACTGAAGTGGCTCGTCGTCTGCGCGGCAAGCATAAAGCGGAATACACTCCGCATGTTGATACCGGTGATTACATCATCATCGTTAATGCAGAAAAAGTTGCAGTCACCGGCAACAAGCGTTCTGATAAAATCTACTATCACCACACCGGTCATATCGGTGGTATTAAGCAAGCGACCTTTGAAGAGATGATTGCCCGCCGTCCTGAGCGTGTAATTGAAATCGCGGTTAAAGGCATGCTGCCAAAAGGGCCACTGGGCCGTGCAATGTACCGTAAACTGAAAGTTTATGCAGGTAACGAGCACAACCATGCGGCACAGCAACCGCAAGTTCTGGACATTTAATCGGGATTATAGGCAATGGCTGAAAATCAATACTACGGCACTGGTCGCCGCAAAAGCTCTTCCGCACGTGTCTTTATTAAGCCAGGTAGCGGTAATATCGTCATCAACAAACGCAGCCTTGAAGTTTACTTCGGCCGTGAAACAGCGCGCATGGTTGTTCGTCAGCCGCTGGAGTTGGTTGATATGTTAGGTAAACTGGACCTGTACATCACCGTTAAAGGTGGTGGTATTTCTGGTCAAGCGGGTGCAATCCGTCACGGTATCACCCGCGCACTGATGGCGTATGACGAAACTCTGCGTTCTGATCTTCGTAAAGCTGGCTTCGTTACCCGCGATGCTCGTGAAGTTGAACGTAAGAAAGTTGGTCTGCGTAAAGCACGTCGTCGTCCACAGTTCTCCAAACGTTAATTTTTTGTCTTTATGGCAATTATTTAATGTGCAAACCCGTCTTTGTGGCGGGTTTTTTACTTAATTATCCATACACTTCCCCCAAAATGTACAAAATCTGGTAAACTAGTGCCAATTTTTGCCTCATCCATTTGTCTGCTTACTATCTGAACGGTAATAATTGTGTTGAAACGATAGTAATTGTGTTGAGTAGCGCATTCCGTATTCACCGTTGTGGCGCAGAAACGTAAGGGATGAGAATGAATGAGTAAGAATAGTCGTGGTCGTGTGGGGCTATTCATTCCCTTTTTAGATAAACTTGGAGGTTTTCATGGCTGTCGCTGCCAACAAACGTTCGGTAATGACTCTGTTTTCAGGCCCGGCCGACATTTTTAGCCATCAAGTGCGAATTGTATTGGCGGAAAAAGGTGTCAGTGTTGAAGTTGAACAGGTTGAGGCAGGTAACCTGCCACAGGACCTTATCGATCTGAACCCTTATCAGACAGTTCCGACTTTGGTTGATCGTGAGCTGACGCTGTATGATTCCCGCATCATTATGGAATATCTGGATGAGCGCTTTCCTCATCCACCATTAATGCCTGTGTATCCAGTTGCCCGTGGTTCCAGCCGTTTGATGATGCACCGCATCGAAAAAGACTGGTATTCCCTGATGCATACTATTGAGGAAGGCAATTCTCAAGAAGCCAATACTGCCCGTAAACGATTAGCAGAAGAGTTGCTAGCAGTGGCGCCAATATTTAAAGAGATGCCATTCTTTATGAGCGAAGAATTCAGTTTGGTTGATTGTTATCTTGCTCCTTTACTGTGGCGTTTACCGGTATTGGGTATAGAACTACCGAGTTCTGGTACTAAAGATTTACAAATTTACATGCAGCGTGTCTTTGAGCGTGATGCATTCTTGGCTTCATTAACCGAAGCTGAACGTGAAATGCGCTTGCAATCCAGGAGCTGATTTATGGAGCTGTCTCAAATGTCTCCCCGTCGTCCTTATTTGTTGCGTGCTCACTACGAGTGGTTACTCGATAATGATATGACTCCGCATCTGGTTATAGATGTGACTTTACGCGGAGTTAATGTACCAATGGAATATGCCCGTGATGGGCAAATTGTGTTGAATATAGCGCCGAGAGCTGTTGGTAATCTTGAGTTAACCAATGATGAAGTACGCTTCAATGCCCGTTTTGGCGGTGTTCCCCGTCGGGTTAATGTACCGATGGCGGCAGTTATAGCGATTTATGGCCGTGAAAATGGGGCGGGAATGATGTTTGAGCCTGAAGCAGCTTATAAAGATGAATATCTTTTTAAATCCGCTTCAGATCAGGATAAGGTTGATACCTCTGCATCTGCGGCAGATAATCTGGTATTAGTTACGGATACATTGCCCGATGCTGAAGATGATAGTGGAACTTCACCTGATGATGAGCCACCAAAACCGACGAGAGGGCGCCCTGCTTTACGGGTAGTAAAATAAGCGTTAAAAGAGGGGGCGATTTGCCTCCTTATTTTTTTCAAATTCATTGATTAGAATTCTGTATTGTAGGCTTTTTCTAATTCCCATAAACAGTCTTCAATTCTGTCTTTAACTTTGTAATCTGTGATAGCGCCTAAGCTCTTTTTAACTTTATCTACAAATTCTATTTTATTCTCCCTGGTCCCCAGTTCTGGTGGGATTGTGCAGATATCAGCCAATGATATATTGTTTTCTTTATCTGCGTTAGCAAGGACTTCAACGGGATTATTAATTAATGCAAGGGATAATGCATAACGCATCTCTTTGGCAAAATCCAGATGCATACTTTGCATTAATTTAAAAGCCAGTTTTATCCAGTTACTGTCACCAGTAGTAATTTTGTGAGTGATTTCTTGCTTGGCGCCCATTTCACCTAATTCTGCCACCACAGAATTGGTACCTCTATTTACAATTTCTTTGGTAATATTTTCAGGCGTCAGGGGGCGTGATAAGGCAAGTGCCGTATGACTGATAAACAGCATTGGAGACAATAAAATTAGAGTTTTTATTAGTTGCATTAATGTTTCCAGTATTTATAGTTGAATAAGCATCGTGATACTTGTGCCGGTTAGTTGGAATATTTTATTTAAAACCCATATTAATGAGAGGGAATATTCCAAAATATCATATATGACAGTAATAAGTGTGGAATGTTCATTAAATCTACTTACTTTTTTGTGTAAGAGTAATCCAATTAATATAAGTTATCGAACTGATAATAGAAAGAGGTGGGAGCTGAAAAGCTCCCTTGGTTGATTAGATGTTGAGATAATCAAGAATGCCTTGTGCGGCTTTACGTCCTTCAGCAATTGCGGTTACAACCAGATCTGAGCCACGAACGGCATCTCCACCAGCAAATATCTGCGGATTGCTGGTTTGAAAGGGAATATCTGAGCACTCTGGTGCAACAATGCGTCCCTGTTTATCTAAGGCTACTTGATGATCACTGAGCCAGTTCATTGTATGTGGTTTAAAGCCAAATGCCATGATCACTGCGTCAGCTTCGAACAGCCGTTCCGAGCCTGAGATAATTTCAGCTTGGCGACGTCCATTCTCATCAGGTTGACCTAGTTGAGTCTGTACCATTTTTATGCCACAAACTTGACCTGAATGATTGATTTCAATACTGACAGGTTGCAGATTAAACAGAAATTCTACGCCTTCTTCTTTAGCATTTTTTACTTCGCGCTGGGAGCCTGGCATGTTGATTTCGTCACGACGATAAGCACAGGTAACTGAGGCTGCTTTTTGGCGAATAGCCGTTCTGACACAATCCATTGCAGTATCTCCGCCACCGAGAACCACAACTCTTTTACCTTGCATATTGATGAAAGGTTGTGATTGTAGGGCGGGATAACCCATCAAATTCCGGGTATTGGCAGTCAGAAATGGCAGAGCGTCATAAACACCATCAGCATCTTCATTTGCTAGTCCCCCACGCATTGACTGATAGGTTCCTACACCCAGGAACACCGCATCAAACTGCTCAGTCAGTTCAGATAAGGCAACGTCTTTGCCTATTTCAGTATTAAGCCGGAATTCAATACCCATCTCAGAGAACATTTCATGGCGACGTATCATGACCTCTTTTTCCAGTTTAAATGCCGGTATGCCAAAGGTGAGTAATCCACCGATTTCAGGATGGCGATCAAAAACAACGGCTTGTACGCCATTACGAGTCAATACATCAGCACAAGCTAGCCCTGCGGGGCCTGCACCAATAATCGCAACCTGTTTGCCCGTTGGCTGAACTTGTGACATATCGGGCTTCCAGCCCATAGCAATAGCTTTATCATTGATGTAACGTTCAATATTACCAATAGTCACTGCACCGAACTCATCATTCAGAGTGCAAGCGCCTTCACAAAGGCGATCCTGTGGGCAAACACGACCACAAACTTCCGGCAGGCTGTTTGTTTGATGGGATAAATCAGCCGCTTCCATAATACGTCCTTCATTGGCAAGTTTAAGCCAATTGGGAATGTAGTTATGAACGGGGCATTTCCATTCGCAATAAGGGTTACCGCAAGAAAGGCAGCGATCGGCCTGTGTCTGTGCCTGAATTGCTGAAAATGGCTCATAGATTTCCACAAATTCTATTTTGCGGATTTTCAGCGGTTTTTTAGGCGGATCGACGCGTTGTAAGTCGATAAACTGATATACATTCTGGCTCATCTTGGCTCCTTATTGCGCTTGAATTCGCAACTCTGCGGAAGAACGACTGCGATGTCCCAGTAGGGCTTTCACATCACTGGATTTTGGCTTCACAAGCGCAAATTTGCTCAGCCACTGTTGCCAGTTAGCAAGAATATCTTCACCGCGTTGGGAGCCTGTCAAGAGGACGTGTTCAGTGATAAGCCCTCTCAAGTGCTCTTCGTGGATAGCTAAGGCATCTACTGCCAGTACTTCGACCAACTCTGGGTTAACCCGTTTGCGGAAATCATCATTTTCATCCAGGACATAAGCAAAGCCGCCGGTCATTCCTGCACCAAAATTTATGCCAGTGCGTCCGAGAATACAGACGATACCGCCTGTCATATATTCACAGCCATTATCTCCGATACCTTCTACAACTGTAATCGCTCCTGAATTACGAACGGCGAAGCGTTCTCCTGCTCGCCCGGCAGCAAACAGTTTGCCTCCGGTTGCGCCATAGAGACATGTGTTGCCAATGATGGTTGCCTGATGGCTTTTGAAGGCAGAACCTACGGGAGGGTGTATAACAATGCGGCCGCCAGCCATACCTTTACCGACATAATCATTGGCATCACCGATGAGTGTCAGCTCCAGACCGCCGGCATTCCAGACGCCAAAACTTTGACCGGCAGTACCATTGAAATGAATTTTTATTGGTGCCGCCGCGATCCCCTGATTACCATATCGAGCAGCGATAAAACCGGAAAGTGAAGCGCCCACTGAACGATCCGTATTACGGATATCGAAATAGAAAGTTTTACTTTGTTGGTTCTCAATATAGCGAGAGGCTTGAGCCAGTAAGTTTTTATTCAGTGCCCCATTATCAAATGGTGGATTGCTTTCAGTGCAATATAATTTTTTGCCCTGATGGGGTTCTGCTGTTGCTAATAGCGGATCGAGATTTAGTTTGCTCTGTTTTGCTGAGATACCTTCCAGTACTTCCAACAGGTCAGTTCGACCTATTAAATCAGTTAGATTTTTGACACCCAATGTAGCCATGATTTCTCTGGTTTCACGGGCGATAAAGCGGAAATAATTCATTACCCGTTCAGGTAATCCGTGGTAGTGGTCGCGACGTAATTTCTCATCCTGAGTGGCAACCCCGGTTGCACAATTATTGAGATGGCAAATACGCAGATATTTGCATCCAAGGGCAACCATTGGCCCAGTACCGAAACCGAAACTTTCAGCGCCAAGAATGGCCGCTTTAATAATATCTACGCCCGTTTTCAACCCGCCGTCAACTTGTAAGCGGATCTTATGACGTAATCCGTTAGCAACTAGCGCTTGTTGGGTTTCCACCAGCCCCAATTCCCACGGGCATCCGGCATACTTCACCGATGACAGTGGACTGGCGCCGGTACCGCCATCATAACCTGCGATAGTAATTAAATCGGCATAAGCTTTGGCAACGCCAGTGGCAACAGTACCAACGCCCGGTTCTGAAACCAGTTTTACTGAGATTAGCGCATTGGGGTTGATCTGTTTTAGATCGAAAATCAACTGAGCCAAATCTTCAATAGAGTAAATATCGTGATGTGGTGGTGGAGAAATAAGGGTTACGCCGGGTACGGAATAACGCAGTTTTGCAATATACGGTGTTACCTTATCACCCGGTAATTGCCCACCTTCTCCGGGTTTAGCACCTTGTGCGACTTTAATCTGAATCACATCAGCGTTGACCAGATAAGCAGGTGTCACACCAAACCGACCGGAAGCAACTTGTTTGATACGGGAAACCTTTTTTGTTCCATAACGTGCGGGATCTTCTCCACCTTCGCCGGAGTTGGAAAAACCACCTAGCGTATTCATCGCTTCAGCCAGAGCTTCGTGTGCTTCCGGGCTTAATGCTCCAATCGACATCGCTGCGGTATCAAAGCGCTTAAACAGCTCTTCGGCAGGTTCTACTTCTTCAATAGGTAGAGGCTCATCTTTTGTTTTTATCGCCAGTAAATCACGGATTGTGGTAATTGGACGCTGATTAACCAGACGAGAATATTTCAAGTAATCGTTATATTCGCCACTATGAACCGCAGACTGTAAAGTGCTTACAACATCCGGGTTATAAGCGTGGTATTCGCCGTTATGAACATATTTCAGCAATCCGCCCTGATCGAGTGGTTGACGAGCAAGCCATGCACGTTTAGATAAGTTTCGCAGATCCTGCTCAAAATCGTTGAAATTAGCACCGCCAATTCGGCTAACGACGCCATTGAAGCAGAATTCAGTTAATTCGGAATGTAAGCCGACAGCTTCAAATAGTTTAGAACAGCGATAGGAGGCGATAGTCGAGATGCCCATTTTCGACATGATTTTATATAACCCTTTATTGATACCGTTGCGGTAGTTAAGCATGACATCAGCATAAGGTTTATTAATTGTGCCATTATCGACCATTTTGGCGAGGGATTCATAAGCCAGATAGGGATAAATTGCTGTTGCACCAAATCCCAGTAGTACAGTGAAATGGTGTGGATCACGGGCACTCGCTGTTTCTACTATCAAGTTGGTATCACAGCGTAGGTTTTTTTCTACCAAACGGTGTTGAATAGCGCCAACAGCCATAGGAGTGGGTATAGGTAACTTTTCCGGCGTAATGTTGCGGTCAGATAATACCAACAATACCGCACCATCTCTGGCGAGTTGTTCAGCTTGGTCACACAATGCAAATAGGGCATTTTGCAGATTGGTTTCTTGTGGATTGAAAGTTAAGTCTAATTGTTCTGCGCGATAATGTGGACTTTGCTGCGTTATTAATTGGTGAAAGTCAGAGTAGAGCAGAATAGGAGATTTAAAACTTAATCGGTGTGCTTGTCCCTCTGCTTCACAAAATACGTTCATCTCCCGCCCGATGCAGGTGGTGAGAGACATAACATGTGCTTCGCGTAGTGGATCGATTGGCGGATTAGTGACTTGAGCAAATTGCTGGCGGAAATAGTCATAGATAATCCGTGGGCGGCTGGAAAGGATGGCAAACGGCGTATCATCCCCCATTGAACCTGTCGCTTCCTGACCATTCTCTCCCAGAACACGGATGATTTGATCTAGCTCTTCGTTGCTGTAGGCAAATTGTTTGTGATAAACCGCTAAGGATTGATCGTTCAGATCTCGGTGACCGGCTTGATCTTCCAGTAATTCTTCAAATGGGGTCAGGCGCTTGACGTTTTTATCCATCCATTCTTTATAGGGATGGCGGCTTTTCAAGTCATTGTCTGTTTCTTCTGCATGAAGGATACGGCCTTGGCGGGTATCGATCACGATAAGCTCACCGGGACCAACTCGACCTTTTTCCACCACTTCATCCGGTTGATAATCCCAGATGCCGACTTCGGAAGCACAGGTGATCAGTTTATCTTTGGTGATGACATAACGTGCCGGGCGTAAGCCATTACGATCCAGATTACAGGCAGCATAGCGTCCATCTGACATGACGATTCCCGCAGGGCCATCCCACGGCTCCATGTGCATAGAGTTGAAATCAAAGAAAGCGCGCAGATCTTCATCCATATCAGGATTGTTTTGCCATGCGGGAGGAACCAGCAATCGCATAGCACGGATTAAATCCATTCCGCCGTTGAGAAACAGTTCCAGCATATTATCCAGTGAGCTGGAGTCTGATCCTGTTTCGTTGACAAAAGGAGCCGCAGATTGCAGATCAGGGATAAGCGGGGTTTTTAATTTATAGGCTCTTGCCCGTGCCCACTGGCGGTTACCGGTGATGGTGTTTATTTCACCGTTATGGGCGAGGTAGCGGAAAGGTTGTGCTAATGGCCAGCGTGGGACGGTATTGGTTGAGAAGCGTTGGTGGAATAGGCAAATTGCCGATTCCAAACGTAAATCAGCCAGATCAGGATAGAAACGGGGCAAATCTGCCGCCATGCACAGTCCTTTATAGATAGTCACCAGATTGGACAAACTACAAACATAAAAATCACTGTCGCTGATGCGTTTTTCTATCCGGCGGCGGGCAACGAATAAACGGCGTTCTAAATCACGGGCACGCCAGCCAGCAGGAGCATTAACAAAAATCTGTTCGATACGGGGGAGGCTTGAAAGGGCTATTTCGCCCAGAATATCACTGTTGGTCGGTACTTCACGCCAGCCAACGACTGACAGCGTTTCATTTTGCAGCTCCTGTTCGACTATTTCCCGGCAGTTTTGGGCAATCTGAGGATCTTGGCTGAGAAATAGCATACCGACTGCATAATTGCGGGCTAAACGCCATTCGTGCTCTTGTGCGACCATCCGAAAAAAACGGTCGGGTTTTTGCAGCAATAAACCGCAACCATCGCCGGTTTTACCATCTGCTAGAATTGCGCCACGATGTTGCATTCGTGCTAGTGCATGGATAGCGGTACGGACTACTTTGTGGCTTGGCTCCCCTTCAATATGGGCTATCAGTCCAAAGCCACAGTTATCCTTTTCTTGAGATTTGTTATATAGCATAGTGTGAACCTCCCGAGGTTCTGTCCGACTCTCACAGAAACTCACAGACATTTGTGAGATTAATATTTTTTACTGGCGTCTGAATTGCGCCCTCAATCAACCACCACTTGTTTATTTGTGATAAACAGGTGGTGACTTAAATGATATTGTGTCACTGCATAATTATGGTTCAGATGAGAATCTGACAGATGATTTCCAGTGACTTTCCAAGTTAACTAGAAATATAAATCAGGTCAAATATCACCGGGATAAGATAAGGATAGGTGATAAGTAAAGTTAATGTTATGATTTATAAGTAGAAAAATTAACATTAGTGTTGTGTGATATAGATCATGTTAGGATTTTAATGTGATTTATATCACTAATATTAGTGTAATATCTGTTTTGTATATGCTGTTAAACTTTTATTTATTAGATTTAAAATCTGACTAATATTAACTTTTAAGAATTAATTTGTATTTTTGTTCCTTTATAAGAATAAAGTTTTATCTTTTTGGGGGATATTAAAAGAGTAAAAAGAATTTTATGCTTATTTTATCAATGTATTTGATTATTTATTCATGTTTGGATTGTGCGAAAAGACCGGCAGGAGTAGAAAGCCAGAATAATGTTTGGGAAGTCATAACTAAAACTATTAAATAATACTATTGTTTTACCAGGTCAACAATTTCTGTTATTCCTTCAACGAAGTGGCCGGTTTTTTACGGTATGATCCGGAGTGGTCATATTTAACGGGAGTCTTTATGAAATGAAGCTGCTCAGGGGCCTGGCCCAATATTATGTTGATTTAATGATGAAATTGGGGTTAGTACGCTTCTCATTACTGCTTGCATCCGCACTGGTCGTTCTTGCCATGGGTGTACAGATGGTAGTCACTTTTCTGCTTCAGGGAGGAGTGCAAAGTATTGATTTAGTTCGCTCAATCTTTTTTGGTTTGTTGATTACGCCTTGGGCTGTCTATTTTCTTTCGGTTGTTGTTGAACAGCTCGAAGAGTCCCGCCAGAGATTATCCAAATTAGTTGAAAAGTTGGAAGTTATGCGTCAGCGTGATCGGGAACTTAATCAGCAATTAAAAGACAACATTATTAAGCTTAATCAGGAGATCTCTGAAAGAGAAAAAGCTGAGCAGGCTCATCTAATATTGTTGGATAAACTCAAAGAAGAGATGAAACACCGTGAGCAGACGCAGATTGAATTGGAACAACAATCTGTATTGTTGAAATCTTTTCTCGATGCCTCTCCTGATTTGGTCTATTACCGTAATGAAAATAATGAGTTTTCTGGTTGTAACCGGGCGATGGAATTGCTGACGGGTAAAAGCCAGAAACAACTTGTCGGGCTGACACCAAACGACGTTTATGACAAAGAAGTTGCTCGCAAAGTAATGAAAACCGATGAAAAAGTGTTCCGTCATAATGTTGCACTCACTTATGAACAATGGCTAGTTTATCCCGATGGTCGAAAAGCCTGTTTTGAGCTTCGGAAAGTCCCTTTTTATGATCGGGTAGGCAAAAGGCATGGGCTTATGGGATTTGGGCGCGATATAACGGAACGTAAGCGTTATCAGGACGCTTTGGAGAATGCAAGTAGGGATAAGACTACTTTTATCTCAACGATTAGCCATGAGCTTCGTACGCCTTTAAATGGCATTGTTGGTTTGAGCCGTATTCTGCTCGATACTGAGTTGACGTCTGAGCAAAATAACTATCTGAAAACGATTCATGTCAGTGCTATCACGCTGGGTAATATTTTCAATGACATTATTGAAATGGATAAAATTGAACGGCGTAAAGTGCAAATTGATAATCAGCCGATTGATTTTACCGGTTTTATGTCCGATTTGGAAAATCTCTCTGGGCTGCTGGTCCAACCGAAAGATATTAAATTTGTAATGAACCCAGAACTGCCACTGCCTGCCAGAATCATCACGGATGGTACTCGCTTGCGCCAAATTCTGTGGAACTTGATTGGCAATGCGGTGAAATTTACGCAAAAAGGTGAGATTAATGTTCGAATCTGGTACGAAGAGGGAGAACGTTTGCTGTTTGAAGTCACAGATACGGGGATTGGTATCCCACAGGATGAGCTAGAGAAGATCTTTGCGATGTATTATCAAGTAAAAGGCAGTCATGGTGGTTGTCCAGCAACGGGAACCGGTATTGGATTGGCGGTATCCAAACGTTTGGCTCAAAGTATGGGAGGGGATATTGTGGTGGAAAGTGAGCCGGGACAAGGTTCTCGATTTACACTGTCTATCATTGCACCTGCTATGGAAGAGAGTCTTTTATGCAGAGAAGATACAGAAGATTGCCCACTTCCGGCTTTGCATATCTTATTGGTAGAAGATATTGAGCTGAATGTGATTGTTGCTCGCTCTGTATTGGAGAAGTTGGGTAACAGTGTAGAAGTCGCTATGAATGGTAAAGATGCGCTAGAGGTGTTTAAGCCAGGAGAGTTCGATCTGGTACTGCTTGATATTCAGCTACCCGATATGACCGGGTTAGACATCTCCCGGGAATTAAGTCAGCGATATGCCAAAAAGGATCTGCCCCCACTGATTGCACTGACAGCAAATGTCTTAAAAGACAAAAAAGAGTATCTGGATGCAGGTATGAATGGTGTGTTGAGTAAGCCGCTTTCTGTGAATGCGTTAACCGCCATTATTGAACAATATTGGGGGGAACAGTCTGTGCATCATATGCAGCCGGAAGAAGAGGAGTCAGGATTGATGAAAAAAGATGAAGATTTACTTGATACAGAAATGCTTAACCAATACATCGAGCTCGTTGGGCCTCAATTGATTCGCAATAGTCTGAGTGTATTTGAAAAGATGATGCCGGGTTACTTATCTGTTCTGGACTCAAATATGACAGCTAAAGATCAGAAAGGCATTACGGAGGAAGCGCATAAGATAAAAGGTGCTGCGGGATCAGTTGGATTGCGTCATTTACAGCAATTGGCCCAGCAGATTCAATCACCTGATTTACCTGCATGGTGGGATAATGTTCAGGAATGGGTTGATGAGTTAAAGCAGGAATGGAGGAACGATACGGAAATTTTGGGAGAATGGTTGACGGACGCTGAAAAAAAATAACCCCAACCGAGGTTGGGGTGCGCGAATACTGCGCCAACACCAGGGAAAACTTTTTACACGCCTATCTAATATATCTTTGGTTGCGGCGAGTAAATGAGGAATTCTCCGTACATCATACAAGTACCAACATAGCAAAGATAAGATTTTTTGTTACAAGATTCATTAAAATCTGTGATGAAGATTGGTGTTTAACCCCCTAAAGGGTTAAGCAATAATCTACTACAAATGGAGTGAGGTATGAAATCAGTTGCGGTTGTCTTAAGTGGATGTGGTGTATTCGATGGTAGCGAAATTCATGAGTCAGTATTAACTCTGCTTTCTTTAGACCGTTTAGATGTTAAAACGAGCTTTTTTGCTCCTGACGAA
Source organism: Photorhabdus antumapuensis (assembly GCF_020387775.1). Classification (NCBI taxonomy): domain Bacteria; kingdom Pseudomonadati; phylum Pseudomonadota; class Gammaproteobacteria; order Enterobacterales; family Morganellaceae; genus Photorhabdus; species Photorhabdus antumapuensis. Next base: position 168,981 of record NZ_JAHZMK010000027.1, read on the forward strand.
CCACAACTTCATGTTATTAATCATATTAGCGGCGAAGAAACGGGCGAAGAACGTAGCGTCCTACAGGAATCTGCCCGTATTTCAAGGGGAAAAATTAAGCCTTTATCACAAGCAAATGCCGATGAATTTGATGCCCTGATAATTCCTGGGGGATTTGGTGTTGCAAAGAATTTATGTGACTTTGCCGTTAAGACAGTTGATTGTGAAATAAATAAGGAATTATTAAGTTTTGTGAGGGCGATGCATAAGCAACATAAACCAATGGGATTTATGTGCATTGCGCCTGTTATGTTGCCAAAATTACTTAATAAACCGGTGAAACTAACTGTCGGCAATGATCCTGAAACGATTGCGCAAGTAGAGGCAATGGGAGGAGTCCATATAATTTGCAAGGTAAATGATGTTGTTGTTGATTTAGAAAACAAAATTGTGACGACACCAGCCTACATGCTTGCTGAATCTATTTCTCAGGCGGAAGAGGGAATTGATAAACTTGTCAGAAAAGTATTGGAAATGACTGAGTAACTGGATGCGAAATCCTTTTCAATTTTTATGGTACTGGCTTAAAAAAATCGTAATCTCAGTTATTATCTTATGGATAGTTTCTGTTGTTGCATTTTCATTTTTGCCAGTACCGTTTTCTATGGTTATGGTTGAGCGCCAGATTAGCGCTTGGTTATCGGTTAATTTTTCTTATGTGTCTCGTTCTGACTGGGTAGGGCAAGGACAAATATCGCCAAATATCGCATTGGCTGTTATTGCTGCGGAAGATCAGAAATTCCTACAGCATTGGGGATTTGACTTTGATGCTATCGAAAGTGTACTTGAGCGTAATCAAAATAACTCAGGAAGGTTGAGGGGGGCTTCAACGATTTCTCAGCAAACGGCCAAAAATTTATTTTTGTGGAATGGACGTAGCTGGTTGAGAAAAGGATTGGAAGCTGGAGTGACCTTTACCATTGAATTGGCATGGTCAAAAAGCCGAATTCTGACGGTTTATCTTAATATTGTAGAATTTGGTGATGGTATTTTTGGTGTTGAAGAGGCATCCAGACACTATTTTCATAAATCAGCCAGTAAATTGACTGCATCAGAAGCTGCTTTACTCGCTGCTGTATTGCCTAACCCGCACCGCTATAAAGTTAACGCACCTTCGGCTTATGTTTTACAGCGTCAACAATGGATTTTGCGACAAATGCGGTTGTTGGGTGGGGTGAATTACCTTAAGAAAAACGAGTTATTGAAGAATAATTGAGGGAAGAATGGTAAAAAGGGAAAGCGCCCGCGTCAAAGAATGACGCGGCTTAATATATCCAGGATAGATTTATGGTGCTATCCCCCTTAGTAATATGCTTAATTCAGATAAGTAAACGCAGTTGTTACCCGCTTAACACCGTTAGTTTCGCTGGCAATTTTCGCTGCGGCGTTACCCTCTTGTTTGGTTAGAATGCCCAGTAAAAAGACTTCGCCGTTTTCCGTAACGACTTTTATGTTAGAAGACTTAACCGAGTCACTAGCTAGGATTTTTGAGCGTACTTTAGTTGTAACCCAGGTATCTTTAGAAGCAGTGCCTAATTCAACAGGTTTCCCCTGACGAATTTCATTGTAAACGGTGTGTGCTCCATCAACACGTGATGCTATCTGTTTAGCACGGTCTAAAAGGCTTGAGTCTGGGCTTTGACCTGTCAGTAAAACTTTTCCTTGATAGGCAGTAGTAATAATACGGGTTTGCCCTTTGAGCTGCTTATCTTTGTTAAGCGCATTACTGACACGGGCTTCGAGAGTACTATCGTCAACCTGTTGACCAATAGTGCGTGGATCGGTTGCGGTTTTAGTCGCTACGGCAGCAGAACTGACCACGACCGCACCAATACATCCTTGTAACATTACAGCAGCACAAATCGTAGCTAATAGGGAGAAAAATCGCATTATTGGCTCCTTAGTCATCCTGATGGGGAAAGAGTGTATTATCGATTAAGTCACACAGGCAGTTAACTGTTAGCATATGAACTTCCTGAATTCTGGTGCTGCGATGAGATGGAATTCGAATCTCCACATCTTGTGGCCCAAGTAAGCCGGCAAGCTCACCACCATCATAGCCAGTAAGGGCGACAATTGTCATATCGCGGGTTACGGCGGCTTCAACGGCTTTAACAATATCACGGCTATTACCATGCGTGGAAATTGCTAATAACACATCTCCTGGCTGACCTAATGCCCGTACCTGTTTAGCATAAATTTCATCATGCTGTTTATTGCTTGAAATCGCGGTAATTACCACATTGTCTGCGTTAAGTGACAATGCAGGCAGGCTTGGGCGCTCAGTTTCAAACCGGTTAATCATATTGGCAGCAAACCGTTGGGCAGTCGCTGCTGAGCCTCCATTACCACAGCAAAGGATTTTGTTACCATTCAGTAATGACTGAACCATCATCATTGCCGCTCGCGAGATAGCATCAGGTAATGCTTCTGCGGCTGCAATCTGAGTTTGAATACTTTCTGTAAAACAGACTTTAATTCTATCCAGCACGTTTATAACCTACTCAGTATCATTTTAACGAGTGAACTCATTTTGATTGAAGGCATTTTGCAACCATTCAAATTGTTGACCAGTAATAGCACAAATATCAAAGCGACAAGAAGAGGTTTCAAAACATTCACCTCGTTGAAACAGCCATACTGCGGCAGCGTGTAGTAATTTTTTACGCTTGCTACGGGTGATTGTCACCAATGCATCTCCATATTGCCCTGATTTGCGAAAACGGACTTCAATAAAGACCCAAGTTTGCTTGTCTTTCATAATCAGGTCAATTTCACCGCCGTGAACTTTCACATTTGCGGCGATAAAAGATAATCCTTGTTTTTGTAAAAACAACTTTGCTTGCGCTTCATAGTTGCGTCCTAGCAAATAACTTGTCGGCTTTTTTATTTTCTTTTCATCCTGAAATGTGTCATTTGAATTGAAAGGACGCTTGGTGACAAGCGGCAAGTTACTTAAATCGCAGTGATTTGGCCTTGATGATATTGCATCCATGAGAGCTGTCGGAAAATGGTGCAGTTTTCCTGAACAGATAGCACCCCGGAAGCACCATTGAAATGGAAATCACTTTGAAGCTGAACCTGGCTGAATTGATTTGCTAATGACCAGGCATCAATACCCATAGCGTAAAGGCGCATCAAAGAGTAATCATTTGTAAATTTACTGGCTGCTTGCTGCATCAGTGGCAAGTTAGCACCGGCGATTAAGGGAATATCACTGAATTGCATTCCTTCCATCTCCAGGCGGAAATCGGGACCGACGCCAGCCTGATTACTGCGGGAACTTGCATAAAGGGGGGGCTTATCGCGGGAACTGATTGCCATATCAATCATTGTCTTAATTAGCGTCAGTTCATCCAGGGTAGAAACAATATACACTGCATCCACTGAGCCGCCAGTAGAAGTAGGAGCGACATCGGTGTTTATCTGGGGGATTTCCAGATCACCAATAGCGATTGATGTAGGTTGATTGCTTGTGACATTGACAGTTGTTCCGGTTAAGCGAATGCCGGTACCTCTATTAATCAATTGTTTCAGTTCGGCGGAAGAGCCAAAAGTTTGTTGCAGAACAGTATGTCCCCCTTGTTTGTGCCATTCCTGTGCAAAGGCTTTGGCAATGCGATCGCCAAAAGTCCCTCTGGGGACCAAAATCAGAGGATTCTGTTTCTGTTGCTGCCAAATATGTTCCGCGGCATTTTTCGCTTCATCTTCTGGTGACAAAGAAAAATAGCAGATATTAGAGTGTGGTTGAGCATTGTCTAACTCATTGAGTACTAGCATGTTTAATGCAGTATTTATCTGAACGAGTTTAACCACATCTGGCTTAAGTAACGGCCCGACAACTAAATTCACGCCGTCCTGCTTAGCCTGAATAAATAAGTTTTCCAATGGCTGGCTTGCTGTGTCATAGATTTTGACCTGTTGTGTGTTAATCGGCGTATTGGCTATGACAGGTATTGTCTGAGTGGTTGGTGTTGCTGAGTCTATGGGCGCCACTTCACTGGGGGACATATCGGACGAAACCATGCCATTTGACGCACTATCTCTGTCAGCTATAGATAAATTTTCCGAGTTTTCTGTTGGCAATGATGGATTTGGTAAACCGGCCTGAGCATCAAGAAAACCTTGGCGAATGGCTTCACCGAATAATTTTGCTTGACCACTTAATGGCAGGAACAGAGCAATACGGATATTCGCATCTTGCTGTTGGATGTCTGACTGTTGTAACTGAGTTGGGAGTGACTGTGCGGCAGGGTTTTGTGGATAACGAATTTTCCAGTCACGGATAGCTGCCTGTAGTTTGTCAGAGTCCTGTTTGTTATCCTGATAGGCACTGAGTAAGTCCAGCCAGCCTTGCAGAACATTTTCATCAGCGTTGATGACCAACCCACGGCGCTCTTGTGGTGAAAGACGGGTCAGCATTTGCCAGGTATCATCAATATTTTTTTGATGAGCCGCACTCTCTTTCAGAAGTGGTTCCTGAGCGATATAAGCACGGATGGCATCAAGAGAGGGTTCTCCATGAGCGGCATCAATGATGGATTGATAACGGGCGATTTCTATACTGATTTTGTCCTGGGTTTGCGAAGGTTGTTGCCCCTGTTGGTCAGGTATGGTACATCCTGCGATGATCATGACTGCCAGCATAGCTGAACAGACTAAACCAGTTTTGATACGCACAAAAATTGAGGAAAGCATACTGTATCCAGCGATGTTTTTTTCAAAGATGCTCAATTTTAAATCGGCCATTCGGATGAAACAATGAATCAACCTAATCGAGCAGTGGTTACGACATCCACGCTATATGTTGTGCCAACCCCCATTGGAAACCTGGGTGATATCACTCAGCGTGCGCTTGAAGTTCTTGAGCATGTCGATCTGATTGCAGCCGAAGATACGCGACATACTGGCTTGTTGCTTCAACATTTTGCCATTAATGCACGCATGTTCGCACTTCATGATCATAATGAACAGCAGAAAGCAGATCAATTAATTACAAAACTCCAACAAGGGCAAAGTATTGCATTAGTTTCTGATGCAGGAACGCCCCTGATTAATGATCCTGGTTATCATGTGGTTCGCCGTTGCCGTGAGGCCGGTATTCATGTTGTCCCACTTCCAGGGCCTTGTGCGGCGATAACCGCCTTGTCTGCTGCTGGTCTGCCATCAGATCGTTTCTGTTACGAAGGATTTTTGCCCGCAAAGCGTAAAAGTCGGACAGATACTTTACGGGATTTGCAACAGGAGCCACGCACATTAATTTTTTATGAATCCACTCATCGTCTGATCGAAAGTTTAGAAGATATGGTTGAGGTGTGGGGAACTGAACGTTATGTCGTTCTGGCGCGGGAATTAACAAAAACTTGGGAATCCATTCAAGGGATGCCAGTGGATGAACTTTTGGCGTGGGTTAAGGAAGATGAAACCCGTCGTCGTGGTGAAATGGTATTGATCGTTGAAGGCTATAAAAAACCGGATGACGATGTTTTGCCTCTAGAGGCATTAAGAACGCTGGCGCTTCTTCAACAAGAGCTGCCATTGAAAAAAGCGGCTGCATTGGCAGCAGAGATTCATGGTGTGAAGAAAAATGCACTTTATCGTCATGGGTTGGGACAGAACGAAGAATAATGGTAATTGTTGATAAACAAGGCAGATAATCAGTAAACGCCTATACCCTATGGATTTCAAGATGCATTGCGACGGCAAGGGAGTGAATCCCCGGGAGCATAGCTAACTATGTGACCGGGGTGAGCGAGTGCAGCCAACAAAGAGGCAATTTGAAAGATAACGGGTATATACATCGTTTGTTAAACCTCTTATAATCCGCCGCGAAGTTGACTAGACAGTCGCTGCTTTATCATTGTCCTTTTTTTGGTCGATAGGTAGAGGAGAGGAAAGTCCGGGCTCCACAGGGCAGGGTGCCAGATAACGTCTGGGGGGTGAAAGCCCACGACCAGTGCAACAGAGAGCAAACCGCCGATGGCCTACTTACGTAGGATCAGGTAAGGGTGAAAGGGTGCGGTAAGAGCGCACCGCGCGGCTGGTAACAGTCCGTGGCACGGTAAACTCCACCCGGAGCAAGGCCAAATAGGGGTTCATTAGGTACGGCCCGTATCGAACCCGGGTAGGCTGCTTGAGCCAGTGCGTAAGTGCTGGCCTAGATGAATGATTGTCCACGACAGAACCCGGCTTATCGGTCAACTTCACAAATTTAGCCCCATCAGGTTAACCTTGATGGGGCTTTCACTTTTTTAAGCAGCCAGCTCAATTAACAGCCCCTGGAATTCAGTATCTGCTTTTAAAACCAGACGACTTTCTTCATGAATAAAAGCGCCATCTCCGCATTTAATCAAATTGTTATCCTTAGAATTGCCTCTTATTTTTATATTTCCATTTAGGGATTGCAGATAGGCATTTTTTCCCTTCAATTGCAGATGATGAGATTGATTTTTATTAAGGAAAATATGATTTACCCACACTTGCTGACGTAATTGCATACTGCCATCTTCTGCGGTTGGAGAAGCTAACATAGCCAATGGTTGTTCTGGTAACTCCATTCGTTGCAATGGTAAGCTTTCCTGCTGAGGAAAGGCATTCAGCCAAAGTTGCAAGCGCGTCAGTGGCTTATTAGTACTGGCATTATGTTCACTGTAGCTGATGCCTTGACGAGTAGAAAATAGTAAACATTCTCCTCTGCGGGCTCTGATGTAGTTGCCTTCGCTGTCACGGTATTCTGCTTCACCTTGTAGAATAATATTCAATATATCCACATGTGGATAGGATTTAGGTTGGAAAGCGGCTTTGGGGGCGATGACTTCCTGATTGAGTACACGTAGCGCGCCATAACCTAGGAACTTAGGGTCAAAATAGTGACCAAATGAAAATGTATAACGAGCCTGTAGCCAACCATAGTCAGCTTTCCCACATTGTTTTGCTGTTCTATTTATAATCATGATGGTGGTTACCTTAAAAAAACACACACTAAGAATAGTAATTATCTGGACGGCGAAATGTTAGCCAGTTAATCTGGTCAGCATATTCAAATTTCCTGATTGAGAAAAATATGAGCAAAGAACGAGCGCTTACACTGGAATCTCTCCGGGTCATGGATGCGATTGACCGGCGGGGAAGTTTTGCTGCGGCCGCTGATGAGCTTGGCCGTGTTCCTTCTGCACTTAGCTATACGATGCAAAAACTGGAAGAGGAGCTGGATGTGGTGCTGTTTGACCGTTCGGGTCACAGAACTAAATTCACCAATGTTGGTCGTATGTTGCTTGAGCGTGGACGTCAATTGCTTGAAGCTGCTGATAAATTAACGGCTGATGCAGAAGCATTAGCGCGAGGTTGGGAAACTCACCTGACAATTGTTTGTGAAGCATTAGTTCCGGCTTCTTCATTATTCCCGTTAGTAGGTAAGCTTGCTCAAAAATCGAATACTCAGCTCTCTTTATTGACTGAGGTTTTGGCGGGTGCATGGGAGAGGTTGGAAACTGGTCGGGCGGATATTGTTATTGCACCAGATATGCATTTTCGCGCATCGGCAGAAATTAATTCACGTCAGCTTTACAGTATTACCAATGTTTATGTCGCTAGCCCTGATCATCCTATACATCAAGAGCCGGAGCCTTTGTCTGATGTCACGAGGGTGAAGTATCGTGGTATTGCCGTGGCAGATACAGCGAGGGAGCGCCCGGTATTAACGGTTCAGTTGTTAGATAAGCAACAGCGTTTGACAGTAAGTTCTCTGGAAGATAAACGCCGTGCTCTCTTGGCCGGGTTGGGCGTCGCTACCATGCCTTATCCTATGGTGGAACAAGATATTACTGAGGGGCGTTTGCGGGTGATTGGCTCTGAATACAGCCATGATACAAATGTCATTATGGCATGGCGACGAGACAATATGGGGGAAGCTAAATCCTGGTGCTTGCGGGAAATTCCTAAATTGTTTGTTAGTCGGTAAGTAGAAGCATGTAAAGTAATCAAATTACGAAGCCTTCTTATAATAAAGTCAGGTGTACCGAAAAGCATGGTTCGTTGATTGCTTAAAAAAATATGAAGTTATGGCATAAAGAGTGCGAAGTCGAATAAAACTTTTGTGATGAAAAAGCTAATAATTTGGTTTTGGCCTTATGGGTAGTTGGTCAATAAGACAATGCTGTATCAAGGCCAGTATTATTTATAATTAGGTATTGTTTAATAAAACTGCACAATTCTCCCCCTAAATTCTCGTTGCCTAAATTCTCATTGATAGTGTAGAGAAATTTTAGGATTAGGGGGAGATGGATAGCAAACAGTTCATAGAGCTGCCATTTCTCAGGTTGTTCTTGCTTTTGTATAGACTCTTTTCGTCACAGTCGGTTTGGTACGGTTTTGAGATTATTCACAAATCGACTGGGTATAATATTCGGGTGCATATTGAGTAAAAGAAGCTTTTCGAGCATGTTCGTCATGTGTACAACTGGGTATTAGCCGAGAAGAAAAAACATGACAATGCTTTTTCCTTTGGCGAGAAAGATGCTTACTATAGCAACTGCTCGCCCTTCTGAAAAATTGTACTTATTAGTCGAATCCGTCTCTATTTATTATTTTTAGCTAGATGCATTTTTTACTTTATGATAGTCACTGATAAGAGTATCAGTATTATCATATGTGACAGACCAGCTCTTTAGGTCAATAATTGTATCATGTTTAACGTTTTGTTTCTTCTTCTTATAATCACTTATTCGTAGTCTCCAGTCTATTCCTAATACCCCAATTCCGTCACCCGTATTTCTTTCTGGATCATAATTCTCTATTAATAAGAATAATTTTATTCTATGCCCGGAGTCATAGTTTTTGACATTGTCATTGTTAACTGAGCTCAGGAGATTGGTTAGAGCAGACTCCATATCTTTTTTGTCCAAAGGGTTTACTAGGGTCTCAGAAGCTCCCTCTGCAACTTTGATAAAGGCTTTTTTCACTGCGTCTACGTCATCGTATCTTTCTTGTGTAGAGGGGGGATTATCTTCATCCCCCCCAAATTCTGCTTTACAATTTTCACGTAACCATTGGAAGTTTTCCCATGCGCCGATATAAATTAATTGCTCTTTGTATCCTAAGGCACCTTCCTCAGGTGACCAATTAGCGTTGGATGTGTGTACTAAATTGCCATTATTATATTCCCCAATTGTAAATGCTTGTGTACTTCCTGTAATCATCTGTTTTCTTACGTCCTCAATATATTGTTCGAGTAAGCGTTCATCTGTAAGTTCACACGTCAACCCAATAGCAGTCAATTGTGCCTTTAAGTCACTTACAGATAGTTGGTCTGGAGAGTTTTTTATTAACTGCACATTTATTTTTTTACCATGAATAGTCATAAATTTTCCGTTATTATTCTATGGGGATTAAATGTTGATTTAACAATGCACTATAAGTGCATTGATTAATGTGAGCTCTCTTTTTCTAGCTTGGAATTTTATGGTTTATAAATTAATTCAATGCCTCTTAAATTGCCAAGTCTTACACAAATGTTAACTTCTAATGCATTGAGATAAGCATTATGACTTATATCATAGAGCCCATAAATACCGTTGCCCTCTATAATATCGGGGGTTAGATATGTATCATACCATTGCCCTTCTACTAATACATTCATGGCAGGTCCATTTCCATTTTGGTTGCTTGTAATATTTATACTGCTTATAGATGTATTAGTAATTAATTTACCGTCGCAAACATCCTTTAATTTTCCTGCTCCGGTAGCATAAAATGGCATTAAACAAATAATGGTATAAGCAATTGAACTATATTTCATTTGTCTTCCTTATTCGTTTACTGTATGAAGAATTCTGTGAATTATCTGGTATAAGTATTTTTTGTGAAATGAAAACACAATTATTTAATCTTCAATACTAATTATTAGCCTACGTTACTACCAATATTTTTAATGAATTTCCTATTGCTTAAATGATTTTCTAATGTATATAGTTATGTGTCAAGTTGTTTCTTTTAGTTTTTTGTGTCGATTGATAATATTCTTGATTTATCCCTCTAAACACGTCTTGTTATTTTTTTATCCAATAATTATAGGCTTTTTAATTCTATGCTGTGATTTAAAAAATAACCGTTTTTTAAATCGATTGTCTTAATATTATTTTGCAGGGAAAGTGTTTTTAATTTAAGGTGATAATGTTAATTTTTTATTATTTTATTGGCTGGAATATAAAGAAGGGTAATTATGTGAAGGAAATGTATTAATCGTATAATTAAATAATAAAAATGTGTGAGTTTTAATTTGAATCTCTATATAAATAAACGTTCGACATTGTAATAGTAATGATTTTTTATGGAACATACCTAATAGATTTTACATGATTTGATTATTGTGATTAAAAAATTGAATTGGATTAAATAACCTTTAAATATATTTTGGTTAATTGTTTTTTATTTACATTATTATTGTGGGTGTTAATTATATACCTAATATATTAATTTATTATCGGGCATGGATTTAATTATTTTCCACTGAAAAGTGAGGTGGTTATTTATTTTGATAAAATAATTATCTTACAGAAGTTACTGTGATTCAATAAAAGTTGGGTCTATTGACTAAAGTAAGCCGAAAGATCTTCCAGATCTTCCGGATTACTATTTATCTTTAGGCTCAATATTGGATAGTTTGCTGATAAAATCCTTGAGCAAGAGCGGGATTTTGATCGTTTCACCTTTTACCTGAGAGCTGTTATTACTTAGATTCAGAACAGCCACGGCAGGGTATTACCAGTTTCTCTTCATCAGGCGATCGATACTGAATTTACCTGGACCTGTGATAGCCAGTAACAGATAACCTCCTCCGATAGTCAGGTTCTTAAGAAACATAGTCTGGTTCATCCCTTCAGCAAAATTGCTGTGGAAAAGTACGGCAGTCAGGATACAGAAACCAAAGGTAAATAACGCGGTGGTACGGGTTAACAAACCAAACAGAACTGCCAGACCACCACCTAATTCAAGTAAGATCGTCAGTGGTAATAGAAAGCCAGGGACGCCCATGGCATTCATATATTGTTGAGTATCCGCGTAGGAATCACCTAATTTTCCATAACCTGCAACGATAAACAGAATTGGCATCAAAATGCGAGCCAGTAGCAGGGCACTATCTTCAAATTTTTTCATTAACAACCCCTAAAACTCAGAGAAATAATAATAGTTTGTTTGATGATTAACTTGTACCAACTCGAAACAGCACAATTTGTTAATCATTAACGGATGGAATGTATATTAAAGGTAGGTGAGCTTAGTTGTAAGCAAGGATTATTAACAATTTTATACAAAGTTTTTGAATGTAGGTAACTAAAGTTATCATCAATGAAATATATTATGAAGAATTATTTCCATTTCAATATTCGAATGATGTGGCGCGACAAACGATAAAATTTCATAGGATGACGCAGGCCATATAAAGAGATAGTACGGATTGCGAGCCGCAGATAAGGTTTTAATGACAAAAGCTTTTGCCAGCTTTTGTCATAAGGTTCAGTGAGGCTCTTCCAGAGTTGTGTATTGTTGGTGAGTTCGAGGCGTTGTAGTTGGATATTTCTCATTATTTGCTGTTTTTTTAGCTTTTTTTTCTGACGTTGTTTACTCATTACTGTTATCCTCCAACATTTCTCTGTCTATCTTTAATTGCTCACGAGTTGCACTAAGTAATGTTGAATTTCGCGCTTTCCTGATGGTCCATATCAGACCGATAAGCGCCAGAATGAGTAGTGTGCCAGTGGTACTAGCCAATGCAATAAAGCGCCAACTAGGATCGATAGCCCAAAAAATCATAACAAGCAGACACATAAGGCCGAAAGTGGTAAGCAGTAGTGTCAGACTGGCTATGACTATTAGCTGTATCAAAGTAGCTTTTTCTTTTTCCAACTCAAGAACGATCAATTGCAAACGAGTTTCTATTATCTCGATAACTACAGCGGCAATGCGTTGGAGAATGTCAAGGACCCCTTTACCGGGGCCTTGAGATTTGGATGAGTTGATCATATTAGCGTTTAGCTAACACTACACCTAATATGGCACCGACAACAGTACCAATACCGATGCTTACCCAGGGTTTATCGTGAACGTAGACATCAGCACGGCCCGCCATATCTTTTGTTTTCTTGACAACCATATCACTGGCATTACTGAGTTTAGAACGAGTATCTTTGATGACATCCTCTACTTTGCCGCGAAGTTCTTCCAGCTCGACTTTGGATTTATCACCAGAGCTTTGGATCACTTCTTCCAGTGTATCTGCGAGTGATTTTAGTTCAACGTGTAGATCTTCAGTAGTTTTGATCTTTGACATGTAGATTACTCCTTAATGTAAGGTGTGTGTATTTGACTTAGTCAGTTGCTTTTCCTGATGCCGGAAAAGACTATCATTAAATATAGCTTATATTTGGGAAGGTGAATAAAAAACATTAGAGTTATTTCACTATTCTGCTGCAAACGATACTTTTATCTGCAGCAGGGAGGGATATTAGATTTTATCGGAATTAATTACTTTTTTTGAGGGGATTGACAAGTTTTTTTACGCCATACAACTAACAAACTGCCGCTAAAACCAATAATGAGTAAAGCAAGTGGTAGTAATATCAGGAAATTCATTACCAAGTCTTCATATTGACGGAAAATGGGGGTCTTACCAAATGCGTAACCCAAAGAGGTAAGGATAATGACCCACAGGAAGCCACTGAGCCAGTTAAAAAACTGGAAACGACTGTTTTGTAGACCTGTCAGTCCTGCAAGTGTTGGCAGGAGGGTTCTGACAAATGCGAGGAAGCGGCCAAGAAGTAAAGCTGACAGGCCGTGGCGGTGAAAAAGATTGTAAGCTCTTTGGTGATAATAAGCTGGAAGGTGAGAGAGCCAGCCTTGTACTGTCTTGGTATTTCCTAACCATTTTCCTTGGAGATAACCAATCCAACAACCTAAGCTTGCTCCGGCAGTTAATACTACAATCGTTAGAGGGAAACTCATTGCATCTTTGGCAATCAATACGCCAACTAGTATAAGCAGGCTGTCTCCTGGTAAAAATGCAGCGGGAAGGAGGCCATTTTCAAGGAAGAGAATTAAGAATAGCATGATGTAAATGGCCCATAATAGGGATGGGTTGGCCAGAGTTTCATAATCCTGGTACCAAAGTGCATATATAAGTTCTTTTACTATTTCCATCAGGTGTTCCTAAAATGCCTTTGTTCGTTCATCCTGAAAGCATGAGGCTAAACCGATTAAATTACATCCTATTTTACGTTATTTGGTTGGTTTTAATGCCTTTTCACTATTGAAAAAGGCAAATGACGCAGCCTGTGCCACTGTAACAAAATCAGGGGTGACTAAACAGAAAATTTTGGTGATCAATTGAACGTTCATTAAAATAGGATAAGAAATGGGCCTATGAGGCTGGCTTGTTAGGTTTCTTGCATTTAATGACTACTGACTATGAGTCAATATTTTTTCGGTGATAGATTGATTCTTGTCTGAATTTGATTTATTTTTCACCGCAGCAAAGGGGAGTAACTTCCTTGCCGGTTTATCGTCATTACGATGCAACAGCATCCGGTAGCCGGGCAACCTTGAACTTATACCTGATGGTACATTTTCTGTGTTGTAAGTGAGACCTTGCCAGAAGGCGAGGGTTGCTTGCAATACATCGATATCCACGATGTGGGGAAGAAATATAGCAGCGGCTGGCGTCTTCTGAGACTTCAGCCGTTTTTGTTTATGAGAGAAAGAAAATGAACTCTGTGGGTAGTCCTATCTTATGGGGAAGTTTTGCTGTTTTAATGACGATTATGTTGTTGCTGGATCTATCCTTACAGGGGCGTAAGAAAGAGCAAGCAATGTCATTTTGTCAAGCTGCTGTCTGGAGTGTAATCTGGGTAAGTTTGTCGCTCTTATTTGCATTAGGATTATGGTGGTATTGCAGAGAAACTGTGGGGGGCGCTGTTGCTAATAGTCAGGTAATGGCTTTTCTTACCGGGTATTTACTTGAGAAAGCACTTGCTGTTGATAACGTGTTTGTTTGGCTGATGTTATTCAGCTATTTTGCCATTCCGGCAAATTTACAACGTCGGGTGCTTATTTACGGTGTCTTAGGCGCAATTGTGCTGCGTACCGTGATGATCTTTGCAGGGAGTTGGCTGGTTTCTCAATTCAGTTGGATACTCTATCTGTTTGGCATCTTTTTGTTGGTTACCGGCGTTAAGATGGCGTTGGCAAAAGAGGATGATTCCCCGATAGGCGATAAACCTTTTATCCGTTGGCTAAGAGCGCATATTCGTATCACTGATAATCTTCACGGAGAACGTTTCTTTGTGAAAGAAAAAGGTTTGTTATATGCGACTCCACTAATCTTGGTCCTGATTCTGGTTGAAATTAGTGATGTTATTTTTGCGGTAGACAGTATTCCTGCTATTTTTGCAGTAACTACAGATCCTTTTATTGTTTTGACCTCTAATCTTTTCGCTATCTTAGGATTACGTGCGATGTATTTTCTGCTGGCAGGGGTGGCAGAGAAATTTACAATGCTGAAATATGGTTTATCAGTCATTCTGGTATTTATCGGTATTAAAATGCTGATAATGGATTTTTATCATATTCCTATAGGGGGTTCTCTGGGCGCTGTAGCAAGTATTTTGGCAGTAACAATGATTATTAATGTTTGGGTAAATAAATACAAAGCTACAGAGAATCAGTAATTAGGTAACTATTTTTTAACAGATAACCATATCTTTTTTGAATGGGGAGATATGGTTTCTTCTTGTCTTAAATTGCTGCGAAATGGTTAAACATAAAAACAAATAATTGTATTTTGTAAATGTGTAAATTGCCGTTTTGATCACACAAATGTGAATGTGTTGTTAATAAGTGCTGGCGAGGTTGTATATTTTAACTATCGCTGCTTTTCTCTACTTTTGGTTTCCCTATACTGAGGAAGCAAACACAAAAAAATATATACCCGTTATCTTTCAAGTTACCTCTTTGTTGGCTGCGCTCATTCACCCCGGTCACATAGTTAGCTATGCTCCCGGGGATTCATTCCCTTGCCGTCGCGATACATCTTGAAATCCATAGGGTATAGGTTTAACAGAACTGTTAATAAAATGGATCAACTATGGAAAAACAAAAACGTGGCTTCGTGCATTACATTGTGCAAGGGAGCCTGGTTAAACAAATTTTGGTAGGTTTAATTGCCGGGATACTGTTAGCGTGGTTGGCGCCTACGGTTGCCAAATCAGTCGGTTTGCTTGGGACGTTGTTTGTTGGTGCCTTGAAAGCAGTAGCCCCGGTATTGGTATGGGTTCTGGTCATGTCTTCTATTGCTAACCATAAAAAGGGCCAAAAAACCAATATTCGTCCAATCCTTATCCTCTATATCTTGGGTACATTTTTTGCTGCGCTGGTTGCTGTGGCCGGTAGCTTTATGTTCCCGTTACAACTAGTGCTGACTGTCAATGATGCTCAGATGTCTCCGCCTGAAAACATTATGGAAGTGATTAAAGGGGTACTGGTTAATGTTGTTGCTAATCCAGTGAATGCGTTACTGAATGGTAACTATATCGGTATCCTTGCCTGGGCTATTGGTTTGGGTATCGCCCTGCGTCATGCGACGGATTCAACTAAGTCTCTAATTCATGATATGTCTGAGGCGGTTACTCAGGTTGTTCGGGTGGTCATTCGTTTTGCACCGGTTGGTATTTTCGGTCTGGTGTCTGCAACCATTGCAGAAACGGGGTTTAATGCCTTACTGGGATATGTCCAATTGTTGGTGGTATTACTGGGTTGTATGTTGGTTATGGCACTTGTTGTAAACCCGTTGATTGTTTACTGGAAAATTCGTCGTAATCCTTATCCTCTGGTATTTGCTTGCCTGCGTGAAAGTGGCGTAACGGCATTTTTCACTCGCAGTTCGGCTGCAAATATTCCGGTGAATATGACGATGTGCCGCCGTATGAATCTGCATGAAGATACTTATTCAGTTTCTATTCCATTAGGAGCGACGATCAATATGGAAGGTGCTGCGGTGACCATCACGGTATTGACTCTGGCTGCGGTCAGTACACTTGGTATGCCGGTTGATCTGCCTACAGCATTGTTACTGAGTGTGGTTGCTGCAATTTGTGCCTGTGGTGCTTCTGGTATAGCTGGAGGCTCCTTACTGTTGATCCCTCTGGCCTGTAGCATGTTTGGGATTTCCAATGAGATTGCTATGCAAGTTGTAGCAGTCGGTTTGATTATTGGTGTATTACAGGATTCGGCAGAAACCAGTTTGAATTCTTCTACTGATGTGTTGTTCACCGCAGCTGTTTGTCAGGCTGAGGATGACCGTCTGGCATCGGATCAGCTAACTCGGCGTAATTGATTGATTAAAAATATTTCGGTTTAAAAAAAGGTTTAGGTAAGAAAGAGTAAAATACCCGCGCCAGGAATGGCGCGGTTTGAGGATTTGCTCTGTTTTTACGGTCTGTCTATGACCGTCATTATTTATCATCAAATTTTAAAGCCTAACCGAGTACCTTGATCGATAGCTCGTCGGGCATCCAATTCCGTTGCAACATCTGCCCCACCAATAAGATGCACTGCTTTTCCCGCTTGCTGTAACGGTTGATATAATTCTCTCAGTGGCTCTTGTCCGGCACAAATAACGATATTATCTACGGCAAGACAGCGCTGTTCCCCATTGCTGCTAATATGTAATCCTTGATCATCTATTTTCAAATATTGCATATTGTTGAGCATTTTCACGCCGCGCATGTGCAGATTGGTTCTGTGTACCCAACCTGTTGTTTTACCTAATCCTTCACCAACTTTTGTCGGTTTACGTTGTAATAGATAAATTTTTCGGGGAGAAGGTTTTGGTTTAGGGCCTTCAGGAGATAAACCACCACGATGTGTCAGATTATGGTCAATGCCCCATTTTTCGCTGAAAGTGGTGCTATCAAGGCTAGTACTTTTTCCTGGTTGACTCAGATATTCTGCGGTATCAAAACCGATACCACCTGCGCCAATGATAGCGACACGCTGACCGACATTTTTCTTATCCTTTAATACATCTAAGTAGCTCAGTACCTTTTCGTGATGGATACCATCGATCGTAAGTTGGCGAGGTACGATGCCGCTGGCGATAATCACCTCATCAAAATCAGAAAGTGCTTCTATTGTGGCGGTCTGGTTCAACCTGACATCAACATGATGGATTGCTAACTGACGTTGAAAATAGCGTAATGTTTCATGGAATTCTTCTTTACCAGGGATCTGTTTGGCAATATTGAATTGTCCACCAATCTGTCCGTCACGTTCAAACAGAGTGACATGATGACCACGACTGGCAGCGGTCACTGCAAATGACAATCCGGCAGGTCCGGCACCGACAACCGCCAATTTTTTAGGCATGGTAACAGGTTCAGCAGTCATTTCTGTTTCGTGGCAGGCGCGGGGATTAACTAAACAAGAGGCTATTTCACCGACAAAAATTTGATCCAGACATGCCTGATTACAGCCAATACAGGTGTTAATCTCATCAGTCCGCCCTTGTTGGGCTTTCAGAACAAATTCGGCGTCCGCCAGAAAAGGCCGCGCCATGGAAACCATATCGGCACAACCTTGAGCCAGCACTTGTTCTGCAATGTTGGGATCATTAATTCTGTTTGTTGTGATCAATGGGATAGAAACTTTTCCCATCAACTTTTGCGTTACCCAACTGAATCCAGCGCGGGGAACCATAGTGGCAATCGTTGGAATCCGAGCTTCATGCCAGCCGATACCGGTATTGATGATCGATGCTCCCGCTTGCTCAATAGCAACTGCGAGTTGTTCGACTTCCTGCCAATTAGAACCATCCTCGACTAAATCCAACATCGAAAGCCGGTAGATTAGAATAAATTCTCGCCCTGTTGCCTGACGGACTGCTTTAACAACTTCCACAGCAAAACGCATTCGATTTTCGAAACTTCCGCCCCATTTATCCTGGCGGTGATTGGTTCGGGTAGTCAGAAACTGGTTAATCAGATAGCCCTCAGAACCCATGATTTCTACACCATCATAACCTGCTTGTTGTGCCAGTTGTGCACAATGAGCGAAGTCAGCAATGGTTTGCTGAATGTCTTCTTCTGTCATTTCACGAGGCATGAATGGATTAATTGGTGCTTGAATGGCAGTAGGGGCGACAAGGTGTGGTTGATAGCTATAACGGCCGGTATGTAGGATTTGCATTGCAATTTTTCCACCAGCCTGATGAACTGAGTCTGTAATAACTTTATGGTGAATAAGATCTTTTTCATCTACCAGAAATGCAGTGCCTTTCCCTATAACACCTTGTTTATTTGGCGAAATCCCGCCTGTGACAATCAATGCCACTCCTCCGGCTGCCCGCTCAGCGTAAAAGCGGGCAAGTCTCTGGGGGTCGGGATGTTCCTCTAGTCCAGTATGCATTGATCCCATCAAAATGCGGTTTTTTAGTGTAGTGAACCCCAGATCTAGAGGGGCGAACAGGTGAGGATAATGGCTCATTGCAATCTCCATCGGGTGTTTGTCAATCATAACCAGATTATTATTGTGTCCTAAACCACGGGACAAAAACGCCAAGTGGTCGGATGAGTAATGATTCAAATTTAGATGGAATAAGGTTAATAGGGAAAAAAATGTTAAATGAATGTGATGAAGGTCATGAAATCAGATTCTGTCATAGAGTTAGTGAAGAAAATTGGAACACAAAAGTTGTTAGTGTACTCCTTGTTGATTGATTCTAGAAAGGTTAATCAGATCACAATATGGGTAATCATTGATTTCAGTTGTTCACTTTTTCCGGATAATTCGTGGCGTGGCTTTGTATTCTTACATGGGGAGAATGTGACTCATTCAGCCAGGCGATTTGTTTACCCAGTTTTGGTATTTTTTTCTGAATAATGTGAGAGCCACCTAAGATGTTAAAAGTGCAGGTTTTGCTTAAATGGGGGATTAATTTTCCATATATTAACTTGATCCCTGTTTTGACTCCGGAATAGGGTAATCTCTTCTATTCTGACTTAATTTATAACATCAGTGGTTATTATGAAAAAACAGATGACTGAATGGGTAACTTTGGCAGGAAAAGGGGTGACTTTAGAGCCTCTAACTTATCAACGGCATGATGAATTTTTACAGGTAATTGAAGAGGGTGAGTTGCATAAATTGTGGTACACCCGTGTTCCTTCGCCGGCTGAGTTGAGTAATGAGATTGAGCGTCGTTTATTCCTACATGAAAAGGGTACTATGTTGCCTTTTGCGATTATTGATCATCGAACAAGTAAAGCGGTTGGAATGACCACGTATATGAATATTGATGCTAATGCCCGCCGGGTGGAAATAGGTTATACTTGGTATGCTCGTTCTGTTCAGCGGACACATATTAATACGGAAGCAAAATATCTCTTATTGAAATACGCGTTTGAAGAATTAGGATGCATCGCAGTGGAATTTCGCACTCATTTTTTTAATCATCAGAGTCGGAAAGCGATAGAGCGACTGGGTGCAAAACTTGATGGAATTCTGCGTAGTCATGGTGTATCTAAAGATGGGAGCATCAGGGATACTTGTGTTTACAGCATTATCAATAGTGAATGGCCTGCGGTTAAAATACATCTTGAATGGCAGATGGTTAAACCGAGGTAAGAGTCATCTCAAAAATTAGGCCGTCCTGTGAAAGGTAGCGGCCTGATTCTGATTTAATTTGAAGGCAGAGAATGCTGCATTCCATTATCCAGTTCGTCTAGTAATTGATAGCGGCGGCGATATTCTGCCCGTTTCTTACTGGCTATATCTTCAAGTGGTTTTCTTTCAATGGATAAGGGGAGATGGAAATCCTTATTTTTTCCTTTTGCTCCACCTAATGATTCCCAGAAAGAGTCGTAATCAGCGACTAATTTGTCTTTCTTTTTATGCCAATAGCGTAGGCTCTTATAGATGTGAGTATCATTGCTAGCTGCCAGAATTTGCTGGCATTCAAAGTGGGCAGCGAGACGGCAAACGGATTCAATCAGTAAGCGTTTTGGAAATAATCCATAACAATCTTTCGTTGCATCGCGGATAATTTCAAGGGTTGCATCGCCTTTGGAACCTTGTAGCCCACCGATGAACAGTGTTTTTTTACCAGCAATAGTGAGTAGTGTGAAAGCGCATCTTGCTAAAGTTTTATTATCTTCTGTCATAATAAATAGAGTAAGCTCACCTTCTTTATTAAAACAGTCCATAGAATCTAAAGAGATAGTATAAGTTCTACTCTTACCATTGATAACCGCTAATGGATATGCATTGGAACGAAATATTTTATTAACAATAGACTGATTTAACCCAGTAAATAATAGCTGGTAATGTTCATTTATTGCACGTAACGTCTGCCCTCTATTGAAGTTAATGCTCAGATAAGGGCGATGTAATTTAGAAGGTAAACAAGGTTGTTTCTTCAAAATATCCAGATAAAACGGCGTATTAACTATCTGGTTTAATAGTTTTAGTGTCGATATTGGCATCAGAGCGCTACGTAAGGCAAATTTAGTGCGATTCTGGGCAGAATACCAATGAGGGCTAGGGCTAATTTTTTTTCCGACTAAATCGGTGAACAGTCGAATTCCTGAACTGGCAGGTTGATACATATATTCCATTTCTTTATCTAGTTCTAAAAAATACTGGAGGGAAGAAGACTTGCAAACGCTGAGTATACTCCTTTGGTATTAAACAAAACTTCAACGGATGTTTATTTGTGTTTTTTTAAGATGAAAAATCGACAGTTGTTTAATGAATGTTTAGTTATTAAGGGGATTTTCTCTTATTTGTTTATTATTCGTTTAATTTTCTGTGATGTTTTTTTGTTGTAAAAGTACATCCAAAAGGATGAGAGAAACGGCTATAACTTGGTGTGATACCTGAGGTCATGATCTGTAGGGTCTGTAATTTAACAGGTGAGTCTTGGTGATAAATGATTAATGTTGGATATATTCTTTTTTTGAATATGTTTAATTAAAACATTAATGATTATTCTATTAATTTGTTTTATTTTTATATTAATGTCAGAGTGGAATGGATGAAATATTTTTATTTTGTGATTTATATCATGTTGTTATGAAGATATTTTCTTATTCTTGCAAAGTTAATCTGGTACTTGCAGAATATTGATTATATTTTTATTGTTAATTAAAATTTATGATTTTATATGATTCAATTCACAGAAAGGTCATTAATAATGGATGAGATACTTGTTCTTGTTGATAAACATGACAATCCCATTGGTTCAGCGGGAAAAGCTGATATTCATCAGAAAGGTATGTTACATCGGGCCTTTTCTATCTTTATTTTTGATAATAAAGGAAATTTACTCCTACAGAAGCGCGCAGCAACCAAATATCATTCAGCCGGACTTTGGACCAATAGCTGTTGTGGTCATCCCAGGGTTGGTGAAGCTCTGGAGGCCGCTGCGCATCGGCGTCTTGGCGAAGAAATGGGTTTTGACTGTCCATTGAAAAAGGTTTCGTCATTTATTTATCATGCGTTACTTCCTAATGATTTGATTGAATACGAGTATGATCATGTTTTTATTGGACGCTTTGATAAAGAACCGATAATTAACCTTGACGAAGTGTCCGATTACAAATGGGTTAATCCGCTGAAATTGAGGGAGCTAATTAATAATGCTCCTGATATTTATACGGTTTGGTTCAAAAAAATCATTAATGGCCTTTCGTATCAAGATATTGAGGAGTGGCAAAGGCTGATTTGATAACAATGTAATTTATCGGTGGTCGTAGCATTGGATTAATTAGATATGAATATCTCATTGAAATTTACCAATACGCCGCAAATCCTGACAAATTAAGGGTGCGACGCTTTTAAAAACCGTTTAATAAGGAAAAGCTCATGAGTAGCTTTGATAATGTGTTTTGCACTGATGTTGAGCCTGCCTCGCCCTATCACATCATCCAGGGGGAAACCACCAACGACTACGAAAGTAAAGTGGTACAAACTTATTGCGAAGATCCAGAACGCTGGCGTAAGGCGATTGGTGATACACTGTTATTCCAGTTTGGTGTTTACGATGATCCTGCTTCAAAGCCACCAATTTCATTGGATGAGTCAGGTATTCGTTATTTTGAGCGTCAATTACTTTTAGCTGGTTTGGAAACAAAAGTTGAGCGGCCAGTGGTTCGACGTATCTTAGACGTGGGTTGTGGTTGGGGTTATATCCTGAAATATCTGGCTGAGCGTTTTCCTGAATGTAAACGTTTGGATGGCGTAAATATCAGCGAACAGCAATTGCGATATTGTGCTGAATTTCATGCACAATACGGGCTTTCTGAGCGTATCAATCTGTATTTGTGCAATGCGCAGGATATTGATCGCTTACCTGATCCACAAGAGCTCTATGATCTGGTGATTATCCGTGGTGTCATTTCGCATTTTCCGAACTCGTTGTATGAAAAGGCTATGAGTACATTGTTCAAACGGGTGAGCGCTGGTGGTCAGGTGATTATTTCTGACAATCTCTATAATGTGGAGTTGGATAACTATAAATCGGATATTCCTGACATCATTGATCGCCTCGCTTGTGCCAACCGAAAAACACCCGGCTATTTCAGAGAAGTGTTGGAGGAAAGTGGCTTCGTTGTCAAAGATATGAGGGTATTACCATCTAATATTGATGTGGTGCATTGGTTGTTGGATGTTAAGGCCAACATCGAACGAAACTTTCCTGAAGGCGTTAGTGGTCCTCTGGAAGAATTGCGTGTACTGGCTGAAAATTTTTCGGTTGCTCAGGTGAAAAACTATGTGTCGACTTATAGTGTTATTGCACAGAAAAATTAGCAAACAGCTTTGTTTTCTTGGGTTAAGAGTAAAGCTGTTAAAAAAATCTTTGTCGTCGTTTTGTTGTCACTGACCGTTGGAAATGGAAAAGCCACTTTTTTATGGAGTAGCCTCATCAGATTGCGCCAGCATGGATGGCGCGAGAGAAATTGCCAACTGAAAAATTTTTAATAAATTTCAGTTGTTGGGCCTTACACACTTGTAGTTGGGGGGAATCCAGCAAATCAATGTCATGACGTTGATGTTAGAGACGCTGGATGTGGTTAAGGAATTAGCGGAACTGACCGCCGCGCATACGCACCATAACACAGGCACGCCGGAGAACGCCAGCGCGATAAGGAACACGGTCTATAAATCCGATGGACTGAAACAGAAATATTCTCCTGTGATTGGGTGACTTTTAATCTGTCTGTATTGTTTGTTTTATAGTCATGTTATCGGTTGATATTTCCGGTTCTAAGCATTAAAATTCTCATGTTAGTTGAAGTGGATCGCGCTAAGCTTGGGGTTACCGACCTGTTTAAGAGCGCAAAAACAAAAAAACCAACCTCACCAGTTGGTTTTTTTGTTTTTACCTATCTATTAATCCATTGAATCATCTGAAAATAAACCTATAATCAACGGCTGTTAGTTTGGGGTAGCGTTCTGGCCTGTGTATCTCTGACGCAAGTTTTCGTAAGTCCTGGCTGAGTACAGGTGGTGCTGATTCAGTGCCTCGGTCAGAGCGCGATCCACTTCAACTAACATTGATGAGAACCAGCCAGACAGGCAATGTAAAGGCAACGGCTGGGTAAATCGTGCTCTTCAACTGGAGCAAACGGATGAAAGCATTCAAAGCCTTTATTGATACTGCTATCATCGTTCTCAAAGCGTTAATCGCGCTTTTAGAGCTGATCCGTGCATTTCTGAAATAGATAACGGAAACGTAGCTAAGGCCATCGGGGTAACCTCCCGGTGGCCTTTAACATTTACCGCTTTTGAGCAAGCTACTGTGTTTTATAATCTTTACCCTTCACAAAGATACTGATTTAAAAGCTTAAATTTGGCAATCCCTACTGGATTTGAACCCGTAATCAGGCGATTATTGTTCCGGTAGTATGGGGGTAGTCAACAGATTAATGTAATGAAATTAATGAATTAATTGCTTGATGTGGTTAAACAATTTGTAGCTTACCGCGAGTCATACACATAATAACATTGGGACGCCTTTTTAAATGCGGTATCAATCAGCACTACTGGTTTGTGTTTCGATAGTTTGAAACACAATTATCTCGCCCGCGCAACATGCGGGCTTTTTTACACCTTCATAGAACTTGAATACAATTCTGATATTAAAGAATAGGCAATGAGTGTAATAAGAAACTGATAATTCAGAGTACTATATTAGTTTGATGGTTTAAAAGTTGTCGTTACTTTTTCGGAGGTGGGCAGCCAGCAAATCAAC